>JANMXG010000001.1:0-5883 GCA_031394235.1 Betaproteobacteria bacterium
GCATCTCGACCTTCTCGGTCATGGTGTAGACATGGTCGTCGAGCATCGCGCTCTTGGCCACGCCACCGGCGGCATAGGCCACCACGGCAGCCGCATGCTCCTTGCGGTAGCGGTACACCGCATAGCCGGCAAACAGGCCCACCAGCAGCACGCCCGGACCAATGCCGGCGAGGAACAGCCGGCCCAGCGATTGCTCGGCGGCCACCGCATACAGGATCATCGTGATCGACGGTGGCAACAGGATGCCCAGCGTGCCGCCGGCGGCGATGATGCCGGCCGCGAAACCCGGCGAGTAGCCGCGCATGCGCATCTCGGGGATGCCGGCACTGCCGATGGCCGAGCAGGTAGCCGGGCTGGAGCCCGACATCGCCGCGAACAGCGCGCAGGCAAACACGTTGGCAATGCCCAGGCCGCCCGGGATCTTGCTCATCCAGGCGTGCATGGCCGAGTACAGGTCCTTGCCGGCCGGGCTCTTGCCGATGGCCGCACCTTTCAGGATGAACAAGGGGATAGACAGCAAAGTGATGCTGGCCATTTCCTCGTAGACGTTCTGCGTCACCGTGTCGAGCGCCGACCCGGGCATGAAGAAGAACATGAAAGTCACCGCCACGGCGCCCAGGCCGAAGGCGATGGGCATGCCGGAGAACATCACCAGCAGGGTGACGACGCCGTAGGAAATACCGATGGTGCTGCCGCTCATTTGCCTTCATCCTTGTTCACCACGCGGGCGACGATTTCAAGCCACAGCTGCAGCGCCAGCAGCGTCATGCCCGAGGCCATCAGCAGGTAGGGGATCCACATCGGCGGGCCCCAGGTGGAATTGCTGGCGTGGCCCTCGTGCAGGGCCTCGGCGAACAGCGTCCAGCTCTTCCAGCTGAAAAAGGTGCAGAAGGCGCCGCTGACCAGTTCCACGAACAGCATGCGCCAGTGGTTCACGCGCGGCGACAGCAGGCCGGCGATGGCTTCCACGCCCACATGGCCGCGGTAGGACTGGACGAAGGCGGCCGAGAAAAAGGTGGCCCCCATCAGCAGGAACACGGCGGTCTCGTCCTGCCACTCGGTCGGGATCTTGAAGAAATAGCGCGCGGCCACGCTGTAGCTGAGGATGGCCGCGGCCAGGAAGACCGCCGCCATGCAGGGCACCATCACCCAGCGGTTGACGGCCTTCATCGCGCGGTCGAGCCGCGCGACAAAGGGATGGCCGGCAGGGGCTTGCTCGATCTCGGCGAGCTCGAGGCCCGCTTCGCCGACTTCAAAACCGTGGCTCATGTCAGGGCCTCCTTGTTGCGGGGCTGGCGGCTTACGCCGTGACCTTCTCGGCCAGCTTGAGCAGCCTGGCGCTGCCTTCGTTCTTCTCGGCGTAGTCCTTCCAGGCGGTGGTGCGCGCCAGCGCCACCCACTTGCCCAGCGCGGCTTCGCTCAGGTCGTGCACCTTGGCGCCGGCCTTGACATAGGCGTCGGTCACCGCAGCATCGTCGGCGCGTGCGCCGTCCAGCGCGAACTTCTCCATTTCGGCGCCCACCGTCATGATCAGCGCCTGCTGGTCCTTGGGCAGCTTGTCGAAGATGGCCTTGGACATCAGCAGCGGTTCGAGCATGAACCAGTAGGACTTGCCGGCCTTGCTGATGGTCAGGTGCTTGGACACCTCCTGCAGCCGGAACGAGATCAGGCTGGTGGCCGAGGTGGTGACCACGTCGACCGCGCCGGTCTGCATCGCCGCATAGGTCTCGCTCGACGGCAGCGACAGTGTGGCCGCGCCGGCGGCCTTGGCCACCAGGTCCATCTCGCGGCTGCCGCCGCGGAACTTCAGGCCCTTGACGTCTTCCGGCCCGATGATGGGCACGCTGCGGCTGGCGGCGCCGCCGGCCTGCCAGATCCAGGTGACGATGACCACGCCCTTGTCGGCCAGCAGGTCGGTCAGCGCCTTGCCCACTTCGGCCTTCTTCCAGGCATAGCCTTGCTCGTAGCTGGTGACCAGGCCCGGCATCAGCGCGATGTTCAGCTCGGGGATCTCACCGCCCGCATAGGGCAGCGGGATCAGCGTCATGTCCAGCGCGCCCTTGCGCACCGCGCTGAACTGGGCATTGACCTTCATCAGCGACGAACCGGGGTAGACATTGGCCTTGAGCGCGCCGTTGCTGCGCTTGTCCAGTTCCTTGGCGAAGCGGTCACACAAGCGGTGGCGGAAGTCGCCCTCTTTTTCGGACCCGCCCGGGAACTGGTGCGAGATCTTCAGGGGCTCGGCGGCCAAGGCGTAGTGCGCCGGCAGCAGCAACGAGGGCGCGGCGGCCAGGCCGGTGATGAAGGTGCGTCGTGTGGTGTCCATGGGGGGTCTCTGTCTTGGGGTAGCAAATGAGGATCAGTAGTCGCCCGACAGCAGCGCGCCGAAACCGGGTGAACGGGTCTTGAGACCCAGCTTTTTCAGCATCATGTAGGTGGTGCATACCGACGACGACACCACCGGCAGGCCGATGCGGTCCTCGATCAACTGCACCGAGGCCAGCGAGGGCATCTGCACGCAGGCCGAGGCCACCACCGCATCCACGCCGCGGGTGTTCAGGCGCTTGCTGATCTCGGCCGGTGCCAGCGGGTCCTGACGGCCGACCTCGAGGTTGTCGGGGATCTCCAGCGAGATGCTGTCGACCACCTCGATGCCTTCGTTCTCGATGTAGTCGATGACCAGCTGGGTCAGCGGCTTCATGTAGGGCGTCAGGATCGACACCTTCTTGGCGCCCAGTGCCTTCAGGCCATCGACCAGTGCGCCGGCACTCGTCACCACCGGGGCCGGGCCGCCGGCCTCGACGGTGCGCCCGTGCAGCCGCTGTTCGGAGATGCGGTGGTAGCCCTTGCCCATGCTCATGATGGCCACCAGGCAAGCGTAGCCCAGCACGTCCACGCGGGCATCGGCCAACTCCAGCGCGCAACGGTCAGAGTCGCGGTCCATCGCGGCCAGTTCCTCCTTCGTCACCTTCTGCATGCGCATGCGGCTGGCGTGAAAGCTGAAGCGCTCGGCTTCGATCAACTCGCGGGCACGCAAGACCGCAGGGATCTCGGTCTCCATCGTGGTGTTGGAACTGGGCACGATTTGCCCGATGCGGTAGAAAAGTTTGCTCAAACTGACCTCGCTGAAACCGGTGGCTGAATCCAGACCCCGATCCCAGTGTGCAGGGCCTGGGCCTGCCCCGTGTTCGCACAGCGTTGAGGTAACCTTGCGCAAGCATTGATGAGGGAAAACCCGCGCTTTGGTCAACCTGAACCGATTCGATCTGGTGTCGCTGCGGCTGTTCGTGGCGGTGGTGGACGCCGGCAGCCTGACGGCCGGAGCGGAGCGCTTCGGCATCTCGCTGGCCGCTGCCAGCCGGCGCATCTCCGAACTGGAGCATCACTGCGGCAAGGCCTTGCTGCAGCGCAGCCAGCGCGGCGTGACGGCCACGCTGGAGGGCCAGGCGGTGCACCGCCACGCCATCGCCCTCGTCGCCAGCCTGGAGCGCCTGGCCCTGGCCGTCGACGACATGCATGCGGTGGCCGGTGGCCTGCTGCGGCTGTGCGCCAATCCGTCGGCCCTGGGCGGCTTCCTGCCGGCCGTGCTGGCCGCCTATGCGATACGGTTCCCCGAGGTGCGCATCGATCTGGAAGACGCGCTCAGCGAGGACGCGGTGCGCATGGTGGCGTCGGGCACCGCCGAACTCGCCGTGATTGGCGACAACACGCCCCGGGAAGGCCTGGAGACCTTGGTCTGCGATGTTGACGAGGTTGTGTTGATCACGCCCGCCGGGCACCCGCTGGCCGGCAGCGCAGCGGTCGCGTTCGAGCGGGCTCTGGATTTCGACTTCGTCAGCCTGGGCCGCACGGCGTCGCTGACCCGCAAGATCAGTGCAGCGGCTGAAGCCAATGGCCGCAATCTGCGTATCCGGGTTCAGGCCCGCAGTTTCGACAGCATGTGCCGGATGGTGGCGGCGGGCCTTGGCGTGACCGTGCTGCCCCGCGCCGGCGCATCGCTGTTCGCCGACGCGCTGGGCTTGAAGGTGATGGCGCTCGAGGGCTTCGACGTGAAGCGGCGTCTGTTGCTGGCCATGCGCAGCCGCGCATCGCTCTCACCGGCGGCGCTGGCCCTGGTCGAGAGCATCGAATCCCGCGTGCGGGATTGCGCCTGGCGCGAATGACCACCATCCGGCCAGACCCGCCATTGCGCGTCGAACCGCCTGTCGTCGGCGCCGCCCGACGCGCCGCTGCGACGAGGCCGCAGGACCCCTTGCTGCGCAACCTGCTCACCGACTGCCGCCGCCTGCTGTCCGAAAAGGGCGAGGCCAACGGCCCGGGCATTGCCGCCGACATCGTCAGCCAGATCGCCACCCTGGGCGACGAGGCCCGCCACCGCTTCTTCGACCACCTGGCCCGCGATTTCTCGCCCGACCCCAAAAAAGTGCTGGCCAGCGCCATGGCCTATGCCCAGGCACCGGGCAACACCGAGCACCTGATCCGCCTGACCCAGGCCGCCGAGCCGCCCCGGCAAGAGCTGTTCCGCCGCATCAACCGGGCGCCCGGCGGCACCGCCGCGCTGGTGCGCCTGCGCCGCGCCCTGCTGGAGCGGCTGCCCCGCCAGCCCGCGCTGGCCGGGGTGGAACATGACCTGCTGCACCTGCTGGCAAGCTGGTTCAACCCGGGCTTCTTGCAGATGCGCAAGGTGGACTGGACCTCGCCCGCCCAGTTGCTGGAGCAGATCATCCGCCACGAGGCGGTGCACGAGGTGGACGGCTGGGACGACCTGCGGCGCCGCCTGCAGCCCGACCGGCGCTGCTTTGCCTTCTTCCACCCGCAGTTGCCCGACGAACCGCTGATCTTTGTGGAGGTGGCCCTCGTGCCCGAGATGGCCGGCGCCATCGCGCCCTTGATTGACAAGAAGTCGCAGCCCCTGGCGGCCGACCAGTTCAAGGTGGCGGTGTTCTATTCCATCAGCAACTGCCAGCCCGGCCTGCGCGGGGTGTCGCTGGGCAACTTCCTCATCAAGCGGGTGGCCGAGCAGCTCAAGCAAGAGCTGCCGCAGCTCAAGACCTTTTGCACCCTGTCGCCCATCCCTGGCTTCAGCGCCTGGCTGCACAAACTGGCGAACCCCGGCCGCGACGCCGCCAGCCTGGGCAATGCCCTGGCCGGCCTGCCCCAGGCGGCCACCGAGCGCGCGGTGCATGCCGTGGCCCTGCTGCGCGAAGCGGCCGGCGAGGACCTGCAGGCCCTGACCCATGCCGCCACCCTGGCGGCGCTGCCCTCGGCCGCCCACCACGCCCTGTGGCGGCTGGCATCGCTCTACCTGGTGCACCGCTCGGCCCAGCCGGGTGGCGACCCGGTGGGCCGCTTCCACCTGGACAACGGCGCCCGGCTGGAGCGGCTGAACGCCCAGGCCAACCTGTCGGCCAAGGGCCTCAAGCAATCGGCCGGGCTGATGGTGAACTACCTCTACGACCTGGCCCGCATCGAGCAATGCCACGATCGCTTCGTCAAGGGCCAGGTGGTGCACTCCCGCGCCCTGGCGGCTCTGCTTTGATATTCTGAGTTTCAACGGCCCGTGACAGACCCTGGGGCCGGCCCGGGCGCAAGACCCGGCCATGACATGACAACCACCAACGGAGACAACATGCCCACCCTTCATGCCCACCGGGCCCCAGCCCGGACCACGACCCGGACCACAACCCTGGCCCCGGCCTCGCTACCGCGTCGCGCCGCCTTGCTGGCCGCGCTGGCAGCCACGGGCTTGGCGGGTTTGACCGCCGGCCCGGCCCTGGCACAAGCCCCCGCCTGGCCGACCAAACCGGTGACGATCGTCGTGCCGTTCCCGGCCGGGGGTGGCACCGACGCCTTTGCCCGGCCGCTGTTTGCGGTGATGACCAA
>JANMXG010000002.1:0-4239 GCA_031394235.1 Betaproteobacteria bacterium
GGGGCCGCGCGATGAACATCCTGCTCGTCAACCACTATGCCGGATCAAAGCGCGACGGCATGGAGTACCGGCCTTACTACCTCGCACGCGAGTGGGTGCGCACGGGGCATCGGGTGCAGATCGTCGCGGCAGATTACTCGCATGTGCGGGCGCGCCAGCCGCTGGCCGGCGACGAGACGATTGAAGGCATCAGCTACCGCTGGTTGCCCACGCCGCCCTACCAGGGCAACGGCGCCGGCCGGGTCTGGAACATCTGGCGATTTCTGTCGCAGCTGTGGGCGCAATCGCAGCGGCTGGTGCGGGAGTTCAAGCCTGACGTGGTGATCGCCTCCAGCACCTACCCGATGGACATCTGGGTGGCGCGCCGCATCGCCAGGCTTTGCCGCGGTCGCTCCGACGGGAGCCTCAACCATCGCGCCAACCAGCGCGCCGCCGGCGCGGTGCTGGTGTTCGAGGTGCACGATTTGTGGCCGCTCAGCCCGATCGAACTGTCCGGCATGAGCCCGCGCCACCCCTTCATCCGGCTCTGCCAGGCCGCCGAGGACGCCGCCTACCGCCATGCCGACGTGGTGGTGTCGATGCTGCCCAAGGTGCAGGGCCACATGGCCGCGCACGGGCTGGACCTGAACAAGCTGCACATCGTGCCCAACGGCATCACGCTGGACGAATGGACCGGTACGCCGCCGCCGCTGCGCGACGACCTGGCCCGGCTGATAGCCGACCAGCGCGCCGCTGGCCGCACGGTGGTGGGCTATGCCGGCTCCATGGGCCTGCCCAATGCGCTGGACGTGCTGCTGGACGCCGCCGTGCTGCTCAAGAGTGAGCCCATCGCCATCGTGATGGTGGGCGACGGCCACGAGCGCGCCCGGCTGGCGCAGCGTTTGATCGACGAGGGTTTGTCCAACGTCAGCCTGCTGCCGCCCGTCCCCAAAGCCATGATCCCGGCGTTGCTGGCCCGGCTCGACATCGCCTACATCGGCTGGCAGCGGGTGCCGATCTACCGCTTTGGCATCGCACCCAACAAGCTGATGGACTACATGATGGCCGGCTGCACCGTGCTGCACAGCGTGGACGCCGGCAACGACCCCGTGGCCGAGAGCGGTTGCGGCTTGACCGTGCCGCCTGAATCGCCCGAGGCCGTGGCCGCCGGCCTGCGGAGCCTGGCCGCACTGCCTGCGGCCGAGCGACTGGCGATGGGCCAGCGTGGCCAGGCCTTTGTGCGCGCCCACCACACCTACCCGGTACTGGCCGCCCGCTTCTTGGCGGCCCTGCAGCGATGAGCCAGCCGACCGGCGCCGACGAGACCCAGGCCGTGGCCGAGCGCTATGCCCGGCGCGCCGGCCTGGACCGCTACAGCTGGCTGCAGCCCGATGTGTGGATGACCCTGCAGGAGCGCCAGCGCGCGCTGCTGCAACTCTTGCGCCAGCAAGGCCTGACCGACCTGGCGCGCCTGCGCGTGCTGGAGGTGGGCTGTGGCGCCGGTGGCAACTTGCTGGAGCTGCTTCGCCTGGGCTTTGCGCCAGCCCACCTGAGCGGCGTCGAACTGTTGCCCGAGCGCCTGGCCCAGGCGCGGGCCGTGCTGCCGCCGGCTGTCACGCTGCGGGGTGGCGATGCCAGCACGCTGGACATCGCACCGGCCAGCCAGGACATCGTGCTGCAGTCCACGGTGTTTTCTTCATTGCTGGACGATGACTTCCAGCAGCGCCTGGCAGGCGCGATGTGGCGCTGGGTGGCGCCGGGTGGCGGCGTGCTGTGGTACGACTTCACCGTCAACAACCCGCGCAACCGCGACGTGCGCGGTGTGCCGCTGGCGCGGGTGCGGTCGCTGTTTCCGCAGGCCAGCGTGACGGCTCGGCGCGTCACGCTGGCGCCGCCCATTGCCCGCGCCGTGTGCCGGTTGAGCCCAGCGCTGTACCCGGTGTTCAACGCCTTGCCGCTGCTGCGCACGCATGTGCTGGTGTGGCTGCACAAGCCGCTGCCGGCGCCAGTCACTCGGCCGGGATGACGCCCTCGAACACCTGCGCCAGTGACACGCCGCAGCCCACGCTGGCGCAGTCCATCAACTCGTCCTGGCTCATGTCGACCAGCATCCAGCGGTCAACGGGCTCACGCCTGAAGCCTTCGACCCGCAGCGTCTCCGGGTCGATCAGGATGTATTCCTTCAGCGATGCCAGCTGTCGGTACAGCGCAAACTTCTGGCTGCGGTCATAGGCCTGGGTGCTGGGCGACAGCACCTCGATCACCAGGGTCGGTGAGCGCAAGGCCAGATCGGCCCGCAGGTCGGCTCGGTCACAGGTGACCATGACATCGGGGTAGAGCACGGTGTTGTCAGCCAGCTGAAGCTTCATGCCGGCAGCAAAAACCTGGCAAGCTGAGCCCGCTAGATGGCTTCGCAGCCGGTAGGTCAGGTTGCCGATGACACACTCGTGGATGCGCCGGCCGCCCACCATCGCGAACACCTCACCGTTGTAGAACTCGTGACGTTCGGGCTGCTGGTCCTCCCAGGCCAGAAACTCGTCGAGCGTCATCTTTTGCTGCACCAGGGCCATGACCACACCTCCGAGCGGCGATTGTGGCGCAGCCGGCGCAAGGCTGGGCAGCATCTTCTGGCGTCGCGGGGCAGCGCCAAGCCAGCGACCAAGCCAGCGAATACAGGCACCGTAAAATAAAAGACTTTGCCGGCCCGCATCGGCAGCACCAGACGCCCACCGCATGAATCCCGCCGACACGCCCGCCCTGCCATTTTTGCCCTTCGCCCTGCCCGAGATCGGTGACGACGACATCGCCGAAGTGGTGGACACGTTGCGCAGCGGCTGGATCACCACGGGCCCCAAGGCCAAACGCTTCGAGGCCGACTTCAAGGCCTGGCTGGGCGACGAGGGCGACAACACCGACGGCCTGCACTGCATCGCCGTCAATTCAGCCACCGCTGGCCTGCACCTGGCGCTCGAAGCGCTGGGCATCGGCCCGGGCGATGAGGTGATCACCACCACCCACACCTTCACCGCCACCGCCGAAGTGGTGCGCTACCTGGGCGCGGATGTCAGGCTGGTCGATATTGACCCGGCCACGCTCAACATCGACCCTGTCGCCATCGAAGCTGCGATCACGCCGCGTACCAAGGCCATCATGCCGGTGCACTACGCCGGGCTGGCCGCCGACATGCCGGCAATCCTGGCGATTGCCCAGCGCCACGGCCTGAAGGTGGTCGAAGACGCCGCCCACGCGCTGCCCACCACCAGCGCCGGCAGGCGGGTAGGCACGCTCGACAGCGACGCCACCGTCTTCAGCTTCTACGCCAACAAGACCATCACCACCGGCGAGGGCGGCATGCTGGTCACGCGTGACGCCGCGCTGGCCAAGCGCGCCCAGGTGATGCGCCTGCACGGCATGAGCCGCGATGCGTTTGACCGTTTCACCGCCACCGTGCCCAGCTGGTACTACGAGATCGTGGCGCCGGGTTTCAAGTACAACCTGACGGACATTGCGGCGGCGTTGGGCCTGGGGCAGTTGAAAAAAGCGCACGGCTTTGGCCGGCGCCGGGCACAGATCGCCGCGCTGTACCACCAGGCGCTGCAGGGCCTGCCGGTGATCCTGCCGCCCGACAGCCAGCCCGGTGACCTGCATTCGTGGCACCTCTACGTGCTGCGGCTGCTGCCGCAGGCGGCGATGGGCCGCAACGCGCTGGTCGAGCACCTGTTTGCCCAGCGCATTGGTTGCAGCGTTCACTACACGCCGCTGCATTTGCACCCCTACTGGCGTGACCGCTACGGCTTGAGCCCGGCGCAGTTTCCGCAGAGCCAGCTGGCCTTCGATGCGATGCTGAGCTTGCCGATTTACACCAGCATGACCGACGGTGACGTGTTGCGGGTTTGCGAGGCGATCAAGACCGCTTTGCGCTGACCGGCAGCTGTGTTCAAGCGCCTCATTGACCTCGTCTCCGCCGCGCTCGGCCTGTTGCTGCTGGCCCCCCTGCTGCTGTTGCTCGCACTTGCCATCAAGCTCGACTCGCCCGGCCCGGTGTTCTTCCGTCAGGAGCGGGTAGGGCGCTTTGGGCGCTTGTTTCGCATCTTCAAGTTCCGCACCATGACGGTCAGCCGGCCGACCGGTGATATCGAGTTGACGGTGGCCGGGGATGCGCGCATCACCCGCGTGGGCGCCGTATTGCGCCGCACCAAGCTCGACGAGCTGGCCCAGCTGATCGACGTGCTGCGCGGCACCATGAGCCTGGTCGGCCCG
>JANMXG010000003.1:0-5811 GCA_031394235.1 Betaproteobacteria bacterium
GGCGCTGTATTATCTGCGCGCACCGATGCCGGTGATCGTGCGACTCTACGGGTGACCGGCGTTTGGGTTGCGACACGTGTTTGAACGGCGGTGTGTGAGGCGACGAGGGCTGCTGACGGGGCTGTTGGCAGTGCGGCTGAAGGATGGGCTGAAAGATGGGCTGACAGATTGGCTGAAAGACGGGCTGGCCGCCGTGTCCGGCGCCGCCAGACCGGTCGGCCGGTTGGCCTGCAGCAGGTGGCTGCACAGCAGCCAGGCCGACTGCATCGCCATGCTCATGCCCTCACCGATGACCGGATGGGCCTCGCCGGCGGCATTGCCAATGCAAAAAGCCGCATCGCTGCGCTGCCTGTGCACGCCGGGGAACAAGGGGCCGGAGGCCAGCCAGGCGCCGTCTCGCTGCGCGGTCCGCAGCGCCAGTGCCAGCCCGGCACAGTCCCGCTTGAGCATGGCCTCCACCACCTCACCCGCCGATTGGCCGGGTGATGCGCGGCGCAGCGCGTCGAGACGGTCGGCGCGGATACAGCAGGCCACTGTGGTGAGGCCCTGGTCGGCGACCACCAGCCCACCGTAGCCGCCCTTGAAGCACAGTACTGGCAGCAGGCTCGGCGCCAGTTGCGCGCCGGAAAAATTGGCCTTGAACGACAGCAGGTCACTGCCGCGCCTGGCCCGGCGAGGGTCGCCCCGGTCGGCTGGCAGGGTGCGCAGCGAGCCATGCGCCAGTATCGCGACAGGCGCCTGCAGCAGCAACTGCGCACCAGACACAAGGTCACGCAACCGCAGGCGCTGGTCACCCGCCGGACCAGTGAGCGACAGCGCCATGCAGGGCTGGAACACCCGCGCACCAGCGGCGCGGGCCTGGTCCAGCAGCATGGCGTCCAGCGACTCTCGGCCCAGCGCCCGGCCCCAGGGATGCTGGGGGTTGGCCGAGGCCGGCAGGTCGGCGATCAGGGTCGTTGGGCCGCCCATCAGCGCCACCTGGCGCAGCGCCGGGCCGGCCAGCGCCCTGAACGGGTCGCCCAGCCCGAGCGCATCGATCAAGCCGAGGTTGCTGGCGGCGATGCAGTCGCCACACACCTTGCGCCGCGGGAATTGCTGTTTTTCGACCAGCGCCACCGACCAGCCGGCCCGCGCCAGCAAGATCGCCGCAGTCGACCCGGCCGGCCCGGCGCCAACGATAACCACATCAAAACGGACGGGCGTCACCGCGCGCTCCCAGCGGCAACCTGACGTTCGGCCCGAAACGAGTGGCTGAACAGACCGGCGGCGTGCTCGTCAAGCGTCCACGCTGCGGCAAGGCCAGGATCGCCAGGACTACCCGCTGTGACCGCACTGGCCGGCCACAGCGCCGAGATCTCCTGGCCACGAAAGCCGGCGTGCACGCTCAGCACTGCGTCGGCGCGCGTCACGGCGTTGGCGCCGATCAGGCCAACCAGGTGGCTGCCAACCAGCGCCACCCCGGCCCGGCGAGGCTCGCAGGCCAGAAAACAGCGGCTGCGTGTGGCGGCGGCGGCCAGCAGGCGGGCCAGCGGCGCGGCATCGAAATGGTGCAAGAAAAGGTTGGCGACGATCAGGTCCCAGGCCGGCGTGGCAGCGGGCGGCACCGCACCCCTTGCCGGGGCCGACGCGCCGCTTGACGGGCCGGCCCAGTCCAACACATCGACCACCAGCGGCTTGGCGACCCAGCCGCAGGCGGCAAAGGCCGCCAGGGTCGGCGGCTGCACCAGGTCTTGGCGGTCCAACAAGCGCAGTTCGACACTCGGCCATGCGTCGCCCAGCGCTTGCGCCACGCCCAACATCAGCGTGCCGTCGCCCGCACCCAGCTCCAGCACCCGAATCGGCCCGGCGCGCTGCCGGTACATTTGCGTCGCCTTGATGGCGCGCAGCAAGATCTGGCGCGTGCCCATGGCGCGGTGTACCCGCCGCAGATCGCGCCGCGACCGCAGCGCTGACGGGTCGTCGGTGGCCAGGTGGTCCAGCGCTTCGGCAGTCACCCACCGGGCCATCATGGCGCCAGTCCCGCGGCCGGGTGGCAGTGCGCGGCTGCCATCACTGCACTGCCAGCAAGGCGCCGTGGCAAGCAAATCCGGCGCCAAACGCTGACAGCCACCACCATCCGGCCGGCGCGCCGTCGGCCAGCGCGGCCTGCAGCACGAAGTAGACAAAGGCGCTGGACAGGTTGCCGTACTCCCGCAGCATGGCCGCGCTGTAGCGCAGCGCCTCGGGCGGCAAATCAAGGCGCCGCTGCACCGCCTGCAGCACGTCACGCCCGCCGGCGTGCAGGATCCAGGTCTGGATGTCGCCGATGTCCAGCCCAGCCTGCCTCAGCACCGTCTGCTGCACCTGCTGGGCAAAGTCGGCGGCCAGCATCGGCACGGCCCGGGTCAGCACATTGCGCAGCAGACCTTGCCGCTGTTCAAACTTCAGCGCATCACGCTGCGCCGGCTCGATCAACGACGCGCTGTCAACCCATTCGATGCGCCGGCCCGTGCCACGGGGGCTGCGAGACAGCACGGCCGCGCCGGCGCCGTCGCCAAACAGGCAGGCGCTGATCAGCACACCCGGATCGTTGTCGAGGTACATCGCGGCACTGCTGACCTCAACGCACACCGACAGCACCTGCGCGCATCGGCCAGAACCCAGCAGGGTCCAGCCCAGTTCCATGTTGGGCAGCGCTGCGCCGCAACCCTGACCGACCAGGTCCAACGCCATCACATCGTTGCGCAGGCCCAGCCGCTCAACCACATGACCGGACAGCCCGGGGCAGATGTAACCCGTGCAGGTGCTGACGATCACGGCGTCGATCTGCTGCGCAACCAGCCCGGCATCGGCCAGCGCGCGCTGGGCCGCTTCGGCTGCCAGCCGGGGCGCATGCGCTGCAAATCGCCGGGCCAGCGTGTCCGGATCGATGGTGAAGACTTCCGCCAACCCATCAACCGCCAGACGCCGGGCGTCAATGCCGTTGTCGCGCTGCAGCACACTGCGGGCGATGAAATGCGCCCGGGCGTCAAGCCGGCCCAACCAGTCGGATTGCTCGAATGCCTGCAGGCATTCGGCCTTGGTGTAGCGGGTGTCAGGCACGGCGGTGCCAACGCCGCAGATGAACATTGGCGCGGCAGGCTGCAGCCGCAGCGGACGGTCGACCGGATTGGCTGTGGTGGAGGCGGCAGTTGTGGCGGCCGTGGTCGCGGCCGTGGTGGCGACAGCGGTATCAGGCACAGGCGGTGCTCGGCGCAAAGCCGCCCAGCGGACAGGCGCTGGCAAGCAGCTTGGGCCGCGGCCGGCGCGAAGGCGACGGACCGGCAATACAACAGCGCACTGACAGGGATGACTTCAAGCTGGCACTCCGTGGCGATGACCCCAAACCGGGCTGCCGGCTGGCCGCCTTGGCACTGCTGGCACACCCGGCACAGCTTGCACACCCGGCACAGCTTGCACACCCGGCACAGCCGGCACACCTAGCACAGCCGGCACATCCGGTAGGTCGACCCTCATGCGCCTTGGATCCTCTAACGTCTTGTTATGTTGCACCGCAAAACCTGCCGTGTATGTTCGCTGGCGAACACAGGGGGCGAGGCCGCAGTCGCACCGCATCGCGGTCAGTCCGCAGGCCGGTTTCGTGGGCCACCGCACAGACCGCGCTGCGGCGAGTCGATCCACTGGCTGGGCAAGCTCAACTACCCTCGCCGGCGCTGCCGTTGAAAGGACTGACATGACACAAACCGTGCCCGCGCACATCGAGCCGTCCAGACACTCCACCGAACAAGTGGATGAAAAACTGCGGCAAGTCGAGCGCAATGTCGACGCCGCGCCCGGCGCCGGGTCGCCCGCGATCAAGCCGAACACTGCGCTGGGCGAAAACGGCAAACCGTTGAGCTACACGCCCGAGACCGAACGCGCCTGAAACCGTTCGCCACTGCCCGCTGGCGGGTGGTGGGGCCCGTTCTGTGGCTACATCACTTCCCCCTGCCCCCCTCAGAAAGTCAAATCCCATGAAGTCCTCATCGCTCAACCCCTCACGCGCCCTGATGGGTGTTTCGCTGCTGCTCGGCCTGCTGTCGGGCTGCGCCCAAATGGGCAACACAGCGGGCATGCCCATGGGCGACAACCTGAGCCTCAGTGGCAGCCAGGAAGTGCCACCTGTCACCACCATGGCAGTGGGCACGGGCCAGATCCGGGTCATGGCCGATGGCAGCATCAGCGGCAACATCACGACCACCGGCGTGCCCGGCACCATGGCCCACATCCACTTGGGCGCACGGGGCGCCAATGGCCCGGTGATCATCCCGCTGACGGGTACCAGTCCGGGCGTCTGGTCGGTGCCGGCAGGCGCGAAGCTCAACGCCGAGCAGCTTGATGCCTACCAGGCCGGCAAGCTGTACGTCAACGTGCACTCAGAGATGAACAAGGGTGGCGAGATTCGCGCCCAACTGATGCCGTAAGCCGTTGCACCGGCGGCATGGGCCGAGAATGCGGGCTCCGCTGCTGCTGCAGCTGACGCCCAGCGCTCTGCCATGCCTGACACCCGCAATGTTGCAGTCCCCGCACCCAGCAGCCTGACGCCCCGTCGCCGGATGTTGAGCCACTTGCTTGCGCTCCCGCTCGCTGGCCTGGCGGTAGCGCCAGGCTTGGCTTGGGCCAGCGGCTTGCCAGTGGTGCCCGCCGGGCCTGGCTCCTCCAGCGCCATAGCGCACCTGCGCGACAGCGCGACGGCGCACGGTTTGGCCGCGTGGCGCCAATGCCGCGACATCAACGCCAGCTTCAGCGGTGCGTGGTCACCCGCCTCGGGATGGCCAGCGGCCGAACCCGGCGACGCTGTGGCGGTGCAATTGCGCTTGTTGGCACCGGCGGACCTGCTGGCCGTGCGTCAGGGCCCAGGCAGTGCAAGCCGGGCACTGCTCAGGCCGCATGCAGGGTTGAGACCGGCAGCGTCGAGCGCCACCCCGGTGCCGCCACCGATGGCAGCACTCGCTGACGATGCCCTGGCCGTTTTGTCCGCCGACGCGTTGTGCCTGTTGTTGCTGGGCCCGCTGGCGGTACTGGACCGCACCACGGCCGTCAACTGGGGGCCGCCCGACACCTTGGACGGACGACGCTGTGACCAATTGGTGCTGACCGTGGCACCCGGCCTGGGACTGGCGCCCGAGAGCCGGATGGCACTGTTCATCGACCGAGATGTTGGCTGGCTGCGCCGGCTGACGTGGGCCGGCGAAAACCCGGGCGCGGGCTGGCGCGGCCTGGCCGAGGTGGATTTTTTCGACCACTTCAGCCTGCACGGCATGGTCTGGCCGCGCCGGTTTCAGTCGCCCTCGCGTTGGTGGTGGCCGGGCGCCCGGCCCCAGACCGGCCGCCTGACCGGGCTGGACCTGGACCGCGGCTACAGCGCCGACGCGCTGGCAGTCGAGCGCTGGACCGGTTCGGCTGCCACCCCGGCGCGCGCGCTGCCGCCGGCCTGAATCAGCCCAGCAACCGGCTCAAACCGCCCGCAGTGCCGCGCGCAGCTGCGCACCCACATCGGGCTTGTCGGCAAACGGGTCGGTCGGGTTGTGGCCCATCACGACATCTTCCATCCGGGTTTGCACCGAGGCCAGCGCCTTGGGGTGGCTGAAGATGTAGAACTGCTTGTCGCGCAGCGCGGCAAACACCTTCATTGCCACGTCAGCAGCGCTGACCTTGCCGCTGCCCACAGCCTTTTCGCTCATCGCCCGGCCAATCAGCTGGCTGCGGGTGGGCTGGACATCGGCGTCTTGCATCTCGGCCGGCCGGTTGCGCTGGCTCGCACTGATGCCAGTGGGCACAAAAAACGGACAC
>JANMXG010000004.1:0-6279 GCA_031394235.1 Betaproteobacteria bacterium
GACGTCGGGTTTGCGGTAGCAGCGCCACGGCGACGTCCTGGGCGCTGTTGCCTTGCCAGGCGATCTTGGTGATGTCCACCAGCACCACGGCGGCGTCGCTGCCCGCGGCGGCGGTGACCATGTTGCGGGTGTACATCACCAAGATCGCCTGGCAAGGCAACAGCGCCCAGGACGTCGCCGTGGCGCTGCTACCGCAGACCCGACGTCACGCGCTGCTGGCGCACCTGCTGCGGGTGCCCAGCATCGTTTTTGCGGTCAACAAGCTTGACGCGGTGGACAAGCCCCAGGCCGCCTTCGAATCCGCCCAGCGTGCCCTGCTGGCCTTTGCCCAGGAAGCAGGTCTGACCGGCGTGGCCGGCATCATCCCGGTAAGCGCGTTGCGCGGCGACAACGTCACCGTACCGCTGGCCGTGGACTGGTACCGCGGCCCCAGCCTGCTGCAATTGCTGGAAAGCCTGCCCACCACCCAGGAGCGCACCGAGGGCGCGCTGCTGCAACCAGTGCAGTACGTGGCGCGGGACGGCGGTGATGGCGGCGATGGCGTTGAGGGCGCCGGCCACCAGCCGCGGGTGTTCTGGGGCCGCATTGCGCACGGCAGTGTTCAGGTGGGTGACGCGGTACAAGTTTTTCCCAGTGGCGAGCAGGCCGTGGTGACCGAGGTGCGCCGCGCCGGCAGCACCGTGCACAGCGTGGTGGCGGGCGAGTCGGCCGGCATCGTGCTGGACCGCCAGCTCGACATCTCGCGCGGTGACTGGATTGCCAGCCCGGGCGGCTTGGCGCCCACCCAGCGCTTCTCGGCCACGCTGGCCTGGCTGGATACCGAACCCGCCACCGTGGGCCGCAAGTACTGGGTGCGCCACGGCAACCGCTGGGTGCAGGCCCGGCTGGCCGCGATCGAACACAAACTCGATATCCACAACCTGCAACCGATTGACGCCCATGAGCTGACGGTCAACGAGATCGGCCGGGTCCAGATCGAGCTGCAACAACCCCTGCCGCTTGAACCCTATGCCAGCAACCGGGTGGGCGGCGCGATGATCGTGGTCGATCCCGCCAGCAACCGCACCAGCGGCGCGCTGCTGGTGCAGTCACTGGGTTGAATCCCGTGGCCGACGCAGGCGCCTGGGCTGACGTGGCCGCACCGGCCGACGCCGCCCGTGTGGTGTTTGTCGGCGCCGGCCCGGGCCAGGCCGACTTGATCACGGTGCGCGGTGCCCGGCGGCTGGCCCAGGCCGATGTGGTGCTGTTCGACGCCCTGACCGACCCGTCACTGCGTGCGCTGGCACCCCAGGCCCGCTGGGTGGATGTGGGCAAACGCGGCTTTGGCCATGCCACTGGCCAGGCGTCAATCAACGCGCTGCTGCTGCAGGCCGCACAGGCGCACCGCCATGTTGTCCGGCTCAAAGGTGGCGACCCCAGCGTGTTTGGCCGGCTTGAAGAAGAGCTGGACACGCTGCATGCCCACGGCATCCCCTGCGAGGTGGTGCCCGGCGTTACCGCCGCGCTGGCCGCTGCCGCCCAGACCCAGCGCCCGCTGACCCGCCGCGGCAGCGGACGCAGTGTCAGTCTGACCACCGCGATGACGCACCTGGGCCAGCTGCAGGCCACCCGAACCGCAGATACCGAGGTGTTCTACATGGCTGGACGCCAGTTGGCTGATCTGGCGCACAAGCTGCAAGAGGCCGGCTGGCCGGCCGACACGCCCGTATGTGTGGTGTCACGTGCCGGCTGGCCCGACGCCTTGACCAGCGATCACCCGGTTGCCACGCTGTCCGATGCCGCCGCCCTGCACGCCGACCGGCCGGCGGTGGTGACCGTGGGCGCCGGTGCCTGCGCGTTGAGCGCGCTCCCCAGGGTGGCAGCCCTGCCCACCGCCGACGCGAGAGGGCGGCGTCAATCCGAAAGCGGCCCAGCATTGACCCTTGAACAAGACCCCTGCACTTGAGCGGCATCAAGCCGACATCGTCGGCCCGGCCGCTTAAAATTCAACGTTGCCTGTGTGGGCCCTGCGCATGTCGCCGGCCGACCAGGACCAGATCCTCTTTACTACCAAGTCAGCCAATCCCCCATGACCCACGTCGTTCTCGAATCGTGCATCCGCTGCAAGTACACCGACTGCGTCGATGTCTGCCCGGTGGATTGTTTCCGCGAAGGTCCGAACTTCCTGACTATCGACCCCGACGATTGCATCGACTGCGAGGTCTGCATCCCTGAGTGCCCGGTCAACGCGATCTTGCCGGAAGAAGACGTCCCGGCCGACCAGATCGCGTTCATCAAGCTCAATGCCGACCTGGCGAAAAATTGGCCCAGCATCACGAAGCGCAAGACCCCTTTGCCCGACGCCGACGAATGGAAAGACCGCAAGGACAAGCTGTCCGAACTGATCCGCTGATCCGGCGGTGATGTCCACTGAGCCACTGGTGCCCACCACGGTGCCGCCGGGCGCGATCCACTGCGACGCGCTGGTGATCGGCGCCGGGCCGGTGGGTCTGTTCCAGGTGTTCCAGCTCGGTCTGCAGGGCATCTCGGTGCAGGTGGTCGATGCCTTGCCGGTGCCCGGTGGCCAGTGCATCGAGCTCTACGCTGACAAGCCGATCTACGACATCCCGGCGGTGCAAGTGTGCACCGGGCGCGAGCTGGTGGACCGACTGCTGGCGCAGATCAAGCCGTTTGCGCCCACCTTCCACCTCGGGCAGACCGTCAATGCGTTGACCCTAAGGGAGGGCGGCGGCTTCGACGTGCTGACCAGCAGCGGCACGCGGTTCATCAGCCGCAGCGTGGTCATTGCCGGTGGTGTCGGCGCGTTTGCGCCGCGTGTGCTGAAGGTAGACGGCATCGACCGCCACCTGGGGCACCAACTGCTGTACCAGACTCCCGCCTTGGCGGATCTGGCCGGCCGCAATGTGCTGGTGATGGGTGGCGACGAGGCGGCGGTGGCTGCCGCCGTGCAGATGGCGCAAGCCGCAGTCGGCCGGCCGGCGGGCATCACCTTGATGCACCGACGCGCCACGCTCAACGCCGAGGAACAAACGCTGGCCAAATTCCAGGCCCTGCGCGACAGCGGCGCGCTGCGGTTCGAAGAGGGCCAGGTGCTGTCCATTGAAGAGGACTCCAGCCCGGAGCGGCGGCTGGTGGCCGTGCAGGTGATCGGCGACGACAACACCCCGCGCCGTCTGCCGACCGATACGGTGTTGGCGTTACTTGGCCTCAGCCCCAAGCTTGGGCCGATTGCGTTGTGGGGGCTGGCGATGGAGCGCCGGCAGTTGCTGGTCGATACTGTTCATTTCGAGACCGGCACCCCTGGCATTTACGCCGTGGGCGACGTGATCAGCTACCCCGGCAAGAAAAAGCTGATCCTGTGCGGCTTCCACGAGGCCACGCTGGCCGCCTTTGCGGTAGCGGCACGCGTGCGATCCGGGCCGCCGCAACCGCTGCTCTACACCACCACCAGTGCACTGTTGCACCAGCGCCTGGGTTTGACCACACCGCAACGCCGCAGCGCGGTTGACTGAACAGCCGGCGCGTTGCCGGGGTTTGGGCCAGGGCGCCACCACCACAGCGAGATTCACATACATTGCTGGCTGTTTTTGATGCCTCACGGTGTCAACGGCGATCCGCTAGGGGTGTTGCGCCACGCAAACAGCGCGACTGAGAAATTCCCTTTGAACCTGTTTGAGGCCAGCGTCGTGGCTGGCGTCATAGTCCCATCCGGGGTCTTGGTGCTTGACGCAACGTTGGCCTTGAAGTCCCGCAAGGGGCTGAGGTAATCCTCGCGCAGGGAAGCAGCCTGAATCGGCGTGAGGGTTCTCCCTTCGTCCCTTCCAGTGGTTGCCAATCTGCCATCGCACCCGAAGGCACCCCCATGGCATTCCGTTTTACGCCCCGCCTCAAACTTCGCCACCCGGCGTTGGCCCAGGCTGTTTTGTTGCTGGCCACCCTGCCCACCCAGGCCCAAGTTGCTGAAAGCACCGCCACCCAGACCGTCACGGTCACTGGCAGCAACGCCGGCAACCGTGTTGGCGTGGCTGGCTTTGGCGACATTCCGTTGTCGCGCACACCGTTTTCGGCCACCGTCATCGGACTGGGACTGCTGCAGGACGCCGCTATCACCGGCATCGGCGACCTGACCCGGCTGGACGCCGGCATCACGGACGCCTACAACGCGCCCGGCTACTGGGGCCAATTGGCGGTGCGCGGCTTCACGCTGGACAATCGCTACAACTACCGGCGGGACGGCCTGCCGATCAACGCCGAGACCGCCGTCGCCCAGGGCAACAAGCAGACGCTGGAGATCCTCAAGGGCACCAGCGGCCTGCAAGCCGGCACCAGCGCACCGGGCGGCTTGGTCAACTTGGTCGTCAAACGCCCGCGAGACCAGATCACCAGCGGCAGCCTGGGCTACGAACAGGACGCAAGCTTTGGGGCGGCTGTCGATGTGGGCCGGCGCCAAGGTGGCCTGGGCTGGCGCATCAACGCCAGCACCGAGCGGCTGGACCCGACCACCCACGACAGCCGGGGCCAGCGCGCCATGGTGGCGGCGGCGGTTGAGACCCAACTCAACGCCAGCAGCCTGCTGGAGGTTGAGTTCGAATGGAGCCGCCAAAGCCAGCCAAGCACGCCGGGCTTCAGCCTGTTGGACAACCAACTGCCCAGCGCGAACAGCATCGACCCGCGCATCAATCTGAACAACCAGCCCTGGACCTTACCGGTGGTGATGGCCGGTCGCACCGCGTCACTGCGCTACACCCAGGCACTGGGCACTGATGTCGATCTGGTAGCCCACGGCATGCGGCAGCGCCTGGACAGCGACGACCGGATTGCCTTCCCGTTTGGCCTGTTCGATCCGGTCAGCTACGACTGTGCGCCGTGTGACCGCTATGCCAGCACCGGCAAGTTCTCGATCTGGGACTTCCGCAGCGAGGGTGAGCGCCGCACCAGCGACGCGCTGGATGTGTCCGTCAACGGCCGCGCCCAGTGGTTGGGCCTGGGCCACCAGTTCAATGCTGGCGTGCTGGCCACGCGCTACCAGGCCCGCTTCAACCGCCAAGCCTACAACCTGGTGGGCGTGGGCAGCATCGACGGCCTGAGTGTGGTGCCCGCCGACCCGACCCTGAGCGACGAGCAGACCCATCGCGACGAGCGCAGCACCGAGTGGCATCTGCAGGATGCCATCACCCTCAGCCTGAGCTGGAGCCTGTGGGCCGGGCTGCGCAACAGCAAGCTGCAGCGCGACAGCGTGCGCACCGACGGCTCACGCGCCACGCACTACATCCAGAGCTTCACCACCCCTTGGCTGGCACTGAGCCATGCCTTCAACCCACGCGACCTCGCCTACCTGAGCTGGGGCCAGGGCGTGGAGTCCGAAGTGGCGCCCAACCGCCCGCGCTACAGCAACGCTGGCCAAGCCTTGCCGGCGCTCAAGAGCGAGCAGGTCGAGGCCGGCTTCAAACACAACGGCGGCATGCTGGCCTGGCAGGTGGCCGCTTTCGACATCCGGCGCCCGGTCTGGCGTGATGTCGGCGATTGCAGCATCGCCGCAGGCTGCAGCCGAACCGCCGACGGCCGGGCCCGGCACCGCGGCATGGAGGCCGAGGCCGACTGGCGCAGCGGCGCCTGGAACCTGCGCGCCAGCGCGATGTCCTTGCAGGCCCGACGCGAGGGCTCGGCCGATACCAGCCTGAACGGCCTGCGACCCACCAACGTGCCCGCGACCAGCCTGAAGGTGCAAGCGGCCTACAACGTCGCCGCCCTGCCCGGCCTGGCGCTGCTGGGCTTTGTCACCCACGAAGGCGAGCGCATGGTGCTGCCCGACAACAGCATCGCCACCCCGGGCTGGACCAAGCTGGACCTGGGCCTGCGGTACAGCCAGAAGCTGACCGGCAAACAGCTGCTGGTCTGGCGCACGGGCATCGACAATCTGGCCGACCGCCGAGCCTGGAAAGAGGCGCCCTACCAGTACGACCACGCCTACTTGTACCCACTGGCCCCGCGCACTTTTCACGCCTCGGTGCAGGCCAGTTTTTGACCTGAGCAAGATTTCCACGCTATACTCCTGGGCTCAATTCCTCGATAGCTCAGTTGGTAGAGCGCCGGACTGTTAATCCGTAGGTCCCAGGTTCGAGCCCTGGTCGAGGAGCCAAAATTCCGTAGTGAAATCAATGACTTAGAAGATTCAGTTTCTAGGTCGTGTTTTATTTACCTACGCACTAGTCTACGCACTAGTGGGTCATGTAGCGGCCGGTTCGGGCAAACGGGCGCCAGAAGCGACAAACCCGGCAC
>JANMXG010000005.1:0-4849 GCA_031394235.1 Betaproteobacteria bacterium
CCAACTCCCAGCGCGGGATGAACTTGTAGGCAACCAGCGTGGACACGCCGACCCAGCGGGAGTCGCGCAGCTCGCCCGTCGTCGAATCGGTGGTGATTGCGGCACGCTTTTGGCCGCCGAACCCGATCTGGCCTTGCCAGCTGAAGTCACTCCGGCTGAAGTAGGCGTCGGCCTCGAACAGATGGAGCATGGTGTTGGCGGTGTCTTGGCCGAGCATGGTGACCGGGTTGGCACCCGCCGCCCGGAAGTTGGCCACCTTGCCGTGCACCCCGGCAAAGCCGAAGCCCTGGAACTCGCCTCGGGCATAGTCCGCCCGGTAGGCCAGCACCGGCGTGCGCTCTTTGGCCGCCTGCTTGGTGCCGTTGAAGTTGGCCAGCAGCCACTTGATGTTCCATTTGTCGCGCGCCATTTCCATGCCGGCGCCGGTGTAGGCGGTGGGTTCGGTGAAGTCGAGCAGCCGGTCGAGGGTGACCAGCTTGGTCAGCGTGGGCTGCACATACGCGTAACCCGACCCGTCGGAGATCTGGCCGAAGATAAAGCGGGTTTGCAAATCACCCAGCGGCACCGACATCGACGCCTCGTGCACGATCGAGTTGCCGCCGTAATTGGCAATCGACCCGGCGCCGCGGTGGGGCATCAACGACAGCCGCCATTTGATGCCACCTTCCATCTCTTTCTGGAAGTCGATCGCGGCCAGGCCGAAGTAGGAGTCGTCGCACTTGTAGCCGTCGTCCGACACCCGGTTCAACCGCTGGAAGCTGGTCCGCTGCTGGTCTTTGTTCCAGAGGTGGCTGGGGTCGATGAAGCCGCTGAACTTCAGGGTCTTCAGGCCTTGCGACTCCACCGCGTCTTCCAGCGCCTCGGTCTTGACTGCGATGCGATTGAAGTCCTCTACCTGCTGCGGTGTCATGCCCCACTCGGCAGGTGTTGCGGCCTCGGCAGAGGCGCCAGATTTGGCGGCGGGCACGGCCTTGAGCTTGTTCTCCAGGTCGGTCATGGCCTCTTTCTGGTCTTGGGCGACCATCCCGCAGGTCACGCCGACGTCCCGGATGATGTGGGTCAGCTCGATCTGGGTTTCTTCGCGCAGCTTCTTGTCCAGCGCGCCCAGCGGCTCGTCGAGCAGCAGCAGCTGCGGCGCTTTGGCCAGGCTGCGCGCCGACGCCACCCGCTGTTGCTGGCCGCCTGAAAGCTGGTGCGGCTTGCGCTGGGCATAGCTGCCGAGCTGCACCAGTTTTAGCATGGCGGCCACCCGATCGGCAATCTTGGGCTTGGCCATGCCTTCGCGTTTCAAGCCGAAGGCGATGTTCTCCCAGAGCGAGAGGTGCGGGAACAGCGCATACGACTGGAACATCGTGTTGATCGGCCGCGAATAGGGCGCCATCTGTGCCAGGTCGGTGCCGTCCAGCACGATGCGGCCGGCACTGGGGGCCGCAAACCCGGCCAGCATGCGCAGCAGAGTGGTCTTGCCACAGCCCGACGGGCCCAGCAGCGCAAAGGTCTCGCCCTGGTGGATGTCCAGGCTGACGTGGTTGACCGCCAGGGCGCCGGAGAAGTCCTCACGGGCTGAACAGCGTGACCTAAGGCCGCACCGCCATGAGCAGCGAGGGCGCAGCCTGGAAGTCGGCCTGGTTCTTGGTGAATGGCGGTTTGCCCAGGTAGTGCAGCGCGGCGGGGATGATGTCGGTGGGCGAGTCGAGAAAGGACACGCAGCAGCTTTTGAGCTTTGCCATGCACTCGGGCTTGAAGTCCAGATCCCAGGCGTTCTCGGGCATGGGCAGCACGTAGCGCACCTTGATACCGGTCTCGCGCTCGAAGGTCTTGATCGTCTCCTCGGCGATGTAGTCGGACCAGTTGTAGACGTTGAGGACCTTTTCCTCCTCCTGCGCCAGCGCCGGACCCTGCAACAGCAGCGCGGCGGCCAGGACGGTCAGGCCAGGGGTGCACAAGACATCTTCATGGAACAACTCCACGGTGAGATTCAGGAGGTCGTCTGGCGGCGGGGCAGCCTTGCCAGACTGACACGGTCTACCCAGGCCCTATCGGCCCAGTGAACAGGCGGGTGATCGGCGGGATCGCCCAGTTGCCGCTGGGCCACGGCGCGACATACGGCTTGTCAAATCCAGTTTTCACGCTGCGCATCAACCAGCGTCAGGTCCAGGCAACGGCGGATCAGACCGGTCAACTCATCGATTTGCGCCCGGGTGATCACCAGGGGTGGCGCAATGATCATCCGGTTGCCCACCGCCCGCATGACCAGGCCGTTGGCAAAACAATGGCCGCGGCAGACCATGCCGATGCCCACCTCAGCATCAAAAGGCTTGAGCCCGGCCTTGTCCCTGACGAGCAGGATCGCCCCCATCAGGCCGCAGGTTTCGGCGTCGCCCACCAGCGGGTGGTCCAGCAGGCTGGCAAAGGCTTGAGCAAGATACGGACCTACATCGTCGTGCACATGGCCCACCAGGTTGTGTTGCTGGATCAGCCGGATGTTGGCCAGCGCCACCGCGCAGGCCACCGGATGGCCCGAGTAGGTGTAGCCGTGCTCAAACTCACCGCCTCGCTCGATCAGCACCCGGGCAATGCGCTCGCCCACCATCACGCCGCCCAGCGGCACATAGCCACTGGTCACGCCCTTGGCAAAGGTCATCAGGTCGGGCTTGAAGCCGAAGGTCTCGCAGCCAAACCAGTGGCCGGTGCGGCCAAAGCCGCAGATCACCTCGTCGGACACCAGCAAGATGCCGTATTTGTCGCAGATGCGCTGGATCTCGGGCCAGTAAGTGGCGGGCGGGATGATCACGCCGCCCGCGCCTTGGATCGGCTCGCCGATGAAGGCGGCGACCTTGTCGGCGCCGATGGCCAGGATGCGGTCCTCCAGCCAACCGGCGGCCTGCAGGCCAAAAGCATCCCGGCTCATGCCTTGTCCCAAGGCGGCCCAGTACGGCTGCTCGATATGCACGATATTGGGGATCGGCAGCCCGCCCTGGGCGTGCATGCCGCTCATGCCACCCAGCGATGCACCGGCCATGGTCGAGCCGTGGTAGGCGTTGTTGCGGCTGATGATGACCTGGCGCTCGGGCTGGCCCAGGATGTCCCAGTAGCGGCGCACCATGCGTACCACGGTGTCGTTGCCTTCGGAGCCCGAGCCGGTGAAAAACACATGCTGGAACTGCGGCGGCGTGACGCTGGCCAGCAACTCGGCCAGCTCGATCGCCGGTGGCGTGGCGGTCTGGAAAAACGCGTTGTAAAACGGCAGCTGCAACATCTGCTGGGCAGCCGCGTCCACCAGCGCGCGCTGGCCGTAGCCGACATTGACGCACCACAGCCCGCTCATCGCGTCCAGCAGCTTGTGGCCGTCCGAGTCCCACAAATAGATGTTCTCGGCGCGGGTGATGATCCTTGCGCCTTTCTTGGCCAGCGACTGGAAGTCGGTGAATGGGTGCAGGAAGTGGGCCGAGTCGGCGGCTTGCCAGCTTTCGGTCGTTCGCGGCGCCGGGGTTTGGGCGGGTGACGGGGGGGCTGTGGGGGCGAAAGTGACACTCATCGGGGACTCCTTGCAAATTTGAGCTGCGCCTTGGGGGGTGATATCAGCCGGGTCAAACATGCAGCAACAGGTGCTCGCGCTCCCAGGGTGAGATCACTTTCATGAACTCGGCGTACTCGATTTCCTTGACCTCGGTGTAGACGGTGATGAACGACGCGCCCAGCACCTCATGCAGGTCGGTTTCGTCGCGCAGCAGTTGCAGTGCTTCACCCAGGCTGCGCGGCAACTGGAAATCGCCCAGGTAGGCATCGCCCTTGCATTCGGGCGAGGGCTCGATCCTTTTTTCGATACCGATGTAGCCGCAGGCCATGGTGGCGGCCAGCGCAACATACGGGTTGGCGTCAGCGCCGATCACCCGGTTCTCGACCCGGCGGGCCTGGGGGGACGCAATCGGGCTGCGGATACCGACGGTGCGGTTGTCGCATCCCCACTGGATGTTGATGGGTGCTGCGGTGTGTCGCGACAAACGCCGGTAGCTGTTGACGTAGGGCGCGAACAGCGCCATCGCTGCCGGGATGTAACGCTGCAAGCCGCCGATGAACCAGAAGAACGCCTGGCTGGGGCTGCCGTCCGGGTTGCTGAAGATGTTCAACCCGGTCTCGGCGTCCAGCACACTCTGGTGGATGTGCATCGCGCTGCCCGGCTCGCCGGCAATCGGCTTGGCCATGAAGGTGGCGTACATGTCGTGGCGGAGTGCGGCCTCGCGCACGGTGCGCTTGAACAAAAAAACCTCGTCGGCCAGGCCCAGCGGGGCGTCGTGGAAGAAGTTGATCTCCATCTGGCCGGCGCCCACCTCGTGGATTAACGTGTCCACGTTCAGCCCCATCTTGGCGCAGTAGGCATAGACGTCTTCGAACAGCGGGTCGAACTCGTTGACGGCGTCGATCGAGTAGGCCTGGCGGGAGGTCTCGGCCCGCCCGCTGCGGCCGATCGGCGGCTTGAGCGGCATGTCCGGGTCGGTGTTGCGCGCCACCAGGTAGAACTCCAGCTCGGGCGCCACCACCGGCTTCCAGCCCTTGGCGGCATACAGCTCACACACCCGGCGTAGCACCGAGCGCGGCGCAAACGGCACCAGTCGGTTGTCCTTGTCATAGCAGTCGTGGATGACTTGCGCGGTGGGGTCTATAGCCCAGGGCACGATACGGGCGGTGGTCGGGTCGGGCCGCAGGTGCATGTCCTTGTCGGTCGGGCTGATGACGTCGTAGTAAGGGCCTTCTTCCGGAAACTCGCCGGTCACGCCCATCGCCACCACCGCTTCGGGCAGGCGCATGCCGCGGTCTTCGGTGAACTTTTCGCGCGGCAAGATCTTGC
>JANMXG010000006.1:0-1814 GCA_031394235.1 Betaproteobacteria bacterium
CTGGGCGTGGCGGTGTTGCCGAAGGGGGTTGCCCAGCGTTTTGCCCGCATCTTTGCAGTGCAGCCGCTGGCGCTGAACGAAGACTGGGCACGCCGGCCCTACCTGCTGGCCGTGCGCACTCAGGAGGTGCTGCCCGCTGTGGTGCAGCGGTTCGTCGAGGCGCTGTGTCCGGAGGCTGCGGCGCCACGCCAATCGGCTGAGCCAGGCGCTGGTCCGCCGGCCGTGCTGGCTGATGTTGCTGTTCCCGCACAGACCGCGCCTGTGGCGCGACAATCCCAATCCCGCAAAAGGTGACCCGAATGAACCCAAACGCGAACCCAAACGCGAACCCAAACGCGAATCCAAACGCGCCCCGCTCCGCGACGCCCCGCCTGACCGCCCGAACGCTCTACGACAAGCTCTGGGACGAGCATGTCGTGCGCACCGAGGACGATGGCACGGCCACGCTCTACATCGACCGCCATCTGGTGCACGAGGTCACCAGCCCGCAGGCTTTCGAGGGCCTGCGGCTGGCCGGCCGAAAGGTGTGGCGCGTCAGCTCGATCGTCGCGACGGCAGACCACAACACGCCCACCACCGGCTGGAGTCAGGGCTACGACGGCATCGCCGACCCGATCAGCAAGCTGCAGATCACCACGCTGGATGCCAACATCCAGGCTTTTGGCGCGGCGGCCTACTTTCCGTTTCTGGACAAGCGCCAGGGCATCGTGCATGTCATCGGGCCAGAGCAGGGCGCCACGCTGCCGGGCATGACCGTTGTTTGTGGTGACAGCCACACCAGCACCCACGGCGCTTTTGGCGCGCTGGCGCACGGCATCGGCACCAGCGAGGTCGAGCATGTGCTGGCCACCCAGACCCTGCTGGCCAAGAAAGCCAAGAACCTGCTGGTGCGGGTCGACGGCACATTGGGCAAAGGCCTGACCGCCAAGGACATCGTGTTGGCCATCATCGGGCGCATCGGCACGGCCGGCGGCACCGGCTACACCATCGAGTTTGGTGGCTCGGCGATCCGGGCGCTGAGCATGGAAGGCCGCATGACCGTCTGCAACATGGCGATTGAGGCGGGTGCCCGCGCCGGCTTGGTGGCGGTGGACGAGACCACCATCAACTACGTGCGGGGCCGGCCGTTTGCACCCAAGGGCGTTGAGTTCGATCTGGCGGCGGCCTTCTGGCGCACGCTGCGCAGCGACGAGGGTGCGCACTTCGACGCGGTGGTCGAGATCGACGCCAACACCTTGAAGCCCCAGGTCACCTGGGGTACCAGCCCGGAGATGGTGCTGGACATCGACGGGCGGGTGCCAGATCCCGACAAGGAGAAAGACGACACCAAGCGCGGCGCGATCGAGCGGGCCCTGGTCTACATGGGGCTGGAGCCGAACAAGCCCATCGCCGACGTCCGCATCGACAAGGTGTTCATCGGCTCATGCACCAACAGTCGCATCGAGGACATGCGGGAGGCCGCTGCCGTGGTGCGCCGGATCGGCGGCCGGGTGGCGTCCAATGTCAAGCTGGCGCTGGTGGTGCCGGGCTCGGGCCTGGTCAAGGCGCAGGCCGAGGCCGAGGGCTTGCATGAAGTCTTCAAGGCGGCTGGTTTCGAGTGGCGCGAGCCGGGCTGCAGCATGTGCCTGGCGATGAACGCCGACCGGCTGGAGCCGGGCGAGCGCTGTGCGTCGACCAGCAACCGCAACTTTGAAGGCCGGCAAGGCGCGGGGGGCCGCACCCATTTGGTCAGCCCGGCGATGGCCGCCGCGGCCGCGCTGAACGGCCATTTTGTCGATATCCGCCGCATCATCTGACAGGACTGAACCCATGAC
>JANMXG010000007.1:0-17036 GCA_031394235.1 Betaproteobacteria bacterium
ACCGTGTCTTCGGCATCGCGGCGCTCGTCATCGTTGTCGGTGGAGACCAGCACGTCGAGTTGCAGCGAGGTGTAGATCGCCATCGCCCGGCCGCCCTCGGCGTAGGCGCGTGCGGTCAGCAGCATCTTGCGCACATCCGGGTGCACGATGATCGGGTCGGCCGGTTTGTCCGGCGCCTTGGTGCCGGACAAGGAGCGCATCTGGATGCGGTCGCGGGCATAGGCTGCCGCGTTCTGGTAGGCCACCTCGGTCAGGCCCAGGCTCTGGTTGCCCACACCCAGGCGCGCCGCGTTCATCATCACGAACATCGCCGCCAGGCCCTTGTGCGGCGCGCCCACCAGCGTGCCGACCGCGCCGTCGAGCACGATCTGGCAGGTGGCATTGCCGTGGATGCCCATCTTCTGCTCGATCGCAGCGCAGTACAGGCCGTTGCGCTCACCGACGCTGCCGTCAGCCTTGACCAGGAATTTGGGCACCACAAACAGCGAGATGCCCTTGCTGCCGGCCGGCGCATCCGGCAGGCGGGCCAGCACCAGGTGCACGATGTTGGCGGCCAGGTCGTGCTCGCCGGCCGAGATGAAGATCTTCTCGCCGGTGAGGGCATAACTGCCGTCGCCGCGCGGCTCGGCCTTGCTGCGCAGCAGCCCCAGGTCGGTGCCGCAGTGCGACTCGGTCAGGCACATCGTGCCGGTCCATTCACCGCTGGTCAGCTTGGGCAGAAAGGTGGCCTTCTGCTCGGGCGTGCCGTGGACATGCAGCGCCTCGTAGGCGCCGTGCGACAGGCCGGGGTACATCGTCCAGGCCTGGTTGGCCGAGTTCAACATCTCGTACAGACACAGGTTGAGCGTCAGCGGCAGGCCCTGGCCGCCGTAAGCCGGGTCACAGCTCAAGGCCGGCCAGCCGCCCGCCACATACTGGGCATAAGCGTCCTTGAAACCGTGCGGCGTGGTGACGACATGGCTGGCAACCTCCAGCGTGCAACCCTCGGCGTCGCCCGACAGGTTGAGCGGTGCAGTGACCTGGGCGGCAAACTTGCCGCCTTCTTCAAGCACCGCGTTCAGGGTGTCGGCATCGACCTCGGCATGGGCGGGCAAAGCCTTCAGCACGCCGACGGCGTCGAACACCTCGTGCAGCAAAAACTGCATGTCACGCAAGGGAGGGGTGTACTGGGGCATGGAAGCGCTCCTGGGCAAGAGAATGAAAAAACTGATGGAAACTTTGGGATGCTCAGCGCGCTGGCAGCGGCTGGTCGGCCGTCGCGTCGACTGATGCGCCGGGCATCATGTAGTACTGCACGATCCGGTCGAAGGCCCGCCGCGCCCGGTCCACCGCCCCGGGCAGCCTCAAAAACCGGGCATCGTGGTGCAGCGCCAGGATCAGGCCGTGGATCTCGAACAGCATCTGCAGTGCATCGGTATCGGGTTGCAGATGTCCGGCCTCGATCGACAGGCTGATGGCGCGCTGCAGTGCCGCCTGCCAGGCCCGCACCATCGACGCCAGCGCGTCCCGCACCGGGCCGGGCCGGTCGTCGAATTCGACCGCACCGCTGATGTAGATGCAGCCCGAATCCAGCTCGACCGACACCCGCCCCACCCAGCGGTCGAACAAGGCGCGCAGGCGCGGCAGGCCGCGCGCCTCGCTGACGGCGGGGAAGAACACCTCTTCCTCAAACCGAGCGTGGTACTCACGGATCACCGCGATCTGCAACTCCTCGCGCGAACCGAAATGGGCAAACACGCCCGACTTGCTCATGCGCGTGACCTCGGCCAGCGCACCGATCGACAAGCCTTCCAACCCCATGTGCGACGCCTGGCCCAGTGCGGCCTCCAGGATGGCTGCGCGGGTCTGCTGCCCCTTGTGCAGGGCGCGGGATGTGCTGCGCACCGCTGGCCTGGCGGGCGCCGGATTCAAGTAAGTGGCAGTCAAGTGGGGCCTGAAATGAAACGAACGATCGTTCTATTTTGCAGAATCTGCAGTGATCGTGCCGTATCCCGCATTCCTTTTTCTAGACGATGCCGACTAGTTCACGCCAGATGCGACCCGTGCCGATTCATCGCGGCCCTACCGGCCGCAGACCACGTGGGCCGCGGTCACTGGCGCACGGTTGAAGCAAATCCACCGAATGCAGTACGCTCAAGCCTCGATTCGTGGAGGATGTTTCCGTGGACGTGCTGCAACTCGATGTGTCTGGTCGCCCGCAAGCGTGGATCACTGCCCGCGAGGCAGCCGTGCTCTACGCCTGTGACGGCGTGGCCTGGACGCTGGGCCGCAACAGCCAGGTACTGCGCGGCGGCATACAGCGCAGCACCGGACTGCAGTCGCGCATCGAGGTGCATTCGATCATTGCGGTGCGCGGCATCATGCCCAGCCGGGCCTGGCGGACAGCGCCGGCGATGACCAACCCCAAGCTGTTTGTGCGCGATCGCCACATCTGCGCCTATTGCGGCAACCGCAGCGGCTTCGACGGCCTGACGCGCGAGCACATCATCCCCACCTCCCGCGGCGGGCGCGACACCTGGATGAACTGCATCACCGCCTGCAAGGCCTGCAATGGCCGCAAAGGCAACCGTCTGCCCGAAGAAGCCCGCATGAGCCTGCTCTACCTGCCCTACACGCCCAGCCTGCATGAGGACATGATCCTGCGCGGGCGCCGCATCGTGGCCGACCAGATGGAGTTCTTGCTCGCCAGCGTGCCGCGCTCCAGCCGCCTGCACGGTTGATGCCGCGCGCCGCGTGCGGCACCACAGGGACCGACTCGCGACCGTTTTGCGCAAGTCGCCGATACCGAGCCGCGGCCAGGCGGCATGCCGGCCTTTGATTTATCCCATGCCGACCCGGCCGCGCGGGCCAACCGGCTGCGCAAAGCCTGGGGACACCAGGCCGCGCCGGTGTCCGCGGTGGGCGCACTGGGCTGCCGTCGCGGTTTACCCAACTTCACATGCGGCTGACGACGGGGGACGGAACCTCAGCCACGCCGTCGAGCTCGAACATGCGCGTCAACGGCCAGGCTGGTGCGACCGTTGAACGAGCACCCCACACCGAGGATGACCATGCTTGACTCCAAGATCCCATTGGCTATTTGCGCTGCACTTGCCGTGACTTTGGCCGGCTGCGCCACCAGCAGCCCGGACGTGATCAGTCGCAACGATGTCCAACGCATGTCTAATGTGATTGACGCCACCGTGCTGTCCACCCGGCCGGTCACGGTGGACGGCAGCCAAAGCGGCGCGGGCGCCATGGCGGGCGGCGTGGTGGGCGGCATCGCCGGCTCGTCAGTCGGTGGACGCCGCGATTCGGTTGCGGCCGGCGTGCTCGGCGCGGTCGCCGGGGCGATGCTGGGCAATGTCATCGAGCGCACCGGCACCCGCGAAGAATCCCTTGAGATCATGGTGCAACTGCGCAGCGGCGAGCGCCGCGCCATCGTGCAGGCCAAGGGCGGCGAGAATTTTCTGCCGGGTGAGCCGGTAATCATCGTCACCACTGGCAGCAAGGTGCGGGTGACGCGCGCGCCAGCGGCAATGCCTCAGGCTGCACCCACGTCCTACGGCCTGCCGATGCCGGCGGCTGGCAGCCGCAGTTAAATCCTGGGCTGACACCGCCGAGGGCACGAACTCAGGGCAAGGCCAGGGTTTGAGGTGTGCGCTGGAAGGCCGAGGCTGTATAGCCCAGTTGCTCGGCGCGGGCCAGCACCACGGCCAGATCGGCGGGTGCGATTTGCGGGGTGCGCGACAACACCCAGCCATAGCTGCGCGACGGCTCGCCGACCAGCGCCCAGCGGTAATCTTCGGGAAGCGCCAGCACCCAGTAATCACCGTAGAACGGCCGGAAAAAGCTCACCCGCAACTTGGCATTGGCGCTGCCCGCCACCGGCTTGGCCACACCCGTGACCTCCGACACCGTGCCATCGCTCTGGCGGCACCGGTTGAACACCTCGATAACTTCGCCTTGCAAACGGTAGCGGGCTTGCGTGTCGGCCACGCATTGCTTTTGGAACCGGTTCGGCACCACCGCAACCTCATACCAGGTGCCCAGGTAACGGTCCAGATCAACCGCCGCCACCGTGGGCAGTGGCGGGCCCGGCGGCGGAGAACTGCAGCCCACCAGCCCGGCCAGCGCGGCCGCTGCGACCCCCGCGCGATAAAAAGTCCAACCCGCTGCTGTGCCCATGAATACATGCCCCGACTGAGATGTGGAAAGCCGTGCCCCACCAACGCTGTCGGGGCCATGACGGTATTGAACCGCATTCCGCTGCGGCGCTCATCGCGGTGCGACACAACCCCAAACCCTGCCGGGGGACACAAAGCTCGTGTTGCACGAACTTCGTGTACTATACGACCAGCCACGGAGGTGCGATGAAAAACGTGACCGTCACGATGCAGGACAGTGTGGCCGAGTGGGCCCGCATGGAGGCGGCACGCCATAACACCAGCGTCTCGCGTCTGCTGGGCGAGTTGCTGGCTGAAAAGATGCAGCACGACGACGCCTACGCCCGCGCCATGCGCGAAGCGCTGGAGTTCCGCAGTTTCGGCGCGTCCGAGGGCCGCTACCCCGGCCGTGGCGACCTGCACCTGCGCCCAACCGGCCAGCGCTCGGCATGAGCCGGACCGTCTTCGTCGATACCCCCGTGCTCCTGTACGCAGTGGACGACCAGGATCTGGCCAAGCGCGACCAGGCCCGGCGTTGGCTGGCTGCCTGCTGGACCGGGCGATGCGGCCGACTCAGCCACCAGGTGCTCAACGAGTTTTACCTGCAGGCACGCCAGAAGTTTCCGTCTGCCGTGTCGGCCGGTGACGCCCGCGCCGAGGTGCGGCGCTACCAAAATTGGCGGCCCTGGGTGATCGACCACCCCACCGTCGAGGCCGCCTGGGCGATTGAAGCCCGCTACCAGCTCGGGTTCTGGGACGCCTTGATCGTTTCATCCGCACAGCAACAGGGCTGCGACAGCCTGCTGACCGACGCGTTGCCCAACGGGCAGCAGATCGACGGCGTGCACATCCTCAACCCCTTCATCCTCGGACCTGAAACTCTGGCCCAGCCCGCACCATGACCTCACTTGATGCCTGCATGCGCCGCGTGATCCGCCCCGACATTCAGGGCCTGCATGCGTACGCCGTGCAAGCCAGCGCCGGGCTGGTGAAGGTCGACACGATGGAAAACCCTTACCGCCTGCCCGAAGCGCTGCAACACGCGCTGGGCGAACGCCTGGGCCGGGTGGCCATCAACCGCTACCCGGCCGAGCGCGGCGACGACCTGAAAGCCGCGCTGGCAAAGCATGCCCAGTTGCCCAAGGGCAATTCGCTGATGCTGGGCAATGGATCGGACGAGCTGATCACGCTGCTCAGCCTGGCCTGCGCCCTGCCGGGTGCGGTGTTCATGTCGCCGCTGCCCAGCTTTGTGATGTACGGGCTGTCCGCCGCGCTGCAGGGTGTGCGTTTTGTCGGCGTGCCGCTGACCACCGACTTCGAGCTGGACGAGGCCGCGATGCTGGCTGCCATAGCCACGGACAAGCCTGCGCTGCTCTACCTGGCCTATCCCAACAACCCCACCGCCAACCTGTGGGACGACGGCGTGATCGACCGCCTGATCGATGCCGTGGGCTGCCACCACGGCCTGGTGGTGATGGACGAGGCCTACCAGCCCTTTGCCGAGCGCGATTCGATGGACCGGCTGCGCCGCCACCCGCATGTGCTGGTGATGCGCACGATGAGCAAATTTGGCTTGGCCGGTGTGCGTATCGGCTACCTGATGGGCCGGACCGCGCTGATCGATCAGGTCGACAAGCTGCGCCCGCCCTTCAATATCAGTGTGCTCAATGCCGAGGCCGGCCTGTTTGCGCTGGAGCACGTGGAGGAATACCGCCGCCAGGCCGTGCTGATCCGCAGCGAGCGCGATGACCTGCTGGCGCAACTGGCCAAACTGCCCGGCGTGCGGCCCTACCCAAGCCAGGCCAACATGGTGCTGGCGCGGGTGCCGGATGCAGCGGCGACGTTTGCCGGCATGAAGCAACGGGGCGTGCTGGTCAAAAATATCTCGGCGATGCACCCCTTGCTGGCCAACTGCCTGCGCATCACGGTGGGCACGGTCGAGGAAAATAAGCTGACTTTGGCCGCGCTGGCGGCCAGCCTGTGACCACGCCAACCGCCGCCCCGTTCACTGATCCCCTGAAAGCGCCCATGGCCCCCCCTGCAGACCGCATTGCCGAGGTGCAACGCAACACCAAAGAAACCCAGATCCGGGTGCGTATCAACCTGGACGGCAGCGGCCAGGGCCAATTTGCCACCGGCATCGGGTTTTTCGACCACATGCTCGACCAGGTGGCGCGCCACGGCTTGTTCGACATCGCCGTCGAATGCCAGGGCGACCTGCACATCGACGGCCACCACACCGTCGAGGATGTCGGTATCACGCTGGGCATGGCGGTCGCGCAAGCCGTCGGCGACAAACGCGGCATCACCCGCTACGGCCACAGCTACGTGCCACTGGACGAGGCGTTGTCCCGGGTGGTGGTTGATTTTTCAGGCCGGCCCGGCCTGCACCAGGACATCCCGTTCAAATCGGGCATGGTTGGGGCCTTTGACACCCAGCTCACCTACGAGTTCTTCCACGGCTTTGTCAACCATGCGCTGTGCACCCTGCACATCGACAACTTGAAGGGCGACAACGCCCACCACCAGGCCGAGACGGTGTTCAAGGCCTTTGGCCGCGCGCTACGCATGGCGCTGACACCCGACGCCCGCTCGGCCGGCGTGATCCCTTCTACCAAAGGCTCGCTCTGAAATGAAGCCCCACGCTCACTTCATTCGCTGCCCCCCGAGGGGGCGTCTCAGTACCTTCGGGCGGCCGGGCGGTACTGACATGTCCAAAACCGTCGCCGTCGTCGACTACGGCATGGGCAACCTGCGCTCGGTGTCGCAGGCTGTGATGCATGTGGCGGCCGGTTCAGGCTACCAGGTGATCGTCACCCAGCGGCCCGAGGACGTGCTGGCCGCTGAGCGGGTGGTGCTGCCCGGCCAGGGCGCGATGCGCGACTGCATGCGCGAATTGCACGACTCGGGCCTGAAGAACGCCGTGCTGGAGGCCGCCGCCAGCAAGCCGCTGATGGGTATTTGCGTGGGCATGCAGATGCTGCTGGACCACAGCGAGGAGCAAGACACCCCCGGCCTGGGCCTGATCCCCGGCCGTGTGAAGCGCTTTCAGCTCGACGGCCGACTGCAGCCCGACGGCAGCCGTTTCAAGGTGCCGCAGATGGGCTGGAACCAGGTCAATCCAACGCCTCACGGCGGCAGACTGCACCCGATTTGGGCCGGCGTGCCCGATGGCAGTTACTTCTATTTTGTGCACAGCTACTACACCGCACCGATTGACGCACATCACAGCGCGGCCACCACCGACTACGGCGACCGCTTTACCTGCGCGGTGGCACGGGATAACATTTTTGCCAGCCAGTTCCACCCCGAAAAGAGTGCTGACCAGGGTTTGCAGCTGTACCGCAACTTCCTCGCCTGGTGTCCCTGACGCTGCGCCTGTGACGCGCTGCTGTCCAAGCTGCGTTTTCCCTCCACTCCCCACCACCCCTGCCACGGCCATGCTGCTGATCCCCGCCATCGACCTGAAAGACGGCCATTGCGTTCGCCTTGAAAAAGGCGACATGAACGTGTCCACCACCTTCGGCGAGGACCCCGCCGCAATGGCGCGCCGCTGGGTGGACGCCGGCGCCCGCCGCCTGCACTTGGTGGATCTGAACGGCGCATTTGCCGGCAAACCGGTGAACGAGCCTGCCATCCGCGCGATCCTGAAAGAAGTGGGCAGCGAGATCCCGGTGCAGCTGGGCGGCGGCATCCGCGACCTGGACACTATCGAGCGCTACCTGGACGACGGCATCAGCACCATCATCATCGGCACCGCTGCGGTCAAGAGCCCGGGCTTCCTGCGAGACGCCTGCACCGCCTTTGGCGGCCACATCATTGTCGGCCTGGACGCCAAGGACGGCCTGGTGGCCACCGACGGCTGGAGCAAGCTGACCGGCCATGAGGTGATCGACCTGGCGCGCAAGTTCCAGGATTACGGCGTCGAGGGCGTGATCTACACCGACATCGGCCGCGACGGCATGCTCAGCGGCATCAACATCGAGGCCACGGTGAAGCTGGCCCAGGCCCTCACCATCCCGGTGATCGCCTCGGGCGGGCTGTCAGATATCACCGACATCGAGCGCCTGTGCGCGGTGGCCTTTGAGGGCATCAGCGGCGTGATCTGCGGCCGGGCCATCTACACCGGCGCGCTGGATTTTGCGTCCGCCCAGCGGCGGGCGGACACGCTGGCGGACTGAGCGGCGGCTGCGGCGCGGCCACCGGCTTACCGCCAACAGCGCCAAGCCCTGCCAAGCCCATTGGCTACAGCAGGACAGTGACCTGAGCTGGTTCAATGGCATCCCCGACGTTTCAGTGGCCATCACACCGCAAGGACTTCAGGCCGCGCGGCGGCGCCGGGCGCAAACGCCGACCAGCCCCAAGCCAGCCAGCAGCATCGCGTAGGTGCTGGCCTCTGGCACCGGCACCAGGAAGCCGCGGATCTCACCCCCAGGGAAGCTGCTGTCGTGGATGTTCACGTAGGCCTTGCCGGCAAAGGCGCCAGCCAGGACGGATGCGAAGGTGTTGCTATTGCTGTAGGCGGTGGGGCTGGCGTTGTAAGTGCCCGAGGTGGCGGGGGGGAAGCCCGGAAATCCCAGCGCCACACCCACCGTGCTGGTGAACGGGGTTGCGGTACAGCAGTGGATGTGACCCGCTGACGCTGCGGCGGTCAAGCCGGAGAAAGTCACCGACACCAACACCGAACTGGCCGCGTCATCGAAGGTGACCTGGGCTGAACCGCTGGCGGCCGACGCATTGACGGGCACCTCATTGGCACCGTTCAAGGTGGTGGTAAAGACCGTGATCGTCGCTTGCGCGGGCATGCTGGCGGCGAGCGCAAGGATTGCCGGGGCCAGCAAGGACAAGGCCGGGATCTTCATCATGGGGAACTCCTGTTGGTGTGTTGGCGGTAGGGAGGACGGGCGCCCTCTGCACCGGTGTACATCAAAGCGCCACCCGGGATTCCCTTTGGCGTCCGCCCCCCCACAGTCAAGGGGGAGGGTTAAGCCGGATAATTCTGGCCATGCTCGCCAAACGCATCATTCCCTGCCTCGATGTCACCGGTGGCCGTGTCGTCAAGGGCGTCAACTTTCTGGCCTTGCGCGACGCCGGTGACCCGGTCGAGATCGCCGCCCGCTACAACGACCAGGGTGCCGATGAACTCACCTTCCTCGACATCACCGCCACCAGCGACGGCCGCGACCTGATCCTGCACATCATCGAGGCGGTGGCCTCGCAGGTCTTCATCCCGCTCACGGTCGGCGGCGGGGTGCGCACGGTGGCCGATGTGCGGCGCTTGCTCAATGCCGGGGCCGACAAGGTCAGCTTCAACTCGGCAGCCATCGCCAACCCGGCGGTGATCCAGCAGGCATCTGCCAAGTACGGCGCCCAGTGCATCGTGGTGGCCATCGACGCCAAGCGCAGACTGGGTGATGACCTGGCCGCTCGCGGCCCGGGCTGGGATGTCTACAGCCATGGCGGGCGCCAGAACACCGGGCTGGATGCGGTGGCCTGGGCCCGCCAGATGGCCGACTTTGGCGCTGGCGAAATCCTGCTGACCAGCATGGACCGCGACGGCACCAAGATCGGCTTTGACCTGGCACTCACCCGCGCGGTCAGCGACGCGGTGCCGGTGCCGGTGATCGCCTCGGGCGGCGTGGGCGCGCTGGCCCACCTGGCCGAGGGCATCCAGATCGGCGGCGCGGATGCAGTGCTGGCGGCCAGCATTTTTCACTATGGTGAATTCACGGTCGGCCAGGCCAAGGCGGTGTTGGCCAGCCACGGCATCCCGGTGCGGCTGTGAAGCCGCTGCCGCAGGCCTCGCGCGGCGGCCCCCCGCGCGAGGTGCGGCTGATCGGCGGCCTGTGGAAACGCAGCAAGCTGCCGGTGGCCGACCGGCCCGGCCTGCGGCCCACGCCCGACCGTGTGCGCGAGACCCTGTTCAACTGGCTGGGGCCCGATTTGACGGGCTGGCGCTGCCTGGATGCGTTTGCCGGCAGCGGCGCGCTGGGCTTTGAGGCCGCGTCGCGCGGCGCGTCCGAGGTGGTGCTGGTCGAGCGCGATGCGGTGTTGGCGCGCAGCCTGGCCGCCAGCCGGTTGTGGCTGCAGGCGGCTGCGGTGCGCATCGAGGCGACCGACGCGCTGGCCTGGATGGCGCGCTGCGCGGCGGCCCGCTTCGAGTTGATCTTGCTCGACCCACCCTTCGATGCCGGCCTGGGGCCGCGCGCGCTGGCAGCGGCCGCGCCCTTGGTCTGCACTTCGGGCCTGGTTTATGTCGAATCAGCCACGGCCCTGATTGATGCTGATCTGCCGCCGGGCTTCGCCCTCTGGCGTCAGGGCCGTGCAGGCGGGGTGCACTATCATTTGCTGCGGCGCAACACCTGACCGACCCGCCCCACACAACCGCCGCGCCAGCAGGAGACGACCGTGACGCATGCCAAGTTCATGACCGCCATCTACCCGGGCACCTTCGACCCCATGACCAAGGGCCATGAAGACCTGATGGGCCGGGCCGCGCGGCTGTTTGACAAATTGATCCTGGCGGTGGCTGCGGGCCACCACAAGCGCACCATGTTCACCATCGCCGAGCGCCTGGACATCGCCACCGAGATCGCCCGGTCCTACCCGAATGTCGAGGTGATCGCGTTTCGCGGCTTGCTGTCGGATTTTGTGTTGCAGAACCGGGGCAATGTGGTGGTGCGCGGCCTGCGCGCGGTGAGTGACTTCGACTACGAATACCAGATGGCGGGCATGAACCGCCATCTGATGCCCGAGGTGGAGACCTTGTTCCTGACGCCATCTGACCAGTACCAGTTTGTCAGCGGCACCTTCGTGCGCGAGATCGCCAGCCTGGGCGGTGATGTGTCGAAGTTCGTGGCGCCTTCGGTGCTGGCGCGCCTGCAGGAGCGGGTGGCCCACCTGCCGAGCGAGGCCTGAGGCGGTGGCTTTGATGACCGTCGATATCGCCGCGCGGGGGGCCCTATGGCTTTGATGATCACCGACGAATGCATCAACTGCGATGTCTGCGAGCCCGAGTGCCCCAACCAGGCGATCTCGATGGGCGAGGAAATCTATGAGATCGACCCCGGCAAATGCACCGAATGCCTGGGCCACTTCGACGAGCCGCAATGCGTGCAGGTCTGCCCGGTGGCCTGCATCCCGGTAGACCCGGCCCGGGTGGAGCCCCGCGATGTGCTGTGGGCCAAGTACCGGGCGCTGATCAGCATCAAGGCGGTTTAGCGGCGGCCGCCCGCTTGCCGGCGCGAGGCGGCTTGAGCTTGAGGGTCTTGGCTTTTTTGGCATGCCGGGCGGCGGCCGATGCCGGTTTGGCCGGCACGGCGGCGGCGCGCGGGCCGATATTGGCTGCGCCACCGGTGCGCGCGGCGTCACGGGCGGCGTCACGCTCGGCAGTGCGACGGTCGGCAGCCATCTGGCGCGCCAGTTTGGCATCGGCTTGCTGGGCCGCCAACGCCTCTCGCCGCTGTGCATCGCTGCGCGGATCGGCGGCGTCCACCCGCGTGGCGCCGGCACAAGGCTTGGCCGAATAGCTGTTGCCACAGCGGTAGACCGGGGCGTCCTGGGCCCCCACCGGCCCGGCCGCCAGCGCGGCCCATGTCAAGGCCAGCAGCGGCAGGAACAGTGATCGGCGTATCGGCATCGCGGCGTCTCCTAGAGGGCAACAGGGGGCTCGCCGGCAGGCGGTTCTGCAAGGCCTGCCGGACTGACTTCGGGTGCCGGCTTGGGCGCCGGTTTGGGCCGCGGTGGCTTGGCATGGATCTTCATCATCGCCTTGTCCATCGCACCGTCCAGCAGCAGGGGCAGCGCCCCCAGGCTGTCGGCGACGGCCTGGTCGATCGCCAGCCGGTCTTCGAGGCGGGGCTTTTGCAGCACCCAGTTGGCAACCTCGGCGCGGTCGCCCGGGTGGCCGATGCCGATGCGCAAACGCCAGAAATCGGCCGAGCCCAGCTGGGCCAGGATGTCTTTGAGGCCCTTGTGGCCGGCCGCACCGCCGCCCTGCTTGAGCTTGATCTGGCCGGGCGGCAAATCCAGCTCGTCGTGCACCACCAGAATCTCGGCCGGCGCGATCTTGTAGAAGTGGACCAGTGGACCGACCGCCTTGCCCGACAGGTTCATGAAGGTCATGGGCTGCAGCAGCCACAGCGGGCCGGCCTCAGCCGGCCGCAGCAGGCGCGCCAGCAGGCCGTGGTAGTGGCGGTCGAACACCAAATTGGCGCCCAGTTGCCGCGCGGCAGCGTCCACCCACCAGAAGCCAGCGTTGTGCCGGGTGGCGTCGTACTCCGGGCCGGGGTTGCCCAGGCCGACGATCAATCGAATCATGGCCCGATTATCCCGGCGGCCGCAGCGCGCTGCGGGCACCTTCGGCCAGCGCCCGGCCGATGCGGTCGAGCACACCGGCGCGCAGCGGCGGCCTGGCGGGGGCGCCGTCACCGGGCGCTGGCGATGCCGGCTTGCCATTGCCGGCAGCCGCGTCCAAAGTCAACAGCTTCCACTGGTGCCAGTGCAGTTGCACATCGACATGGATCTCGGCGTGCACCGCCTGCAACTGGCCATTGGCCAGCCAGGGCCGCGCCAACTGCTCGGGCATCACGCCGACGCCCCAGCCCATGATCGCGGCACGCACATGGGCCTCGGACGACGGCACATGGCGCTCGATCAGCCGCGGTGCCGTGATGCCAAAGGCGCGCGCCACCCAGGTGGCCGGCATGTCGTCCTTGCGGTTGAACACCAGCCACGGCAGGTGCGCAAAATTGGCCCGGTTCAGGCCCTGTGGCAGACCTTTCTGGATGAAACCAGGGCTGGCCACCGCCCCATAGCGCATGCAGCCCAGGGCCTGCACCACGCAGCCGCGCAGCGCCTCGGCCACCGTGCTGACACAGCCCAGCACCGCACCCTCACGCAGCCAGTGGTGGGTGAAATCCTGGTCATCGACCAGCAGCTCCAGCCCATAGCCCTCACGCTGGCCGGCCTGCACCACGCTGTCAAGCGCCGGCAGCACCCAGGTGGCCAGGCTGTCGGCGTTGACGGCGATGGCCAGCCGCTCATCGTGAAGGTGGCTGGCGCCCAGCTCACGGGCGATGTCGGCCCGCATTGCCTGCATCTGGCGGGCATAGCGCAGCAGCACCTTGCCGGGCTCGGTCAAGCGCAGCGGGCGGGCGCGCACCACCAGCGGCCGGCCCAGGCCGGTCTCCAGCGCCCGCAGGCGCTGCGACACGGCCGATTGGGTGATGCTCAATTGCTGGGCCGCGCCCTCAAAGCTGCCGGCATCGGCCAGCGCGGCCAGGCACTCCAGCGCGGCGGGGTCGAAGGCGTTCATGGCCCGGCCTGCTGCCCCAGCAGCCGCGCGACCATGAAGCCCGCGGCCTGGGTGAGGTGGGCGCGCACCAGCAGCTCAGCGCGCTCGGCAGCGCCCGCGATGATGGCGTCGAGGATGTCGGCGTGCTGGTCCCAGATGTCGCGCGGCCGCTCGTCCCGGATCAAGACCTCGCCCATCACGCGCTGGGTGTAGGTCAGGTAGGTGGCCAGTGCCGGCACCACCAGCGGGTTGCCCGACAGCAGATGGATGAACTGGTGGAACCCGATGTCGGCCGCGATCATCTTGGGCACTGAGCCGCTGGCCACCGCCTGGCGGCCGGCCTCGATCAGCGCCGGCCCAAGCTGGGCCGCGCGCTCGGCATTGCGTTCGGCGGCGCGCCGGCAGGCCAGCCCTTCGATCACCGAGCGCATGTCGTACATGTGCCGCACATGGTCAGGGTCGAGCGGCGCAACGATCAGCCGCCGCCCCGGTGAATCGCGCAACACGCCCTGGCTGAGCAGCAAGCTCAGGGCCTGTTGCACGGGTTGACGCGAGACCCCCAGCGCCAGTGCCAATTGCTCCTGCACCAGGCGGTCGCCCGGGGCCAGCCGGCCGGATGTGATCTCGGCCAGGATGGCCTCGTGCACCTGCTCCACGAGATTGGGCTGGGCGGGCAGCACCTTCATGGCGTCACTTTCGGTCGGAGAAATCAGGTGGCAAAGGGCTGCCAAGTTTACGCAGGCCGGCGCGTCTTTTTATGGGACGGGAGTTCGGAACAAGCCGTCCAATCGCGGCCGGGATAACACTGATTACGGAACTCTGAATTCAGACTACAGTGACGATACCTTGTCAGTGCCACAGGCTTTGACGGGGTGATCCTGGGATGCCGGTGTCTCGAACATGCGCTTGAGATGTTCCGGCGCCCGGTGTACCGACAGACCGGAGACCCGACCGATGCCCACTATCCGTCCGTGCCCCTGCCAGGCCGAGCGGCCCGTCAGCGGACCGCGCCGCAAGGTCATCAAGATCGCTGCCGCTGCAGTCGCCGCGCCCTGGGCGCTGGCAGCCGGCAGCGCCCATGCCAAGCCCCAGCCCGGCGATCGCCTGGTCGAGGACGACGCCGAGGGCAAGCCGACGCCGCTGCGGCTGGCCGATTTGAAGCCCGGCAAGCCCTTGATCGCCTTCCCGTTCGACGCCGCCAAGGGCGCGGCGCGCGATGAATCGCGCCTGAACAAACTGGTGCTGATGCGCTTTGCCGAGGCCGAGATGAGCGCCGAGACCTGGGCCCGCTCGGCCGGCGGCGTGCTGGCCTTCTCGGCCATCTGCACCCACCAGGGCTGCGACGTGATGACCTGGCTGCCCAAGGAGCAGGCGCTGGTGTGCTTTTGCCACTCCACCAAATTCCTGCTGCTCGACGGCGCCCGGGTGGCCAGCGGCCCGGCCCCGCGGGCGCTGCCTTTTTTGCCGCTGGCACTCGACGGCGATCAGCTCGTGATCGCCGGGGCCTTCAGCACGCCACCGGGTGGCACGGCTGCTTGACCGCTGTCGGCCTGTTCACCGTTACACCGCTGCCCCAAGTTGTCCCAACCACCGAGGAGATGAACCCATGACCTATTTGCTCAACCGACTGGCGGTCGGCATTGCCGCCGCCCTGCCCTTGCTGGCTGCCCATGCCGCACCCGACGCCTACACGCCGGTCACCGACGAGCGCCTGCGCAATCCCGAGCCGGCCAACTGGCTGCAATACCGTGGCAATTACGGCGGCTGGGGCTACAGCGCGCTGGACAAGATCAGCAGCCAGAACGTCGGCAAACTGACATTGGCCTGGGCCTTCGCGACCGGCCAGACCGACGGGCACCAGTCGCCGCCGGTGGTCAACAACGGCTATATGTACGTCACCACGCCGGGCGCCCAGGTGATTGCGCTGGACGCCAAGACCGGCGCGGAACTGTGGCGCTACAAGAAAGAGCTGCCGGCCGAGATGCTGCAACTGCACCCGACCAACCGCGGCGTGGCGCTGTATGGCGACAAGGTCTACCTGGCCACCGTTGATTGCCATCTGGTGGCGCTGGACGCCAAGACCGGCAAGCTGGCCTGGATCAAGCCGGTCGGTGACTGGAAGGCCCTGCAGTACATGACGCTGGCGCCGCTGGCGGCCAAGGGCAAGATCATGGTCGGCTCGTCGGGCGGCGAGACCGGCGTGCGGGGCTTTGTTGCAGCCTTCGACGCCGAGACCGGTGCCGAGGCCTGGCGCACCTACACCACCGCCGCGCCCGGCGAAGCCGGCGGCGACACCTGGACCGGTGACATGCACAAGAACGGTGGCGGCAGCATCTGGATCACCGGCACCTACGACCCGGCCGCCAACCTGGCCTATTGGGGCACCGGCAACCCGGCGCCCTGGCCCATCGACGAGCGCAAGGGTGACAACCTGTACACCACCTCGACCATCGCGCTGGACGTGGACAGCGGCAAGATCAAGGGCCACCACCAGTACACGCCCAACGACGCCTGGGACTGGGACGAGGTCTCGGCGCCGCTGCTGATCGACACCGAGATCAAGGGCCGCAAGGTCAAGGCCGCGGTGCATGCCGGGCGCAATGGTTATCTGTGGATGCTGGAGCGCAAGGACGGGCCGATCGGCTTCATCGACGCGATTTCGTATGTCAACAACAACGTCTTCACCTCGGTCGACAAGGCCACCGGCCGGCCTACCTACAACGAGGCACGGCGCCCCGGTGTGGGCAAGGGCAATGTGAACTTCTGCCCGTCGCTGTGGGGTGGCAAAGACTGGCCGCCCGAGGCCTGGAACCCCAAGACCGGCTTGTTCTACATCCCCGCCAACAACAATCTGTGCTCGGAGTTGCCCGAGCCCGAGGCCATCAAGTACAAGAAGGGCGATCTCTTCATCGGCTATCCCATCGACAAGGTGCTGGGCGGCCTGCGCTACCAGGACGGCAAGGCGCCGGCCACCATCGGCGAGCTGCAGGCCTGGGACCTGAAAACCGGCAAGCTGGCCTGGGTGCACAAGTTCCCCACCTTCAACTGGGGCCCGCTGCTGACCACCGGCGGCAACCTGGTGTTTGCCGGCGGCACCAATGACCGGATGTTCCGGGCCTTCGATGCCGCCAACGGCAAGGTGCTGTGGGAGACCGCCATGCCGTCGGGCGTGACCGGCGTGCCCAGTTCGTTCTCGGTCGATGGCGAGCAGTACGTGGCGGTGCAGGCCGGCTGGGGGGTGGACGCCCAGCGCATGCAGGCCGGCATCGACACCTTGATGGGCAAGACCACCGGCGTGCCCCAAGGCGGCACGGTGATGGTCTACAAGCTCGGCAAGTAAATCGCGCGCTGGCTGTCTGCGCTGCCGGTGGTGCCGGCCGATGGCCGGCACCTGGCTACACCAGCCAGGCCACCGCCGCCGAGAAGCTGAGAAAGGCCAGCCCGGTACTGAGCAGCACGATGCGGGCAATCCGGCCGGCGTCAGCGCCAAAGCGCTCGGCCAGCATCGGCACATTGCTGGCGCTCGGCAGCGCCGCCACCAGGGCCAGCACGGTGGCGGCAAAGCTGTCCAGCGGCGCACCGGCGGCGATGGCCAG
>JANMXG010000008.1:0-4483 GCA_031394235.1 Betaproteobacteria bacterium
CCGCTGCGCCTGAGCGATGGCAGCCACGCGGGCACGCTGTGCGTCATCGACCGCCAGCCGCGTCAGTTGGATGCCCGGCAGCGCGAGGTGCTGGGCCACCTGGCGGCGGCGGCCGTGCGCGCGCTGGAAGGCCGGCGGGCGCTGATGGCCGAGCGCGAACTGCTTGAAACCGCCTCGCAGGCCGCCGCAGTGCTGCGCAACAGCCTGGACGCCATCATCACCCTGACTCTCGACGGCACGGTCACGCACTGGAACGCCGCCGCCGAGCGATTGTTTGGCTACAGCCCCACCGAAATGCTGGGGCAACCCGCAGCAAAGCTGGTGCCAAGCGATCGACCCGACGACCGGGCTGACCTGCAAACTCGGCTGAAGGATTCGCTCGCCGGCTTCAATTTTGAAACCATTCGCCTGCACCGCAGCGGCGATACGATCCCGGTCTCGATCAGCCTGGCGCCGATCCGTGGCGTCGCAGGCGAGCTGACTGGCGCCACCAAGATCATCCGGGACATCCGCGAGCAAACGCGCGCCGCGCGGGTTCTGGCCGACAGCGAAGCCCGCTTCAAGGCCCTCAGCGAGGTTTCGCCGTTGGGTGTGTTTGCCACCGATGCGCAGGGCGGCTGCACCTACACCAACGGGCGCTGGCAAGACATCTTCGGACTGACGCTCGACCAGAGCCTGGGCGAGGGTTGGGCCGCCACTTTGCACCCCGACGACGGCGCGGCCGTTTTCGCCGAGTGGCAGCGCACGTCAGCGCTGGGTGTCGAGTTCGACTGCGAGTTCCGCATCTTGCGCGGCGACGGGCAGACACGCCGTGTGAGGTCGCGCGCCCGCAGCAACCCGGCCGGCGATGGCTCGGTGATCGGCTACGTCGGCTCGGTCGAAGATGTCACCGAACAACGCGCCACCAGCACCCAACTCGCGGCCAGTGAGCAACGCCTGCGCAGGCTGTACGAAGCCACTCCGGCGATGCTGCATTCGATCGACCCGCAAGGCCGGCTGCTGACCGTGTCGGGCCGCTGGCTCGACAGCCTGGGCTACACCCGCGAAGAGGTCATTGGCAAGCCCCTTGCCGACTTCATGACCGAGGCCTCGCGCGGGCTGCTCGTGTTTGTCTTGCCGGCCTTCTTTGCCACGGGCCGCTGCGAGGACGTGGCCTACCAGTTGGTGTGCAAGAACGGCGAGATCATCGATGTGCTGCTGTCGTCCGTGCTCGAACGCGATGGCACCGGCCAGCCGCTGCGCAGCATGACCGTGATGCAGAACGTCACCCAGCGGCTGCTGGCCGAGCGCGCGCTGAGCAACGAGAGGATGCGGCTGGCGTCGATCATCGAAGGCACCGGCGCCGGCACCTGGGAGTGGAACTTCCAGACCGGCGAGGCACGTTTCAACGAGCCATGGGCGGCGATGGTCGGCTACTCGCTGAGTGAGCTGGCGCCGACCTCGGTCAAGACCTGGCTGGGCCTCGGCCACCCCGAGGACCTGCTGCGCTCGCGCGAACTGCTCGACAGGCACTTTTCAGGTGAGCTGGACAGTTACGAATGCGAAGCTCGCATGCGCCACCGCGACGGCCACTGGGTGTGGGTGCTGACCCATGGCCGCGTGCTGACCTGGACGCCGGACGGCCAGCCCGAATGGCTGTTCGGCACACATCTGGACATCAACGAGCGCAGGCTCCAGGACGAGGCCCTGCGCAAGAGCGAGCAATTGCTCAACCGCACGGGGCAGGTCGCCGGCGTGGGCGGCTGGGAACTGGACCTGGCGACCGGCGCGCTGATCTGGTCGACGCAGACGCGACGCATCCACGGTGTTGCGCCCGACTACGTGCCCGTGTTGTCGGAAGCGATCAATTTCTACGCACCCGAGGCACGGCCACTCATCCAGGCCGCAGTCGAACAGGCAATGGCCGCAGGCGAGGGCTGGGACCTGGAGCTGCCGCTCATCCAGGCCACCGGGCAGCGCATCTGGGTGCGTGCGGTGGGTGCTGCCGAGTTCGACGGCGGCCAGCCGGCCAGGCTGGTCGGCACCTTTCAGGACATCACCGCGATACGCACCGTGACTGCCGAACTCGCCGCGCAGCACGAGCTGTTGCGGGTCACGCTGCAATCCATCGGTGATGCGGTGATCACGACCGACGCCACGGGCGCCGTGACCTGGTTGAACCCGGTGGCCGAACGCATGACCGGCTGGCTCAACCGGGAGGCCAAGGGCCGCCCCGTGGGCCAGGTGTTCCACATCGTCAATGAGGAGACCCGCGCACCGACGGAAAACCCGGTTGCCATCTGCCTGCAGCAGGGAAAGGTGGCCGGGTTGGCCAGCCACACCGTGCTGATCTCGCGCAATGGCGAAGAGTTCGGTATCGAAGACTCAGCGGCGCCGATCCGCAACGACCGCGGTGATCTGCTGGGTGTGGTGCTGGTGTTCCACGACGTGACCGAGCAGCGCCGCCTGAGCGGCGAAATGAGCTACCGCGCCACGCATGACGCGCTGACCGGGCTGGTCAACCGCGCCGAGTTCGAAACCCGGCTGCGCCGCACGCTGCACAAGGCCCATGAAGACCGCAGCGAGCACGCCTTGCTGTTCATCGACCTGGACCAGTTCAAGCTGGTCAACGATGCCTGCGGCCATTCGGTGGGCGACCAGTTGCTGCAGCAGGTGAGCAAGCTGCTTGGCGAAGCCGTGCGGGCGCGCGACACCCTGGCCCGGCTGGGCGGCGACGAGTTTGCGGTGATCCTGGAGCACTGCTCGGCCGAGCAGGCGCTGCGGGTTGGCCAGAAGATCTGTGATCGCATGGATGACTTCCGGTTCATGCACGACGAGCGGCGCTTCCGCATCGGCACCAGCATCGGCCTGGTGCCGGTGGACAAACGCTGGGGCACCACGGCGGCGCTGATGCAGGCGGCTGACACCTCGTGTTATGCCGCCAAGGAGGCCGGCCGCAACCGGGTGCATGCCTGGTTCGACACCGACCAGGCCATGCGCGCCCGCCACGGCGAGATGCAGTGGGCCGCGCGGCTGGAGCAGGCCCTGGACGAGAACCGTTTTGCGCTCTACGCGCAACGCATCGAGGCACTTGGCGCCAACAGCCACGGCCTGTATGCCGAGGTGCTGCTGCGCATGATCGACAGTGACGGCAGCCTGGTGCAGCCCGGCGCATTTCTGCCGGCGGCAGAGCGGTTTCACTTTGCCACGCACATCGACCGGTGGGTGCTGCGCCGCGCCATCGACACGCTGCGCTCTCTGGCCGACCTGTCGGCCATCGGTACCTTGTGCGTCAACCTGTCGGGCCAGTCGATCGGCGACCGTGCGTTTCACCGGCAGGCGATCGACATCCTGAAAGAGGCCGGCACCGAGGTCTGCCGGCGGCTCTGCCTGGAGATCACCGAAACCGCGGCCGTCACCAACATGGCCGACGCCAATGTTTTCATCGACCAGGTGCGTGCCTTGGGCGTGCGGATCGCGCTGGATGACTTTGGCGCCGGGGCGTCGTCGTTCGGCTACCTCAAGAACCTCAAGGTCGACCTGATCAAGATCGACGGCCAGTTCATCCGCAACCTGATCGACAACCCGCTCGATGCCGCCGCCGTGCGCTGCTTTGTTGACGTGGCGCGCGTGGTGGGTGTCAAGACGGTGGCCGAGTTTGTCGACCGGACCGAGGTGCTGGACCGGGTGCGCGAGATCGGCATCGATTTTGCGCAGGGTTACCTGCTGCACCGGCCCGAGCCGATCGAGGCGGTGTTGGTGCCTGCAGCCGGTCAGTTTGCGCTGGGCTGACGCGCACACCGCCTGAGCGCCTGACGATCGTGCGGCGCAGGCCGGCGCGTGCCCAACGCCGCCGCCGCGCCAGCCCTCAGGCGGTGTCGGCCAGCGCCAGCCGCCGCGCGCTGACAAAGTGCCGCGGCGCGCCGCTCAGCGGGTCGGTGAAGCGGATCTCGCGCGCCAGCAGTTGCAGCGGGTGGCTGTAGTCCGGCGGTGCGTCGGCCGCGGGCTCGGGCCACAGCCGCGGGTAGATGCGGTCGCCCACGATCGGCAGCCCCAGCGCATTGAGTTGCGCGCGCAACTGGTGGCGGCGGCCGGTCAGCGGTGTCAGCTTGTAATGTGCAAGGTCATGCGCCAATTCATGTTCCAGCCGGCAGTCCAGCCCGCACTCCAGCCCGTACTCCAGCCCGTACTCCAGCCCGTACTCCAACCCATCAGCCGGCTCGCCTTGCGCGGGCTGGCGGCCCAGCCGCCGCAGCAACTCGACCTGCGTGCTGACGTTGGGCTCGCCGTCGACCACCTGCACCGGCAGGTGGCTGGCCCCGGGCGTGTCCTGCAGCCGGTGGTGTGCGGCAAGCGGCAGCAGCAGGCCGTCGCGCCAGGGCGCCACGGCCTCGTAGGTCTTGTGCATGCGCTGCTCGCGCATCAGCGCGTGGTAGGCGTTGCGGGTGGCCGGCTGGGCGCTGAACAGCAGCACGCCGGCGGTCTCGCGGTCCAGCCGGTGCAG
>JANMXG010000009.1:0-7303 GCA_031394235.1 Betaproteobacteria bacterium
CAGCGTGGCCAACTGCTCACCGGTCAGCAGGCCTGAGAGCGGCACCACGCAGGCGCCGGCCTTGACGATGCCGAACACCACCTCCAGCATCTCCACCGCATTGCCCATCAGCACCGCCACCTGGCAGCCCGGGCCGATGCCTTGCTGCGCCAGCGCGTTGGCCACCCGGTTGATGTTGGCATTGAACTCGCCCCAGCAACGCCGCACGGCACCGCAGACCACCGCCTCCTTGTCGGGCTGGGTGCGGGCGTGGACCTCGAACACGTCGGGGATCAAAACGCTGGTGTCGTCCAGGGTGTGCATCGGCAGGGGCGTTGGCGTTGTCGCGATCGGCGCAGGCTAGCAGCCAAACCGTCGTTCGGTAAGCGGGAAAGTCGGGATCGGGCGCGCCGCATGTCCAGCGGCCAGCCCGGCCGCCTCTGCATCGCCAGGGTCAGACAACGACCCCTGACGGCTGCAAAGTCACCAGACGCTGACCCTGCCATCGCCAATCGGCTCAACGCAATGCCAGTCCGCGGCGCTGAACGGCTACCGGGCGGCTACCGGGCTGCGCTATGCTGCCAGCATCATGAGCCGAGCTGGTTTAGAGCTGTCGCCATGCGGCATGCTGTTGGCCTTGCAGCAGCGTTTGCCCGCGTTGTGGGTGCTGCTTGCCTGTGCGCTGGCTTGTCCAGCACAGGCGCTCGATTGCCCGCGGGTGCCCGAACAGTCGAACAAGGACTGGGAGGTGGAGATCAAGGCGGCAGTTGGCAAGCTCGGTCCGGCCACGGCCACCGAGCTTGCCACCCGCATTCGCAGCGTCACCGGCGACCTGCTCGGCAAGCTGCCGCAGGCCGACCGCGTGTACCTGGAGCAAATGATGTACGCAAGCTACTGCTCAGCACTGCGCGACAACCCGACATTGACCGAGGCCGTGCGTGAAACGCGTATCCGGGCGTACAACACCGAGCTGCGCAGCGCGTTGCGCGAGCCACCCAAAAGTAGCGCGTCTACCGCTGCCACCGATCCGCGCGACGACGCGCGCAAGGCGCTGGCGCGCATCCCGCTGGACTACTCGCCCGGGGCGTTTGTGGGCAGCGTTGCGCAGCAAAGGAAGGCTGCGGCGCTGCTGTTCCTGAAGGCGGGCATCGAACCCGATTCGGTCGACAACGAAGGATCGACGGCCTTGATGCAGGCCGCCGGCCATGGCGATATGACCCTCTTGAATGCCCTGCTGGGCGCGCGCGCCGATGTCAACAAGCGCTCCCAGAGGCGCGAGACGGCGTTGGAGTGGGCGGCCATCGGCGGCCACACAGAGGTGGTGCGCACGCTGCTGTCACGCGGAGCGGACGCCGACAGCGTGAACCGGGCGTTTGTTTTTTCGGCGGAGCTCGGTCGCACCGAAACCTTGTTGGTGTTGATCGACCGTGTCGGCGACAAAGGCAAGGCGACTGCCGAAGCGCTGCGGCGTGCCGCCGCTTCGAGTTTCGTCAACACGGACGAAGACAGGTTGATCGAGGTGTCGCGCCTGCTGCTGCAGCGCGGCGCCGATATCAATGCACCGGACGACAACGGCTGGGCGGCATTGACCTCGGCGGTTGAAAGCGGCCGCGGGCGCCTGGTGCGGTTACTCATCGACTCCGGCGCCAACGTCAACCACCGCTGCGCGTGCAGCGGCTGGCTCAGCGGCGGCTACACGCCGCTGGCAATGGCGGTTCAGCGGGATCGCACCGCAATCGCCGACATGCTGCTCACGGCCGGTGCCGATGCGAACGTGCCTACCCGTGATGGCACCACGCCACTGATGATTGCAGCCGAAAGTGCAAACCTTGCTGTCGTCGTGGCGCTGCTTGCCAAAAGCACTGATCCGAACGCGCACGACTTGAAGGGCAACACTGCGTTGATAAAAGGGGTGGACCGGATCGAGACCGTTCAGGCCTTGCTCGCGAGCGGTGCGGTGGTCGACGCGAGAAATGAAGACGGCGTCACACCACTGATGGCTGCGGTTGCCCGTGGGCAAGCCGATGTGGCGGGCGTGCTGCTTGATGCTGGCGCAATTGTGAACGTGAAGAACAAGGCGGGTCGGACGCCCCTGATGGTCGCTGTGCGCAACGGGCGGGTCGATACAGCACGGCTGCTGCTGCAGCGAAACGCCCGGCTGAATGACCGGGACGAGGATGAACGAACGGCGCTGTCTTACGCCGAGGCGCTTGCCCCCGGTGATCGCCGTACCAGCCTGGTTGCGTTGTTGACACAGGCAGCAACAAGATGACGTCCCCGTCGTTACGACGCTGGCTGGCCGCGAGTCTGTGCCAGGTCTGCACCCTGCTCGCGCCAGCGCCAACGCGCGCGATGGATTGTCCGCAGCCACCCGTGCAGGCAAACAAGGACTGGGACATCCAGGTCCGCACCGAGGTTGGCAAGATCGGCCCGGTGCGCGGGGCCGAGTTGCAGACGCGGGTGAAATCGGCGACCCATGATCTGCTGGCCAAGCTGCCCGGCGCTGACAAGTTGTACCTTGAACAAATGATGTTCTCGGCCTACTGCTCGGCGCTGCGCGACGACAAGGCGATGCCCGAGTCGGTCAAGGCGCAGCAGATCCTCGACTACCGCCGGCTGTTGCAGGCCAGCCTGCGGCCATGACCGGTGGTTGGCGCGCTGCGTTGACGCCGACCAGTGTGTTCACCGGGCTGCAACGTTGGCCGCTGCCGCCGGCCGGAACAAGTCCAGCAAGTGGCGCGCCACCACCGCCGGTGTCTCGCGGCCGGGGCGAAACCAGGTCAACGACCCGTTCAGCGCACCCAGCAAACCCAGCTTGAAGTAGTGCCGGTCCACGCCGTCCCGCAGCGGCAGTGCGGCGATCAACGCCTCGAACACTTGCTCATAACGGTCGCGGTGCGGCACCAGCGCACCCTGCACCGACAACTGCGCGGCCGACCCGTCGGCGATCACTGCCGCTGCAAAGCCTTCTTGCAGCAGCAGCGTCTGCAAGTGCGCCACACAGGCCGCCTCCAGGCGGTCCCAGGGTGTGTGCTGGTCGGCCACCGCACGCGACACCGCGGCCAGGATCTGCGACACGCCGGCGGCGTAAACGGCGATGAACAACTCGTCCTTGGACGCAAAGTGGTGGTAGAGCGAGCCTGGCAGGATGCCGAAGGCACTGGCGATGTCGCGCATCGAGGTGTGCTCGTAGCCCTTGGCGCCGAACAGCCGTGCGGCTTCTGCCAGCAACTGCTCGCGCCGGGTGTCGCCCAGCGCAGGGGCGGCCGGGTCTGCGCTGCGGATCGGGGCATCGGTCATCGTGCAAACGATACTACGGCGGATCAACCAAACGCTTGTTTGTTTTTGCACGCTGAAGTAGTCTGCCCACCATGACAACCCTGGCCTACGACCCCGCCGACCCCGCCGTGCGGCGCAATCCGTTCCCGCTGTACGCCCAGCTGCAGGACGAAGACCCGGTGCACTGGAGCCCGGCGCTGCGGGCCTGGGTGCTGACCCGCTATGACGATGTACGCCAGATGATGCTGTCGGACGCGATGTCGCCCGACCGGCTTCGGCCGTTCTACGCCCAGTTGCAGGGCGAGCGCCGCGACACGCTGGCCGAGGTGATGCGCTACATGTCGCTGTGGATGGTGTTTCGAGATCCGCCCGAGCACACCCGGCTGCGCCGGCTGGTAGGCACGGTGTTCAACCTGAAGGCGCTCGAAGCGTTGGACGGCGCCGTCACCCGGGTGGTGGACCACCTGCTCGACCCGTTGCCCACCGGCGTGCCGGTGGACTGGGCGCAGCAGGTGGCGGCACCCCTGCCGGCCTACGTGATCATGGACATGCTGGCGATCCCCTACAGCGCCTTCCCCGAGTTGAAGGCAGCGTCGGACGAGTTGCGGGCCTTCATCGGTGGCGCTCGGGCCGATGGCGACCGCTACGCCCGGGCGCGCAGCGGTGCCGAGCGGCTGGCGGCGTTTTTTCGCGGGCTCATCGCTGAGCGGCGTGCAACGCCGGGCGAGGACTTTGTCAGCCGCATGATCAGCGCCCGCGACGACGAAGGCCGGTTGAGCGAAGACGAACTGGTGGCCACCTGCATGCTGGTGCTTTTTGCCGGCCACGAGACCACCACCCACCTGCTGGGCAACGCGGTGCATGCGCTGCTGGACCACCCGGCGCAGTTGCAGCGGCTGCGCGACGACCCGGCGCTGATCGACAGCGCGGTGGAGGAGTTTTTGCGTTACGACGGGCCCAGCAATGCCATTGCCCGGGTCGTGAAGCTAGACCACCAGATCGACGGGCGGCAACTGAGGGCCGGCGACCGGGTGTTCGGCTTTGCCAACGCAGCCAACCGCGACCCGAGGATGTTTACCGACTCGCAGGCACTCGATATCGGCCGCACGCCCAACCGCCACCTGACCTTCGGCTTTGGCCTGCACTTTTGCATGGGCGCGCCGCTGGCCCGGCTGGAAGGGCAGCGCTGCATTGGCCGGCTGGTGCAGCGATTTGCAAGCATCGAGCGCGTGGCCGGCCCGGCCGGTGAGCCCGAATGGATAGACGCGCTGGCGATGCGCGGCGTGTCGCATTTGCCGATTCAGCTCGGCTGACCCCACCGTTTTCCAGGAGAACCGCATGCAAGACGCCTACCTCATCGCCACCAGCTGCACCCGCTTTGGCAAGCAGCCCGGCGCCAGCTTCAAGGACCTGACCCGCCAAGCCTACCTGGCGGTGCTGGCCGATGCCGGTCTGGCCGACGGCACCGACATCGCCAACGCCTGGTTCGGCAATTGCGGCATGGGCAGCTGGGGCCAGCGCAACATCCGCGGCCAGGTCTGCTTCACGCCGCTGGTGCGGGACGGCCTGTTCCCGGAGCGGGTGCCGATGATCAATGTCGAAGGCGGCTGCGCCACCGCCAGCATGGCGCTGCACGGCGCCTGGAAGGATGTGTTGTCAGGCACCTGCGCGCTGTCGCTGGCGATCGGGGTGGAAAAGACCTTTGTGCAGGAGGATGCGCCCGGCGCCGGCGTGCGCAGCGGCGCCGCCAGAACCCAAGAGATCTTCGACGGCGGCATCGACCAGCTCGATCCGCAAGAGTGGCTGGCCTACTACGCTGCAGCGGGCGACGCGGCGGGCAAGCCCTTCAATCCAAGGGATGGTGGCGGCACGCTGTTCATGGACACCTATGCGATGCAGGCAGCGTGGCACATCAAGACCTACGGCACGACGGTGGCGCAGATCGCTGCGGGCGCGTCCAAGAACCACGCGATGGGCGCGTTGAACCCGCTGGCGCAGTACCGGTTCGAGGTCTCACCCGCGCAGGTGCTGGCGGACCGCCTGGTGAGCTGGCCGCTGACCCGGGCCATGTGCGCCCCGATCGGCGACGGCGCAGCAGCCGCGCTGGTCTGCTCTGCGGCTTACCTCAAGACCCTGCCCGCCGCGGTGCAGGCCCGGGCGCTGCGCATCCGCGCCAGCGTGATCACCGGCGGCAAGTACCGGCGCCTGGACGAGCCGGGCCTGAGCCAACTGGCGGCCCTGCGGGCCTACGCGATGGCCGGCATCACGCCACAACAGGTGGACGTGGCCGAGGTGCATGACGCCACCAGCTTTTGCGAGATCTACCAGGCCGAGATGCTGGGCTTTTGCCCGATCGGCCAGGGCGGCGCGTTTGTCGCCAGCGGTGCCACGTCGCTGGGTGGCGAGCGGCCGATCAACCTGTCGGGCGGGTTGGTCAGCAAGGGCCACCCGGTGGGCGCCACCGGGCTGTCGATGATCCATGAACTGGCCTTGCAACTGCGCGGCGAGGCCGGTGCACGGCAACAGCCGGGTGCTCGCATCGGCCTGGCCGAGAACGGCGGCGGCGTGATCGGCTTTGACGAGGCGGCTTGTGCGGTGACGATTCTCGAGCGGGTCTGACGCCCGCCGCAAGCGCGGTATCGCAGGTCGCCCGGCCCGCGTCGCCTGGCGCAGCAGGCGGCTGGACGGCGCATGGCCGGGATGTCGGTCGACGGGGCTGACCCTGGCCCGCGCCACCTGCCCGGGCCAACCCCTCATCCGCTCAGCGGAAGTTGGCGAAGTAGTGCGCCAGATCGGCGAGCTGGGCGTCGTTGATGCCCAACAGCGAGGCCGACATGACGGTGTCGCGCCCGAGGCCGGCGTGGTCCCGGAACTGCTTCATGGTGTCGAGCAGAAATACCTCATGCTGGCCGGCCAGCCGCGGTATTTGCTGCCGGCCGCTGTAGTCGGGCAGGTGGCAGGTGCCGCAAAGCGCGGACCGGGCCAGGTCCTTGCCACGCTGAAACCGATCAGCCTGCACCGGTCCGGCAGCCGGCCCGGGGGCCGGCTGCGCCTGGAAGTGGCTTGCCAGTGCCGACAACTCGGTGTCGGGCACGCCGTCGAGCATGCCTTTCATTTGCGGCACGTCGCGCAACCCTTCGCGGATCAGCACCAGCTGGTTTTCCACAAAAATCTTGGGCTGCGCCGCCAGCGACGGGATCTGCGGGCTGGCCGAGATACCTTTGGCGCCGTGACAGGCAGCGCACAGCGCCAGCCGCTCAGCGCTCTGGGCCTGGACCGCGCCCGCCAGACAGACCAGCGCTGCAGCGACCAGGGTAAAGCGGCTACACCGGACCGAGCGTGCCCGTTCAGGACGCCTTGGCATAGCTGATGCGGTAGATCACGCCCATTTGCTCATCGGACAGCAGCATCGCGCCATCGGGCATCTGCAGGGTGTAGACCGGGCGGCCCCAGAAGGTGTTGGCAGCGTCGTCCTTGAAACCGGTCAGGAAGGGCGTGAGCTTGGCGTTTTTGCCGTCGGCATCGGCCCGCACTGTGACCAGGTCGTAGCCATTTTTCTGGTCGCGGTTCCACGAGCCCTTGCGGGCGATGAACATCGCATTTTTGTACTCGGTCGGGAACATGCTGCCGGTGTAGAACTGCAAGCCCATGACCGAGGCGTGAGGGCCCATCAACTGCACCGGCGCCGTGACGCCACCGCAAGCGTTGTCTTTCTTGATGTCGCGGTCAGCCACCGTGCCAGCGTGGCAATACGGGAAGCCGAAAAACTGGCCGGTCTTGCTCAAGCGGTTCAGCGTGTCGTCCGGCGTGTCATTGCCCATCCAGTCGCGGCCATGGTTGGTGAACCACAGCTCCTGGGTCACCGGATGCCAGTCAAAGCCAAGGGTGTTGCGCACACCGGTGGCAATCACCTCCATGCCCGAGCCGTCGGGGTTGTAACGCCGGATCTGGGCGTACTCGGCAGTTGGCAGTTCGCAGATGTTGCAGGGCGCGCCAAAGGGCACGTAGAGCTTGCCGTCCGGCCCAAAACGCAGGTACTTCCAGT
>JANMXG010000010.1:0-8148 GCA_031394235.1 Betaproteobacteria bacterium
CCTTTCCGGGCGGTCGGCCTGGCCGGCCCGACCGCCAGTGGCAAAAGCGCCCTGGCCCTGGCCGCAGCAGCACGCTGGCCGGTCGAGATCATCAGCGTCGATTCGGCCCAGGTCTACCGCGGCCTGGACATCGGCACCGCCAAGCCCAGCGCGGCCGAGCGCGCCGCCGTGCCCCACCACCTGATCGACATCCTGGACGCGACCGAGGCCTACTCGGCGGCGCAGTTTGTCACCGACGCCCGGCGCCTGATCGGCTAGATCAACGCCCGCGGCCGCACCGCGCTGCTGGTCGGCGGCACGATGCTGTACTTCAAGGCGCTGATCGACGGCCTCGATGCCATGCCCGCCGCCGACCCCGTGGTGCGCGCCGCGCTGGACGCCCGTGCTGCGGCCGAGGGCTGGCCTGCGCTGCATGCCGAACTGGCGCGCATCGACCCGGCAAGCGCCGCCCGCCTGCCGGCCACGGACGCCCAGCGCATCCAGCGGGCACTAGAGGTGTGGATGGTCAGTGGCCAGCCCTTGTCCAGCTTTCACCACCGCGACCGCCCGCCCGGTCTGGACCTGCCGCTGCTGGCGCTGGAACCCGTCTCGCGCGCCTGGCTGCACCAGCGCATCGCCCAGCGCTTCGATGCCATGCTGGAGCAGGGCCTGGTGGACGAGGTGAAAGCCCTGCGCGCCCGCGGCGACCTTCGGCCCGAGCTGCCCGCGCTGCGCTGCGTCGGCTACCGGCAGACCTGGGCGGCGCTGGAGGCCGGCCTGCCGGACGCTGGCACGCTGATCGGCTTGCGCGAGCAAGGCATCGCCGCCACCCGCCAGCTGGCCAAGCGCCAGCTGACTTGGTTGCGCGGCATGTCGCGGCAGGTGGTGGCCTGTGACGCGCCCGATGCCATTGACCAAGGCATGGCAGCGCTGGCCAGCCTGCTGACAGCCCAAGACAAACCGCCGCCCGCCGGCGTTGCCGCAGCATGAGCCCAGACACTTTCACGCCAGCCCAGCCCGCCCGCGCACCCGGCACCGCGCACCCGATCCTGCAGATCACCGGGCTGCTGCGCGCCTACGGCGGTGTGCCGGTGTTCAGCCGGGTCGACCTGACGCTGGCGGCGGGTGAATTTGTTGCGCTGCTGGGCGAATCGGGCGTGGGCAAATCCACCTTGCTGAACTGCATCGCCGGCCTGGACGATGCCGACGCTGGCCAAGTGCTGCTGGACCAGGCCGAGGTGCGCCGCCTGCCCGAGCCCGAGCGGGCCCGGCTGCGGCGCGAAAAGCTGGGTTTTGTGTTCCAGGCTTTCCACCTGCTGCCGCACCTGAGCGTGGCAGAAAACGTCGCCCTGCCGCTGCTGCTGCTGCGCCGGCCTGATGAGGCCCGGGTTGCCAGTTTGCTGACGGCCGTGGGCCTGGCCGGGCTGGGCGGACGCAGCCCGGCACAGCTGTCCGGCGGCCAATTGCAACGGGTGGCGCTGGCCCGGGCGCTGGTGCACAGCCCGCTGCTGATCCTGGCCGACGAGCCCACCGGCAACCTCGACCCGACCACCGCCGAACGCATGCTGGACGTGCTGGTGGCGCAGGTGCGCGTAGAGGGTGCGGCCTGCCTGCTGGTCACCCACTCGGCCGCCGCCGCCGCGCGCGCCGACCGGGTGCTGCGCCTGACGGCCACCGGCATCGTGCCGGGCTGACGCAATTCACTGCAGCCGTAGCCGCAACAGCCGTCGCAGCCGCAGCCGAAGCGGCGGCGACACCTGACCGCCCACCTCAAGCCCCGGCCATCCGGCCCAGCCACTCGTGCAGCGCCAGCCGGGTCAGCGTAAAACCCTCGGCGGACGGCAGGTAATCACCCCAGGACAAATCCGGCCCCAGGTTCGGCCGCAGGCCGACCGGCGCAGGCACCAGCCGCATCGCCACGCCCGACGCACGCAGCGCACGCTCAAACGCAGCCAGCGCCCGGCGCTGGTGAAAGTCATGCGTCACCAGCACGATCTGTCGGATGCCGTCGGCCTGCAGCAGTGCCACGGTCAAGCGCGCGTTTTCATTGGTGTCGCGTGACCGGTCTTCGGCCCAGCGCAAGGTCTGGCCAAAATCCCGTTTGGCGACCTGGCCCGCCACCGCAGCCTCGCTGGGCCCGGCCAGGCTGCCATAGCCCAGACCGCCGCTGTAGGCCAGCGGCAACCGGGTCTGCCGTGCCAGCCACAGGCCGTAGCGCAGGCGCTCCAGCGTCATCGGTTTCAGGTCGGCGGCGGCGTATTCAGGCGCCAGCAGCTTGCGCCCGGCCCCCAGCACGACGATCGCCGTGTGCGGCGCGCCGGCCAGGGCAGCACGCTCGGCAGCAGCCAGTGCCGGTGGCGGCGTGGTCAGCACGTCGATCAGCGCATCACCCAACGCCGGTGTGCAGGTGACCCACAGCGCCGCCAGGCCCAGCCCCACCGCGACCCAGCCCGCAGCGCGGCGGCGCGCCAGCCGCCAGGCGCCCCACAGCACCAACAGCAACAAGGGCACAGGCGGCAACACCAGCAGCGTGAGCAGCGGCTTCCAGGCTTCAACACCGAAGCGGACAAACAGGTCGTTCATGGCAGGTGCGATCGGGCGGTTTGGCGGGCGGGGCTCGGGGCCGGTCGGTCAGAATCACCGCGCTCCACCCCGGCGCGGATTGTTGCCGCTGTGCCCACCGCCGCCTTGCCCGCCAACCTGCTGTTTTAAAGAAAGCACCACGCCATGTTCCAGCTTCAGCCCAAGACCGCCCTCGTCACTGGCGGCAATGGTGGCATCGGTTTGGCCATGGCACAGGGCCTGGTGGACGCCGGCGCCCGGGTGGCGGTGGTCGGCCGCAACCCCGACAAGTTGCGCGCCGCGGTCGAGGCCCTCACCCGCCGCGGCGGCCAGGCCCAGGCCTACCAGGCCGATGTCAGCGACGAGGCGGCGGTGGCCGCACTGTTTGACCGGGTAGCGGCCGATTTGGGTCGGCTCGACATCCTGGTCAACAACGCCGGCACCAACATCCGAAAGCCGGTGCAAGACCTGACGCTGGCCGAATGGAACACAGTGCTCGACACCAACCTGACCAGTGCATTCTTGTGCAGCCGCGCCGCCTACCCGCTGCTGAAAAAGCAGGGTGGCAAGGTCATCAACATCGGTTCGATGACGTCGATCTTCGGTGCCTCGTTTGCGCCAGCCTACAGCGCCAGCAAGGGCGGCATCGTGCAGCTGACCCGGGCGCTGGCCACCGGCTGGGCAGCAGACGGCATCCAGGTCAACGCCATCCTGCCGGGCTGGATCGACACTGAGCTGACGCAAAAAGCCCGCGCCCAGGTGACCGGGCTGGACGGGCGCATCGTGGCCCGCACCCCCGCCGGACGCTGGGGCCGGCCCGAGGACCTGGCGGGCACCGCCGTCTTTTTGGCCAGTGCGGCGTCTGACTTTGTCACCGGCACCGCCATCCCGGTGGATGGCGGCTATTCGGTGCAGGCCTGACCTGCCTGACCTGCCTGGCCCGCAAGGCCTGCAAGACCTGCCTGACCTGCAAGTCGGCTGCCGCGCGGCCAGCCTGCGGTGGCAAGCAATCCCCTGCGCCGGTCGCCGGTCTGCTTGACGCCGGTCGGCCACCTGGCCTCTACTCCGGGCTCATTTTCGATCCCTCAGGAGTCAGCGCATGGGCACCACCGTCAGTTTCAACCGCCCCGATGGGCAGAGCGTGCAGGGTTACCTGGCCGAGCCGGCGACGCCGCAGGGCGCACCCGCCGTGGTCGTGATCCAGGAGTGGTGGGGCCTGAACGACCAGATCCGCGGCGTGGCCGACCGGCTGGCGCAGGCCGGTTACCGGGCGCTGGTGCCCGACCTGTACCGCGGCAAGTCCACCTCCGAAGCCGAAGAGGCCCACCATCTGATGTCGTCGCTGAACTTTGGCGATGCCGCGTCGCAGGATGTGGCGGGCGCGGTGACTTACCTCAAGACAGGCAGCGCCAAGGTCGGTGTCACCGGTTTTTGCATGGGCGGCGCGCTGACGCTGCTGGCCGCCAGCATGGTGCCGGGCATTGATGCCGGCGTGGTCTGGTACGGCTGCCCGCCGCTGGAATACCTGGACGCCAGCCGCATCACGGCGCCGCTGCTGGGCCACTTTGCAACGCAAGACGGCGCCTTCCCGATCGCCACCATCGACGCGCTGGAAGTGAGTCTGCGCGCCGCCGACGTCGGCTTCACCTTTCACCGCTACCTGGCACAGCACGGTTTTGCCAACGAGACCGCTGTCGGCCCGCACCGCATTGCCATCACCCAGTACGACGCCGCGTGGGCGCTGATTGCCTGGGACCGCACGCTGCGTTTCTTCGGCACGCACCTGGGCTGAGGCCCGCACCCGGGACAGCCCAACCCTGAACCCGCTGACCCAAGACCCGATCGTCACCGCCGACAACGCCCAGCGTGACGCGGCGGTGGCGCGGCGGTGGCGCGGCTGGGTGAGCGGGTGGCCCAGCCCTCGCTGATGGGCGCCAAGCCGAGCGCGCAGGCGCTGATGCGGTGCGGGTTGTAGCGCAACGGCCTGCGGGTGCACGGGTTTGCGATCACCGAGGCCAAGCTGCGCGACCCACCCCGGCGGCGCGCCGTCGAACCTGGCCGGTGACGGCCGCCACACTGTTGTTGGCATGCAGACACCCGCCGGCCCGGAGGGCGCCGGGTGCGCCCGTAACATGGGACGATGTGGTCTGCGCTGTTCTCCCTGTCCCTGGCCGAATGGCGCCACCACCCCTGGCGCCATGGCGTGGCCTTGCTGGCCGTGGCGCTGGGTGTGGCGCTGGCCAGCTCGGTGCAACTGATCAACGCGTCCGCGCTGGCTGAATTTTCACAAGCGCTGCGCGCGGTCAACGGCCAGCCCGACGCGGTGCTGGCAGCCGATGGCCGCGAGGGCTTTGATGACGCGCTTTACGCCCGGTTGGCGCTGGACGAGGCGGTGGCGCTGGTCAGCCCGGTGCTGGACATCAGCAGCCAGGCGCGGCGTGATTCAGCCCAACCCGCCGACAGCCCGCGCAGCGCCCTGCGTATCGTCGGCATCGACGCGCTGAAGGTGGCCAGCGTCACGCCGGGGCTGATGCCCCGCCCGGCTGCGCTGGGCACGGCGCCCGAGCGCCTGTCGGTCCTGGCCCCCGACGCCGTCTTTCTCAACCCGACTGCGTTGGCCGCGCTGGCGGTGGCCCCAGGCGATGCACTGCAACTGCAATCGGCCAGCGGCTGGCAGCATTTTCGGGTGGCCGGCACGGTGGCGGCGGGCGGCGCGCCGTTGGCGGTGATCGACGTCGCCGCCGCGCAGGCCCGCTTCGACCGCACCGGGCGGCTGAGCCGGCTCGACCTGCGCCTGCTGCCCGGCACCGATGCCGCTTCCTGGCAGGCCCGCTTTGTCCAGGCCGGCGCCCTGCCCGCCGGCGTGCGCTGGGCCGCGGCCGACGACGCCGTGCAGCGGGTGTCCAACCTGTCGCGGGCCTACCGCGTCAACCTGGGCGTGCTGGCGCTGGTGGCGCTGTTGGTGGGTGGCTTCCTGGTGTATTCGGTGGTGTCGCTGTCGGTGGCCCAGCGCACACCGTCGCTGGCGTTGCTGGGCGTGCTGGGCCTGGCCGCGCGTGACCGGCGCCGGCTGGTGTTGATGGAGAGCGCGGTGGTCGGCAGCCTCGGCAGCGCGCTGGGCCTGGCCGCCGGCGCCGGGCTGGCCGCGCTGGCGCTGCGTCTGCTGGGCGGCGACCTGGGCGGCGGCTACTTTGCCGGCGGTGCGCCCACGCTGGCCTGGCCGGTGGGCGCGCTGGCGGCCTGCGGCGCGCTGGGGCTGGCTGCTGCAGTGATCGGCGCCTGGTGGCCGGCGCGCCAAGCCGAGCGCCTGTCGCCCGCGCTGGCGCTCAAGGGCCTGGGTGGCCTGCACACGGGCCGCGCGCCAATCTGGCCGGCCCTGGCGCTGCTGGCCGGTGGTGTTGTGCTGGCCCTGTTGCCGCCCGTGGGCGGGTTGCCGCTGGCCGCCTATGCGGCGGTGGCCGCGCTGCTCGCGGGTGGCGTGGTGCTGGTGCCAGCCGGGGTGCAAACCCTGATCCCGCTGCTCGACCGGGCGCTGGCCGGTGCACGCCACCCGGTGGCGCTGCTGGCCTTGCGGCGTGCCCGGTTTGCGCGCCAGACCGCCAGCGCCACGGTGTCCGGCGTGGTGGCCAGCCTGGCCTTGTCGGTGGCAATCACGGTGATGGTGGCCAGTTTTCGCGGCGCGGTGGTTGACTGGCTGGACAGCGCGCTGCCGGCCGACCTGTACGCCCGCAGCACGCCCAGCGCAGCGGCCGCTGACCAGGCCTTCCTGCCGCCAGGCTTCGTCGAATCGGTCGCCCGGCTGCCCGGCGTGGACCGGGTCAGCGCGTCACGCCAGGTGCCGCTGCAGCTGCGACCCACGCAGCCGGCCGTGGTGCTGCTGACCCGGACACTGGGTGCTGACCCGGCCGCCACGCTGCCGATGCTGGGCGCGGTGCGGCCGCCCAGCCCGACCGCGCCCGGCCAGGCAGGCGAGCTGGGCGTGTTTGTCAGCGAGCCGGCGGCGGCGATCTACGGCTGGCAGGTGGGCGACCTGATCCGGCTGCCGATCACCGAGGCGGCCGCCCAGCCCGGCGACACAAGCCGAGACACAAACCGCGAAGCAAACGCCGACACACGCGCCGCCGCAGCCGCCGCCGCACGCGCCGACACACGCGCCGCCTCCCTCGGCAACCCACCCGGCATGCCCGCCCGGGTGCGCGGCATCTGGCGCGACTACGCACGCCAGTTTGGCGCCATCGCCATCGACGCGGCCGACTACCGGCGCCTGACCGGAGACGCCCGGGTCAATGACCTGGCGCTGTGGCTCAAACCCGGCGCAGCACCGGCCGACGTCGAGGCCGCGCTGCGCCGCACCGCCGGCCCCGACCTGCCGCTGGAGTTGGCCAGCACCGCGTCGTTGCGCGCGCTGTCGCTGCGCATCTTCGACCGCAGTTTTGCCGTCACTTTCTACCTGCAGACGGTGGCCATCGCAGTCGGCCTGGTCGGCGTGGCGGCCAGCCTGTCGGCCCAGGTGCTGGCGCGGCGCAAGGAGTTTGGCCTTCTGGCCCACCTCGGGCTGACGCGCCGGCAGGTGATCGCACTGGTCGGCGCCGAGGCCGCCGCCTGGCTGCTGACCGGCAGCCTGATCGGCCTGGCGCTCGGCGTGGCGATGGCGGTGGTGTTGGTGCATGTGGTCAACCCGCAAAGCTTCCACTGGACCATGCCGCTGCTGCTGCCCGTCGACCGGCTGGCGGCACTGGCCGGCGCGGTGTTGCTGGCCGGCGTTGCCACGGCGCTGTGGAGCGCGCGCCGCGCCGCCGGCCGATCGGCCGTGCTGGCGGTGAAGGAGGACTGGTGAGCCCGCTGCGCCGGCGCGCCCTGCTGGCTGCGGCTGCCGCAGCGGGCGGAGCGGCTGTGCCCTGCCCTGCGCTGTCTGTGCCGGCCGCGCCCGTCGACGACCGGTTTGCCGCCGACCGCCGGCTGCTGTGTCCGCGCGACCACGGCGCCCACAACGGCGCCCGCATCGAGTGGTGGTACGCCACCGGCTGGCTGCAGGCTCCAAGCACAGCCTCAGGCAACATCACTGCCACCGGGGCAGGCAACGCGCTCTGGGGCTTCCAGCTCACCTTCTTCCGCAGCCGCACGGGCCTGGCGGACACCTTGCCCGGCCGCTTTGCACCGCGCCAGCTGCTGTTTGCGCACGCCGCCCTGACCGATGTTGCCGGTGGCCGCCACCTGCACGCCCAGCGCATCAGCCGCTGGTCGGGCGACGCGCAGCGGCCCGAGGCCCATGCCCGCCGCGGCGATACCGGGCTGGCCATCGGCCGCTGGGCACTGCAGCGCGACGCCGCCAGCGGCCACTACCAGGCGCTGCTGGCCGCACCCGAGGCTGGTTTCACGCTGGCGCTGCAACTGCAACCCAGCCAGCCGCTGCTGCTGCAAGGCGACGCCGGTTTTTCACGCAAGGGGCCGCTGCCCAGCCAGGCCAGCCACTACTACTCGCAGCCGAAACTGGCGGTGCAGGCCGGGCTGACGCTGGACAGCACGACCCGGGCCCTGGCAGGCCGGGGCTGGCTCGACCATGAGTGGAGCGACGAGCTGCTGGCACCCGGCGCCACCGGTTGGGAC
>JANMXG010000011.1:0-9689 GCA_031394235.1 Betaproteobacteria bacterium
CGCAACATGGTGTCGTACGGATTGCGGTCTGGCCGGCTGCGGATCGGGCTCACGAGGCTGCTAGCAGGCCGCGCTCGCCATCGCCATCGTCATCGCCATCAAGCCCCGGCCTCGAACACCCGGCCCGACAGCACGGTGCCCCAGATCCGAACATCCTTGAGCGCTGCCGCCGGCTGGTCCAGAGGGTCATCGTGCAGCACCGCAAAGTCGGCGCGTTTGCCGCATTCGATGCTGCCGATCTCGGCATCGAGCTTGAGTGTCCAGGCTGCCCCCAGGGTGACGGCGCGCAGCGCCTCGGGCACGGTCAGCGCCTCGGCGGCGCCCAGCACCCGGCCCGACGGCGTGACCCGGTTGACGGCGCACCAGGCGGTGAACAGCGGCGCCAGCGGTGTGATCGGTGCGTCGCTGTGGATCGCCAGTGCCACGCCAGCGTCCAGCGCGCTGCGGCAGGCGTTGAGCCGGTGCGCCCGGTCGGGCCCCATCGTGATGTCGTGGTGCTGGTCGCCCCAGTACCAAAGGTGGTTGGTGAACAGGTTGGCGCACAAGCCCAGCGTGGCCATGCGGCGGAACATCGCGCGGTCAATCATCTGGCCGTGCTGCAGCGTGTGGCGGTGGTCGGGCCGGGGCCAGCGGGCCAGTACCCGCTCGATCGCGTCAATCGCGGCCAGGCTGGCCTCGTCGCCGTTGGTGTGGGTGTGGATCTGCAGCCCGGCGCGGTGGTAAGTCTCGAAATCGGCCTCGAACTGCGCCGGCGCGGTGACCCAGATGCCGTTGGGTGCGGCTTGTCCGGAGGCGGTGGGATGCTTGAAGTAGCCCGGCCAGCGCAGCCGGCCCGAAAAGCCCTGGATCGAGCCGTCCAGCATCATCTTTACCAGGCCGAGCCGCAGCCTGTCGGTGCTGCGCCCGGTCAGCGCCTGCAGATGGTCCACGCCCTGGGCTGCACCCTGGCTGCCGTGAAAAGCCTGAAACGCCGGCACGATGCGCACCGGGTAGTTGTCATCCGCGCTGTGGCGCTCCAGCACCGCCAGGTCGGCATCGGTGAGCCGGTTCACCAGGTCGGTGGCGGTGGTCACGCCCTGCCGGCAGGCGATGCGGCCAAAGTTGTGCATGCCGGCATCGTTCATCGGCGCCAGCAGGCCGGCCGGGCCAATCTTGCGCAGCACCAGGTACATCGCGGCGGGCTCTTGCAACTCACCGTTGGGCTGGCCGGCCAGAGGCCCGGCTGCGTGCTTCATCACACCCTCGACGTCGGTGTCGGCGTTGATGCCGGCAGCGCTCAACATCGCGCTGTTGACCGTCATCAGGTGGCCGTTGGCATGGGCGATGACGATGGGCCGGCGGCCGCTGCCCACCGTGTCCAGGTCGGGTGCGGTAGGCCTGTCGCCGGCAAAGTAGATCGGGTCGAAGCCCCAGGCGATCAGCGGCGCCTCGGTGGGTTCGCCAGCGGTGATCATGGCCGCGTCCAACGCCTGCAGCCGCGCCACCACCGCGGCCAGGGACCGCAGGCCGGGCCAGACCCGGCCGTCGGGGTCGCTGCGGTCGAACCAGCCCAGGTAGGGCCGGTCCCACATGCCGCCTTCTTTCAGGTGGCAGTGGCCCTCGACAAAGCCGGGCAGCAGCACGCAGTGGGCAAAGCGCTCGTCCAGCAGATACGGACCCCAGGCGGCCATGCGGTCCAGGTCGCCCACTGCCAGGATGCGGCCGTCACGCACCGCCACGCAGGTCGCGTCGGGCTGCGCCGGGTTCATCGTGTGGATGCGGTGGGCGCGGTAGACGGTGGTGGGGGTCATGGCAGGTGCGGTGGGGGCTGGATCACGGCGCGCTGCAGTGCTTGCCGACCGGGCCGATCAGATCGCGTCCAGCGGGTACATCGGCCGCCGCACATGGCGCAAGCCCAGCGCGGCATAGTCCGAGGTGCAAACCCCCGTGCCCGCGCATTCCACCACCGCATGCGCCAGCGACCGCAACCCGGCGCGCCAGTGGATGCGGCTCTTGAGCATCAGAAAGTTCAAACGCTCGGGCGCGATGCCCAACGCGGTGAAAGCCGCCAGGTCGTGCGGTTCGACATGGTCGCTGATGACGACGATCTGCACCCGGCCGGTGTCCAGCACGGCCGTCGGGCCCATGTCCACGGCTTCGCCCCGGTACATCGGCCCGAAGTTGGTGTGGCGGCCGTCGCAGACCAGCTTGACGCGGCCGGTGACGGTGCGCGGCTGGGCGGCCAGGTCGATGGCGGGCATGTCGAGCTTGCCACCCAGGGGCAACGTGATTTGCGCGCCAACGCCGGCCTGGATCATCAGTTGCACTGCGCCCGGATCGAACACCGCAAACGCCGCCACGCCGTCCAGCCCGGCGTCCAGGATGGCACCCAGCACGGTCATGGTGTCCATCGTGCCGCCCGAGGCGCAGTTGTCACTGTGGTCGAGCAGCACCACCGGGCCGCTGCCCGCAGGCTTGCTGGCAGCCAGGGCCTGGGCGCGGCGGATCGAGTCGGCCAGCGGCTCTGCCGGGTAGACAAACGCTGCACGCTGGGCCCAGGCGCCGTCCAGCAGCTCGTCGGTCCAGCGTTGCGCCAGCGCGGCATCGCCGTCGGTCACCACCACCGCGGACAGACCGGCAAACTCGATGTCGGCGTTGGGGAAGCCGACAAAGACACTGGCGCACAACGCGCCCTCGGCCTCCATCTCGCGGCAGCGGGCCTGCAGCTCGCGGTTGGGCGAGTCGTCCGAGCCCTGGCGCATCACATGCGGCAACATCGGCCGGCGGCTCCAGGCCATCGTCGGGGCCGCGCGTCCTGCCAGCAGCGCCAGCACGGCGCGGCCGGCGCGTTGGCCGGTTTCGTAAACGTCCACATGCGGGTAGGTCTGGTAGCCGGCAATCACCGTGCTGCGCGCGCCCATGCCGTCGTACAGATTGGTGTGCATGTCCAGCGCTACGCCGATCGGCACATCGGGCGCCACGGCACGGATGCGGCGCAGCAGCTCGCCCTCGCCGTCCTCAAAGCTTTGTGTGACCATCGCGCCGTGCAGGTCCAGCAGCACCGCATCGCAACCGGCGGCCACTGCGGCGACGATGCGGCCGGCGATGTGCTCAAACGCCGGGTTGTGCACCGGCCCGCTGGGCGAGGCGGCCGCGGCAATGGCCACGGTGTAGTCGGCACCCGCCGCCTCGGCCAGGTCGATGAAGGCAGCTATGGCCGACCCGGTGCCACGGTAAGCCGCCACCGCCGCATCGCCTTCCGGCGGCACGTCTGCGCCGGTGGCAAACCGGGACAGCGGCGTGGGCACCGGCGAGAAGGTGTTGGTCTCATGCTTCATCTGGGCGATGACGAGTTTCATGGTGTGCGGTCCCGCGGCTGTGGTGGCACGATCATGCCGCAAGTGGCCGGTCGGCCAGCCGTCTGCAGTCAATCTGCGGGCAATCCCGGACCTCGGCAACGCCGGCGGTGGGCAAGACTGCAGCAGGTGCCGGCATGCTGCCGGCCAGGAGGCATCAGCATGGGGTTTCGGCATGGATGAACTGGTTTTTTTACCCGCGCACGAGCTGGCACGCCGCATCCGGCGCCAGGAGGTGTCGTCATTGGCGTTGCTGGACGCCTACCTCGCGCGCATCACCCGGCTGGGCGGACCGGTCAACGCCGTGGTGGTGCTGGACGCCGATCGCGCCCGCGACCGTGCCAAGGCCGCAGACGCTGCGTTGGCGCGGGGCCAAAGCTGGGGGCCGCTGCACGGCGTGCCGATGACAGTGAAGGAGTCGTTCAACGTGGCGGGCCTGCCCACGACCAACGGCCACGAGGCGTTTCGCAACAACATCGCCAGCACCGATGCGGTGGCGGTGCAGCGTCTGTTGGGCGCTGGCGCGGTGATCTTTGGCAAGACCAACGTACCGGTGTCGCTGGCCGACTGGCAAAGCTTCAACCCGGTCTATGGCACCACGTCCAATCCGTGGGACGTGACCCGCACGCCGGGCGGGTCGTCGGGCGGGTCGGCAGCGGCATTGGCGGCAGGATTTACCGCGCTGGAGTTGGGCAGCGACATCGGCGCCTCGATCCGCAACCCGGCGCACTACTGCGGCGTCTGGGGCCACAAGCCGACCTGGGGTGTGGTGCCGCAGACAGGGCATTCTCTGAATGCGACCGATGACGCCGACCGTTACGACATCAGCGCCTGCGGCCCGCTGGCCCGCAGCGCCTACGACCTGGCGCTGGCGATGGACATCCTGACGTCGCCGCTGGAGGCCATGACACCGCTGGGCCGGGTGCCAATGGCCTGGCGAGACCGAGGCAACCCGCCCCGGCGCTGCCGCGTGGCAGTGGTCTACAACGACGGCGAGGCCGAGGTTGACGCCAGCGTGCAGGCGGCGCTGCAGGACCTGGTGGTTTTTCTGCGGCGCGAGGGCGTGGTGGTGAGCGAGAACGCCCGACCGGTCGACAGCGCCCAGAGCCACGAGGTCTACGTCCATCTGCTGCGCGCAGCCACCGGCGGGCACTATGACGACGCGGCCTATGCCCGGGCACTGGAGCGCAACCGGCACTATGCGGTTGACAACCGCAGCTATCCCGCCCGGCACTTTCGCGGCAACGCGTCGTCGCACCGCGACTGGGTCCGTATCGACAGCCTGCGAAGCGCGATGCGCCAGCAATGGGCAAGCTTCTTCGAGCAGCATGACCTGTTGATCTGCCCGGTCGCCACCACCCCGGCCTTCAAGCAAAACCAGCAGGGCGAGCGCTGGGAGCGCATGATCCCGGTCAACGGTCATACCCAACCCAGCACCGATGCGCTGTTCTGGGCCGGCTACCCGGCCATCGTCGGCCTGCCCGCAACGGCGGTGCCGCTGGCGCTCAGCCCGGAAGGTCTGCCGATAGGCGCACAGATCGTCGGCCCGGTGTTCGGTGATCCCGACTGCCTGCGTTTTGCCCAGTGGCTGGAGCGGGAGTACCGGTCATTCGTTGCGCCCGCGCTGGTTGTGGCCTGAGGCTTTTTGATGCCTTTGCGGCAGTTTCGGGGTTGAGGGGCGGTTTCCGGGGTACAGGCAAGTTCAGTTTTCGGCTCTGAGCTGTCTTTCCTCTGGTGGGGATGCAGTCGTTCGATGTGCGGCGTCCAGCGTTCGATGTTCGACGTGCAGCGTGCAGCGTGCGGCGCCAAGGCAACCAAGGCCGTCGGGCAACCGGCTCCCTCCATGTCCTCCGATGCCGGCCAACTGGCCGACATCTCCTCCTGTACTTACGGGATCCGGTCACCCAACGCCCTTGGCCGCCCGAAACGTTGCCGCGGGCATTGGCTTGAAAGACCGGCATGCCGCGCGGGTGGGGTAGCGCCGTGTCGGGCTGGCGTGTCCCGCGCAGGTAAAGAAGGGAGGGCCGGTGGTTGTCCGGCCCGGAATGACACGGAGCGGGGCACGCCAGCCCGGCGCGGCGCGGTCGCTCAGCACCCCCGACCGGCAGCTCTCGGGCCAAAAAGCGAAAGACAGCAAAGAGCCGCCAGCAGCACGCCCAATGCCAGCCCTCACCTGCAAGACCCCGCTCAAACCACCGCCTGCGCCCGCAGCGCGGCGATCTGGTCGGCGTCATAGCCAAGCTCGGCCAGCACCTCGTCGGTGTGCTCGCCCAGCAGCGGGGGGCGGCGGCGCTCGACCGGCAGGGTTTCGCTCATCCAGATCGGCACTGCCGCCACCGGGGCGGGCTGCGGCAGGCCGGGGTAATCGGTCAGCTGCAACAAACCCAGCGCCTGCACCTGCGGGTGGTCCAGCGCCTGCTGCGGTGACAGCACGGGTGCGCAGGGGATCATGGCCTTGCCGAGGATAGTGACGATCTCATCGCTGGTCCGCTCGGCGCACCAGCGGCCCATGCGCTCGCTGATGATCTCGCCGTGGCGGCCGCGGGCGTCGTCGTCGGCAAAACGCGGGTCGCCCAGCCACTCGGGGTCGCCCGGCGCCTGGCCCATCAGGCGGGCCCAGCGGGCGTACAGCGGCTGGCCAGTCACGGCCACCAGCACCCAGCCGTCGCGGGCCGCGTAGACATCCATCGGCGCCGAGGTCTGGCCGCGGTTGCCGGTGGCCACCCGTTCGGGCCTGGCCACCGCCTGCTCGATCAGCGTAGCGTTGGTGACGGTGATGGCGGTGGCCAGCAGCGCGCCAGTGACCATTTGGCCTTTGCCCGAGCGCTGCCGCTCCATCAGCGCGGCCAGGGTGCCAAACGCGCAGTGCAGCGCCGTGCCGAAATCCACCCAGTTCGCGGCCGCCCGGTAGGGCTGCTCGGGCTGGCCGGTCATGTAGACCGCCCCTGACATCGCCTGGCCAATGCCATCGAAGCCGACGTTGCCGTGCATCGGCCCGACCGGACCGTAGGCGGTGTTGGTGACAAAAATGATGTCGGGCCTGTACGAGCACAGCGTGGCGTAGTCCAAGCCCATCGCCAGCAACGTGGCGGCGGGCATGTTGGCGATCACCACGTCGGCGCCGCGCACCAGCCGCGCCACCACCTCGCGGCCCGCAGCCGACGCCGGGTCCAGCGTCATCGAGCGCTTGTTGCGGTTCATCTGCAAGAACAGCGCGCCAACACCGCCCCCCACCGGCGCTGGGAAACGGTCTTCGCTGCCGCCGCGTTTTTCGACCCGCACCACGTCGGCGCCGTACTCGGCCAGCAGCGCTGCGCAATACGGGCCGGCGATGTAGCGGCCAAAATCCAGCACACGGATACCTTGCAGCAATGCAGTCATCGGGTTGGGGCCTCGGCGGGGGTACGGTGGTGAAATGGCCATCGTAGGGCGGGCTTTGCCAGCTCGCCAGCCGGGCATGACCTGAGCCCACCTATCACCCATGTGACTGCCAAGTCCGCACCGTCCTCAAACTCACCCCCCCCTCTGGAGACCCCGATGACCGTGAAACCCGAATCCCTGGGCATGTGCTCAAAGCGCCTGGCGCGGCTGGACCACTTTTTGCAAGCGCGCTACATAGCCCCGGGCCTGCTGCCCTGCGCGCAGTTGCAGGTGGCGCGCCAGGGCCAGTTGGTGCACCAGAGTGTGCTGGGCCTGGCGTCACTGGAGACCGGCGCGGCCATGACCGAGGACAGCATCGTGCGCATCTATTCGATGACCAAGCCGATCACCAGTGTGGCCTTCATGATGCTGGTCGAAGAGGGCCTGGTGGCGCTGGACGACCCGGTGCACCGCTTCATCCCGGCCTGGCGCGACCTGGGCGTGTATGTGGCTGGCGGCGCCGGGCTGCCGGGGTCGCCCACCGGCTGGCAAACCAGGCCCACCGTCGCGCCGATGCGCATGATCGACCTGCTGCGCCACACCTCGGGCCTGACCTACGGCTTCCAGACCCGCACCAATGTCGATGCGGCCTACCGCAAAGGCCGGGTCGAGCCGTTTGAGCAGGCCGACGGTCTGGAGGGCTTTGTGGCGGCACTGGCCAAGCTGCCGCTGGAGTTTTCGCCCGGCAGCGCCTGGAACTACTCGGTCTCGACCGACGTGCTGGGCTACCTGGTGGGCAAGATCTCGGGCATGCCGTTTGATCAGTTCCTGCAAACCCGCATCCTGGGGCCGCTGGGCATGACCGACACCGCCTTCCATGTCGGCGACGACAAGGCAGCGCGCTTTGCGCAGACCTACATCAACTCGGCCGAAGGCAAGCTTGTGCCGCTGGGCGGGCGCAGCTTTCGCGAGCCCACCGATGCGCCGTCGGGGGGCGGCGGCCTGGTATCGACCGCGGCCGACTACATGCGCTTTTGCGAGGCGCTGCGCTGCGGCGGCGCGCTGGGCGACGTTCGCCTGCTGGGGCCCAAGACCGTCGCGCTGATGCGGACCAACCACCTGCCTGGCGGCGCTGATTTGTCAGACATGTCGGTCTCGCTGTTCTCCGAGGCCACCTTCAAGGGCGTGGGCTTCGGCCTGGGCTTTGCGATGACCACCGACGTGGCCAAGACCCAGCTGGCCGGGTCGGTGGGTGAATACTGGTGGGGGGGTGCGGCGTCCACCGCTTTCTGGATCGACCCGGTGGAGGACCTCAGTGTCGTCTTCCTGACCCAGTTCATGCCGTCCAGCCAGTACCCGATCCGGCGCGAACTGCGCACGATGATCAACGCGGCGGTGCTGGACTCGAAGGCTTGAGCGGGCTGCAAGGCCCGCCTGCGCGGGCCTTGTGCCTGCGAAGGGCCGAACCCTCTGCGGAGAAGGTGGGTTGCCGGTGGGTCGGCCGCGCGGACTACACCCGTTCCAGCACCAGCGCGATGCCCTGGCCCACGCCGATGCACATGGTGCACAGCGCGTAGCGGCCGCCCAGCTGGTGCAACTGGCTGACGGCGGTGGTGGCCAGCCGCGCGCCGCTGGCGCCCAGTGGGTGGCCCAGCGCGATGGCGCCGCCCCAGCGGTTGACACGTGCGTCGTCGTCGGCCAAGCCCAAATCACGCAGCACGGCCAGCCCTTGAGCGGCAAAGGCCTCGTTCAGCTCGATCACGTCCATCTGCGCCAGGCTCAAGCCGGTCAGCGCCAGCACGCGGCGGGTGGCCGGTGCCGGGCCAAAGCCCATGATGCGCGGCGCCACGCCGGCCGTGGCCATGCCCACCACGCGGGCACGCGGTGTCAGGCCATGGCGCGCGGCCGCGGCTTCACTGGCCAGCAGCAGCGCGCAGCTGCCGTCGTTGACGCCGCTGGCGTTGCCGGCGGTCACCGTGCCATCGGGCCGCACCACGCCCTTCAGCTTGGCCAGGGCGTCCAGGCTGGTTTCGCGCGGGTGCTCGTCCTTGCTGACGGTCAGCGGGTCGCCCTTTTTCTGGGCGATGCTGACCGGCGTGATCTCGGCGTCAAAAAAGCCGGACTTCTGCGCCGCCACCGCCTTTTGCTGGCTGGCCAGCGCCATGCGGTCTTGCGCCTCGCGCTCGATCTTGAACTCGGTGGCGACGTTTTCGGCGGTCTCGGGCATCGAGTCCACGCCGTGCATCGCTTTCATCAGCTTGTTCACGAAGCGCCAGCCGATGGTGGTGTCGTAGACCGCATTGGCCCGGCTGAAAGCAGACTCGGCCTTGGGCATCACAAACGGCGCCCGGCTCATGCTTTCGACGCCGCCGGCAATCATCAGCTGGGCCTCGCCCGACTTGATGGCGCGCGCCGCCGTGCCCACCGCGTCCAGGCCCGAGCCGCACAACCGGTTGATGGTGCCGCCGGGCACCCCCACTGGCAGACCGGCCAACAGCGCAGCCATGCGGGCGACGTTGCGGTTGTCCTCGCCGGCCTGGTTGGCGCAGCCGTACAGCACATCGGCCAGCGCGTCCCAATCGACCTTGGGGTTGCGCAACATCAGCGCCTTGAGCGGGATTGCGCCCAGGTCGTCGGTGCGCACACCAGACAGGGCGCCGCCGTAGCGGCCGAAGGGGGTGCGGATGGCGTCGCAGATGAAAGCGTGGGTCATGGGAGATCTCCGGGTTTGGGGTGCGCGGCCCAGGATGCTACGGCCAACGCCTGACCAGCGGACGCCCGGCTGGCGCGCGGGCGACGCTGCGTTGTCGCTCAGTAGGTTTCCAGGTGCAGCCGGCCTTCTTTTTTCAGCGCGGCGCCCAGCGTGGCCCAGTCAGCCCGGCCTGCTGCGCCACATCGCGCAGCGCCAGCACCACGCCTTCTTCCATGCTCTTCAAGCCGCAGACGTAGAAATGGCTGTCGGCATCCTTGAGCAGCGGCACCAGGTCGGCGGCG
>JANMXG010000012.1:0-2406 GCA_031394235.1 Betaproteobacteria bacterium
CCGGGCCGACGTAGATGAAGCCCAGCTTGAGCGGCTCGGCCTTGGCCACCGCTGCAGACGCAGCGGGTGCGGCTGCGGCGGGCGCAGCGTCTTCTTTCTTGCCACAGCCGGCAAGCAGGGCAGCGCCGCTCACGGTGGCCAGGGCGGCCAACTGGAGCAGCAGGCGTTTGATTCGAACAGTCATCGGGACTCCTACTTGGTTTTAATGTCACAACGCTCAGGCTTGAGCGACTTCTGGAACAGGTTCGGGCCGGCGCCGCAACACAGCTCCAGCCCCCGACCTATCCGCCGGGGAAAAACGGTTTGCCGAGCGACGCCGGCATGTTAGCCCGCAGCCAGATCGGGTTGCGCGAGATCAGCACCAGCACCACCACGGTAGCCACATACGGCAGCATGCTCAAGAACTGGCTGGGTACTTCCACGCCCAGGCCTTGCAGGTGCAACTGCAACATGGTCACGCCGCCAAACAGATAAGCACCCAGCAAGATCCGGGCCGGTCGCCAGGTGGCAAACACTGTGAGTGCCAGCGCGATCCAGCCCCGTCCGGCCACCATGCCCTCGACCCACAAGGGGGTGTAGACGGTTGACAGGTAGGCACCCGCCACGCCGCACAGCGCGCCGCCTGCCAGCACCGCAGCCCAGCGCAGCCAGCGCACCTTGTAGCCCAGCGCATGCGCCGATTCGGGCGACTCGCCCACCGCGCGCAGCACCAGTCCGGCGCGCGTCCGGTAAAAAAACCAGGCCACCACCGCAACCGCGATCACGCTGAGGTAGACCATCGGATGCTGGCGGAACAGCGCGGGGCCGAAAAACGGGATGTCCCCCAGCAGCGGTATCGCGTGGCTGACCGGCGCGCCCAGTTTCTGGCCGACGTAGGGCACACCGACAAAGGCCGAAAACCCGCCGCCAAAAAGGCTGACCGCCAGGCCGGTGGCGTACTGGTTGGCGTTGATCCAGATCACCAGCCAGCCGAAGATGGCCGCCAGCAGCGCCGCCGCACCCGCCCCCGCCAGCATGGCCAACACCGTGCTGCCGGTATGGAACGACACCGCGAAGCCGGTGACCGCGCCGACCAGCAGCATGCCCTCGGCACCGAGGTTGAGCACGCCCACTTTCTCGTTGATCAGCAGGCCCAGGCCGGCAATCGCCAGCGGCGTGCCCGAGGCCAGCATGGCGGCGATCAGAAGCGCGGTCTCGGTCATTTCGACCCCTCGTTCGTCGAGTACGCCGACCGATCCCCCAGGGGGATGGCGGGCCGGCTTGGGGCGGCCCGGCGCTCGGTGCGCCCCGCGTCTAACCAGCGAAGCCGGTAGTTGATCAAGGTGTCGCAGGCCAGCAGCGAAAACAGCAACACACCCTGGAACACGCCGCTGAGCGCGGACGGCAGGCCGACCCGTGACTGCGCCAGCTCACCGCCGATCAAGAACATCGACAGCAGCACGCTGCCAAACACGCAGCCCAGCGGATGCAGCCGGCCGACAAAGGCCACGATGATCGCGGTGAAGCCGTAGTTGTTGGAGACATACGGCGTGAGCTGGCCCATCGGCCCGGCCACCTCAAACGCCCCCGCCACACCAGCCAGCGCACCCGAGGTCAGCAACGAGGTCCACAGCGCTGACCGGGTGGAGAACCCGGCGTAGCGGGCTGCTGCCGGCGCCAGGCCACCCACCTGCAACGCAAATCCCAGGTAGAAGCGCGACATGAAAAGCCACATGCCCACTGCCGCCAGCAGCGCCACGGCAAACCCCCAGTGCAGCCGCATGCCGGTGATGATGCGGGGGATGGCCGCACCGTCGGCAAAGCTCACGCTCTGCGGAAAGTTAAAGCCCTTCGGGTCCTTCCAGGGGCCAAACACCAGCCAGTTCAGCAGCAGGTTGGCCACGTAGACCAACATCAGGCTGACCAGGATCTCGTTGGCATTGAAGCGGTCGCGCAGCAGCGCCACGATCGACGCCCAGGCCGCCCCGCCCAACGCGCCAGCGATGATCGCCAGCGGCAAAAACACCCAGCGGTTGAGGCCCAGATTGGCATCGGTGACCCACAGCGCCAGCCCACCCGCCAGCATCGCGCCGGCCAGGTACTGGCCCTCGGCACCGATGTTCCAGACGTTGCTGCGGAAGCACAGCGCCAGCCCCAGCGAGCACAGGATCAGCGGCGTGGCCTTGAGCCCCAGCTCGGTGATTGAGCGCAGGCCATTGAAAGGCTCGATCAGAAACACCGTCAGGCTGCGCACCGGGTCCTTGCCCAGTGCAATGAACAGCACGGTAGCCACCGCGATGGTGATCAACAGCGACAGCACCGGCGAGGCCCAGGCAAACAGCCGGGACGGCGCGGGGCGGGCTTCAAGCCGCAGCATGCTGCACCTCCGCGCTTTGGCTGGCAGCGGCAGGCCCGCCGGGCACCCCG
>JANMXG010000013.1:0-10752 GCA_031394235.1 Betaproteobacteria bacterium
CCTTGCCGAAGTCGTGGGTGGAGTTGGGGTCGGCGAGGTCGCACTCCAGCGCTTTGTACAGGTAGCGGGCATTGAAGATATAGATGCCCATGCTGGCCAGGCTGCGGTCCGGCTTGCCGGGCATGGCCGGCGGGTCGGCGGGCTTTTCGACAAACTGGGTGATGTGGCGATGCTCGTCGATCGCCATCACGCCGAAGGCGCTGGCCTCGGCCCGCGACACCTCGATGCAGCCCACCGTGCAGGGCTGGCCATGCGCCACGTGATCGGCCAGCATCAGCGCGTAGTTCATCTTGTAGATGTGGTCGCCGGCCAGCACCACGATGTAGTCGGCGCCGTAGGCGGCCAGGATGTCCTGATTCTGGTAGACCGCGTCGGCCGTGCCGCGGTACCAGCTTTCTTCGTCCACCCGCTGCTGCGCCGGCAGCAAATCGACAAACTCGTTCATCTCGGACTTCAGGAAGGCCCAGCCGCGTTGCAAGTGGCGCAGCAGGCTGTGGCTCTTGTACTGGGTGATGACGCCAATTCGCCGGATGCCGGAATTCAGGCAGTTGGACAGCGCAAAGTCGACGATGCGGAACTTGCCGCCAAAGTACACCGCGGGCTTGGCACGGCGGTCGGTCAGGTCCTTGAGCCGGCTGCCCCGGCCACCGGCCAACACCAACGCCACGGTGCGCTTGGGCAGGTCAAGGCTGTTCGCCAAATCGTTGTAGGCCATCTTGTGGTTGTCTCCGTGGGCTACCCACTTGTTGCCGACACCCCTTGCGGGCAATTGCGGGGTTACACGTTGCATGGTGCCATGGCTCGGCGACGATTTGTTCCTGGCAAGGCATGAATAATGCAGCCCCACGCAGGACTGCCGGCCGACCCCGCTGCTGGCCAGCCCCTCAATGCCCAACGGATGTTTCCATGCCCAACCCACCGCCCTACACCCCCGCCGCCGCATCGTTCGCCACCTCGGCCGCTGATTCCCTGGCCGACCGGGTCGAGCGCCATCTGCTGCACACCGTGGGTGTGGCACCGGCCGAGGCCGCGCCGGTAGAGCTGATGAGCGCGGTGTCCCAGGTGGCGCGCGCCGAGCTCTCCAGGCGTTGGGTGGCGGGTGATGCGGCCGACCGCCATGCCAAGGCGCGCCGGGTGTACTACCTGTCGATGGAGTTCCTGATAGGCCGCAGCCTGGGCAATGCGCTGGCCGCATTGGGCCTGGACACAGCAGCTGCCGGCAGCATGGGCCAGCACGCCCGCAGGCTTGAAGACATCCAGGACCACGAGCCCGATGCCGCGCTGGGCAACGGCGGTCTGGGCCGGCTGGCGGCGTGTTTTCTAGACGCCATGGCCAGCGTGGGCCTGCCGAGCTACGGCTACGGCATCCGCTACGAGTTCGGCATGTTTGCGCAAAGCATCCAGGCCGGCCGCCAGATCGAGCACCCGGACCCCTGGCTGGAGGACGGCACACCCTGGGAGTTTCCGCGGCCTGGCGTGCACTACCCGGTGCGTTTTGGCGGCTGGGTCGAGCGGACCGAGGCGCCCGGCATGGGCAAGGACACGGTGCCCGTCTGGCGCCATGCCGGCCTGGTCAATGCCAAGGCCTATGACCATGTGGTTCCCGGCCACGGCACCGAGCGCGTCAGCACGCTGCGGCTGTGGAAGGCCGCAGCGCCAGCGCACATCGACCTGCACGCCTTCAACTCGGGCGACTACGCCCGCGCCGCCGAGTTCAAGAACGAGTTCGAGAACATTTCGTGGGTGCTCTACCCCAATGACAGCACCCCCGCTGGCCGTGAGCTGCGGCTGCGCCAGGAGTACTTCTTCACCTCGGCCTCGATCCAGGACATCCTGGCCCGCCACCTGACTGAGCACGGCACGCTGGCCAACATGGCCGAGAAAGTGGCGATCCACCTGAACGACACCCACCCGGCCATCGGCGTGGCTGAGCTGATGCGCTTGCTGGTGGACGAAAACGGCTTTGCCTGGGCCCCCGCCTGGGCCATCACGCAAAAGACGTTCAGCTACACCAACCACACGCTGATGCCCGAGGCGCTGGAAACCTGGCCAGTGGCGCTGATGCAGCAGGTGCTGCCGCGCCACCTGGAGATCATCTTCCGCATCAACCATGAGTTCTTGCTGCTGGCCGAGGCGCTGCGGCCGGGCGACATGGCGTTCCAGCGCCGGCTGTCGCTGATCGACGAAGGTGGCGAGCGCCGGGTGCGCATGGCGCACCTGTCGATCGTCGGCAGCCACCAGGTCAACGGCGTGTCCAAGCTGCACAGCGACCTGCTGGTCGAAACCATCTTTGCCGACTTCTGTGCATTGTGGCCCGACCGCTTCACCAACATGACCAACGGCGTCACGCCCCGGCGCTGGCTGACCCAGGCCAACCCAGGGCTTGCCGCGCTGATCGACAGCACGCTGGGCGACGGCTGGCGGCGTGACCTGGACTTGCTCAAGGGCCTGCTGCCGCACGCCGAGGACGCAGGCTTTCGCCACGCCTTTAGCCGCGTCAAGCAGCACAACAAGCACCAACTCGCGGCGCTGATCCACCGCAGCGCCGGCATCAGCGTCAACCCCGAGAGCCTGTTCGACGTGCAGGTCAAGCGCATCCACGAGTACAAGCGGCAGTTGCTCAATGTGCTGCATGTGGTCACCCGCTACCGCGCCATCCTGGCCCAGCCGCAGGCCGACTGGGTGCCGCGCACGGTGATCTTTGCCGGCAAGGCGGCGTCCAGCTACACCACCGCCAAGACCATCATTCGGCTGATCCACGATGTGGGCGCGGTCGTCAACAACGATGTGCGCATTGGCGACCGACTCAAGATCGTGTTCATCCCGAACTACGGCGTGTCGGTGGCAGAAACCATCATGCCGGGGGCCGATCTGTCGGAGCAGATCTCAACCGCCGGCACCGAGGCCTCGGGCACCGGCAACATGAAGCTGGCATTGAACGGTGCGCTGACGATAGGCACCGACGACGGCGCCAATATCGAGATCCGCCAGAACGTGGGCGACGACAACATCTTCATCTTCGGCAAGCTGGCGCATGAGGTGGCCGCGATCCGCGCAGCCGGCTACCAGCCGATGCGCATCTACGAGGGCGATCCAGCCTTGAAGGCGGTGCTCGACAGCATTGCCGGCGGCGTGTTTTCACCCGACGAGCCAGCGCGCTACCGGCCGCTCATCGACAGCCTGCTGTGGGGCGGCGACCACTACCTGCTGCTGGCCGACTACCGCGCCTATGTCGATGCGCAGGCCCGGGTGGATACGCTTTACCAGGACCCCGAGGCCTGGGCCCGCAAGGCGATTGCCAACGTGGCCGGCATGGGGCCGTTTTCTGCCGACCGCACGATCCGCGATTACGCCAGGCAGATCTGGCGCGTCAGTCCGCAGGCTTGACGCGGCTGGGGCTGATCTGCTGACCTGGCCCGAACTGACCCGAACTGACAACTGCGGCACGCCCGCTACGATCACCGCATGCTCAGCACACCAGAGATAGCCCAACTTTGTAGCGGCCGCTGCGCCGACCCATTTGCTGTGCTGGGACTGCACCGCGACGTGGACGGCCAAGCCTGGGTGCGCGCCTTTTTGCCCGGTGCAACCGCGGTGACCGTGATCGGCGCCAGCGACGCTCGACCGCTGGGCACGCTGATCCAGTGCCATCCCGACGGCGTGTTCGACGGGCCGGTGGCATTGCCCGCAGGCGCTGGCGGTACCGAGGGCACCGCTGCGCACACCACCACCCGCCCGCCAGCCTACCGTCTGCACATCCGCTGGGCCGACGGCCAACACCAGGTCAGCGACGACCCCTACAGCTTCGGCCCTCTGCTGGGTGAGCTGGATGCCTGGCTGTTGGCCGAAGGCACCCACCTGCGGCCGTTTGAGGTTTTGGGCGCCAACCCGCAAGTGCGACATGGTGTGGCCGGCACCGGCTTTGCGGTCTGGGCGCCCAACGCCAGCCGGGTCAGCGTGGTCGGCGACTTCAACCACTGGGACGGCCGCCGCCACCCGATGCGGCTGCGCCGCGCGTGTGGCGTCTGGGAGCTGTTCATCCCCGACGTGACCAGCGGCGCACGCTACAAATATGAGCTGCTTGGCCCACAGGGTGAGCTGCTGCCGCAAAAAGCCGACCCCATGGCGCGCGCCGCCGAGTTGCGCCCGGCCACCGCCAGCGTGGTGGCAGCGCTGGCCAAACCGGTGCCGCGCTCGGCTGCCCGGCAAGCCGCCAATGCGCTGGGCGCGCCTATCAGCATCTACGAGGTGCACCTGGGCTCCTGGCGGCGCCAGGTCGAGGACGGCAACCGCTGGCTGACCTGGGACGAACTGGCCGACAGCCTGGTCCCGTATGCCGTCGGCCTGGGCTTCAGCCATGTCGAGTTGCTGCCGATCAGCGAGCATCCGTTTGACGGCTCCTGGGGCTATCAGCCGCTGGGGCTGTATGCGCCTACCGCCCGTTTTGGCGACGCCTCGGGCTTTTTGCGTTTTGTAGAACGGGCGCACGAAGCCGGGCTGGGCGTGATCCTGGACTGGGTGCCCGCCCACTTTCCGACCGACGCACATGGGCTGGGGCTGTTCGACGGCACCCACCTCTACGAGTACGCCGACCCCAGGGAGGGCTACCACCCGGACTGGAATACGCTGATCTGCAACCTGGGCCGCACCGAGGTGCGCAATTTCCTGATCGGCAACGCGCTGTACTGGCTGGAGCGCTTTGGCGTTGACGGGCTGCGCGTGGACGCGGTGGCGTCGATGCTGTACCGCGACTACAGCCGCAAGGCCGGCGAATGGATCCCCAACGTGCACGGTGGGCGCGAGAACCTGGAGGCGATCAGCTTCTTGCGCCGGCTCAACGAGGTGGTGGGTGCGGAGCGGCCGCAGGCCATCACACTGGCCGAAGAATCCACCGCCTTCCCAGCCGTCTCACGCCCAACGTATGCCGGCGGCCTGGGCTTTCACTACAAGTGGAACATGGGCTGGATGCACGACACCCTGACCTACATGGCGCGCGACCCGGTGCACCGCAGCCACCACCAGGCCGAGCTGAGCTTTGGCCTGGTCTACGCCTTCAACGAGAACTTCGTGTTGCCGCTGTCGCACGACGAGGTGGTGCACGGCAAGGGCAGCCTGATCGGCAAGATGCCCGGCGATACCTGGCAGCAGTTTGCCAACCTGCGCGCCTATTACGGCTTCATGTGGGGCCATCCGGGCAAGAAGCTGCTGTTCATGGGCTGCGAGTTTGCGCAAGTTCGCGAGTGGAACCATGACAGCAGCCTGGACTGGCACCTGCTGGAGGATCCGGCGCATGCCGGCGTGCAGCGCCTGGTAGCCGATCTGAACGCGCTGCAGCGCGCCCTGCCCGCCCTGCACCAGCGCGACTTCTCGTCGGACGGCTTCGAGTGGATCGACCACCAGGACGCCGCCCGCAGCCTGCTGGCCTTTGTGCGCCATGGCGACGGTGATGCCCATCCTGTGCTGGTGCTGAGCAACTTCACCCCGGTGGTGCAGCGTGGCCTGCGCTTTGGTGTGCCGCGCGCCGGCCAGTGGGTCGAGCGGCTCAACACCGACTCGGTCCACTACGGCGGCAGCAATGTGGGCACGCCGCTGGGCGTCGCGCGCAGCGAGGCCGTGGCCTCGCACGGCCGGCCGCAATCCGTGCTGGTTGACCTGCCCCCGCTGGCTTGCGTATTCCTCGAATGGACCGCTTAGCAGCCGCCGCCGGCCCCGCACAGGCCGGCGTCCGACCGGCATCCCCACCGGCGCCGGCGCCGCTGGTGCTGGAGCTCGGCCGCCCCGGTCCGCTGGGCGTGCACTGGGACGGTCAGGGCCTGAACATCGCCGTGGCCGCCAACGCTGCCCAGGCGGTCGAGTTCTGCCTGTTCGACGCCACCGGCCAGACCGAAACCCACCGCGCCAGCCTGCCCGGCTGCACCCAGGATGTCTGGCACGGCTATTTGCGCGCCGCAGCCCCGGGCAGCACCGGGCCGGATGCCGCGCTGGGCCGGCCCGGTCAGCTCTACGGCTTGCGGGCCCACGGCCCCTGGCGGCCCGAGCGCGGCCAGCGCTTCAACCCACGCAAGCTGCTGCTCGACCCCTACGCCCGCGAGATCGTTGGTGATTTCAACTGGGGCCCCGAGCACTTCGGCCACGACGGCGCCCACCCGCTGCAACCCGACCCGCGCGACAACGCGGCCACCGCGCTCAAGTCGCGCGTGGTGCATGAGCCCTTCGACTGGGGCGACGACCAGCCCCCGCGCACCCCGTTGGCCGATACCGTCATCTGCGAATTGCATGTCAAGGGCTACACCCGCCAACATCCCGCGCTGCCGGCAACGCTGCAGGGCACCTTCGCCGGACTGGCCCACGACGCCGTCATTGCCCACCTGCAAGCGCTGGGCATCACCGCCGTCAGCCTGCTGCCGGTGATGCACTGGCTGGACGAGCAGCGCCTGGTGGCGATGGGCCTGCGCAACCACTGGGGCTACAACACGCTGGGGTTTTTCTGTCCCGCGCCACGCCTGGCGGCTGAACCCATGGATGCCCGCAACGAGTTCCGCCGCATGGTGCGCCGGCTGCACGCCGCCGGCATCGAGGTGCTGCTGGACGTGGTGTTCAACCACAGCGCCGAGAGCGACGAGCTTGGCCCGACCTTGTGCTGGCGTGGGCTGGACAACGCGGGCAGCTACCGCCTGCCTCCCGAGCAGCGCGCGCGCTATGAAAACTACAGCGGCTGCGGCAATACCTTTGACATCCGCCAGCCGCGGGTGATGCAACTGGTGATGGACAGCCTCCGGTTCTGGGTGGGCGAGATGCACGTGGACGGCTTCCGCTTTGACCTGGCCCCGGTGCTGGGCCGCGGCAACGACGGCTTCGAGCGCGACGGTCCGTTTTTCAAGGCCGTGCTGCAAGACCCGCTGCTGTCCCGGCTGTGGAGCGACGGCAAGCTGATCGCCGAGCCCTGGGACATCGGCCCCGGCGGCTACCAGGCCGGCAGCTTTCCGCGCGGCTGGCTGGAATGGAACGACAGTTTCCGAGACACGGTACGGGCGTTCTGGCTGGGCGGTGCGGTCACGCGGGGCCAGTTTGCCCAGGCACTGGCCGGCTCGTCGCAACGCCTGCAGGCGCGCCGCCGGCCGCCGACGGAATCGGTCAACTACATCGTCTCGCACGACGGCTTCACGCTGCGCGACCTGGTCAGTTTTGACTTTCGCCACAACCAGGCCAATGGCGAGCAGAACCGGGACGGCCACGGCCACAACCTGAGCTGGAACTGCGGCATCGAGGGCCACACCGACGACCCCCAGGTGCTGGCGATGCGCGCCCAATTGCAGCGCGCGCTGCTGGCCACGCTGCTGCTGAGCCAGGGCACGCCAATGCTGGCCGCGGGCGACGAACTGGGCCACAGCCAGCAGGGCAACAACAATCCGTACTGCCAGGACAACGCGATCAGCTGGATCGACTGGACATCGGCAGACACCGGCCTGCTGGCCTTCACCGCCCGGCTGCTGGCGCTGCGCCGGCAGTGGCTGCCGCTGCGCCCAACCTGGTACACCGGCCTGCAGGGTGCACGCGGCCAGCACGACCTGGGCTGGCTGCGCCGCAACGGCCAGGCGCTGGGCGACGAAGACTGGGCGCAGTCGCAATCCCGCGTGCTGGGCGCGCTGATCGGCGCCCCTGGCCGGGGTGCACACAGCCTGCTGATGCTGTTCAACGCCGAGCCTCACGACACCGGCTTCCGCTTGCCCCCGGGCGCGTGGCGGGTCTTGCTCGACAGCAGCACAGGGGTCGCAGACGGTCCGCCCGGCCAGGGCCTATCGGGTGCTGCCAAGGGCAGAACCGACCTGCCAGCCGGCGACCTGGAAGGCGCTCCGGGCGCCGCCAACCCGTACCCCCTGCGCGCACGCAGCATGGTGCTGCTGGCAGGCCCGGCCATCCCCGATCCCCCGCACCCGCACCCGCACACCGAGGATTGACCCCCATGCGACTCCCCCGCGCCAGCGGCGTGCTGCTGCACCCCACCTCGCTGCCCGGCCCCCACGGCAGCGGCGACCTCGGCGCGGCCGCGCACCACTTTGTCGACTGGCTGCACAGTGCCGGCCAGACGCTGTGGCAGATGCTGCCGCTGGGCGGCATCGGCCCCGGCAATTCACCCTACATGAGCAGCTCGGCCTTTGCCGGCAACCTGCTGCTGATCGACCTGGCCGAACTGCAACAGCGCGGCTGGCTGGACACAGAATCCCTGGCCTCACCGCCGGTGGGCGACCCCAGCCGCATCGATTTCGGCGTGATGATGCCCTGGCGCATGCAGCGACTGGCCGACGCGGCCGCCGCCTTTGCCACCCGCGCAGCGCCGGCCGAGCGCAGCGACCTCGACAGCTTCTGCGCCGATCACGCCGACTGGCTGGACGACTACGCCCTGTTCATGGCGCTGTGCGAGAGCCACCACTGGGCCGACTGGTGCACCTGGGCGCCCGGCCTGGCCCAACGCGACGCGGCGGCGCTGGCGCTGGCGCAACAGCAACACGCCGGGCGAATCGCTTTTTTCAAGTTCTGCCAGTGGCGATTTTTCAGCCAATGGGCCGCACTGCGCGCCCACGCCCAAAGCCGCGGAGTGAAAATCATCGGTGACGCGCCGATCTTCATCGCCTACCAGAGCGCCGAGGTCTGGGCCCGACAGAAACTGTTCGAACTGGACGCCGACGGCCGGCCCACCGTGGTGGCCGGCGTGCCGCCAGACTACTTTGCTGCCACTGGCCAGCGCTGGGGCAACCCGCTGTACCGCTGGTCAGCCCATGCCGCTGACGGCTATGCCTGGTGGGTGCAGCGCCTGCGGCGCACGCTGGCGCTGTTTGACATCGTGCGCATCGACCACTTCCGCGGCTTTGCTGACTACTGGGAGATTCCGGCGGCCGAACCCACCGCCATCAACGGCCGCTGGCTGCCGGGGCCTGGCATGGCCTTGTTCGACGCCGTCCATGCGGCGCTGGGCCCGGTGCCGCTGATCGCCGAAGACCTGGGCCAGCACTCCACCGCCACCGCCGCGTTGCTGACCGCCACCGGCTTCCCCGGCATGTCGATCCTGCAGTTTGGCTTTGCCGGCGACGCCAGCGACCCGTTCCTGCCGCACAACCACCGGCGCCACAGCGCCGTCTACACCGGCACCCACGACAACGACACCAGCGTGGGCTGGTGGGCCAACGCCAGCGACCATGAGCGCCACCATGCCCGCGCCTACCTGGCCACCGACGGCCACGACATCGCCTGGGCGCTGATACGTGCTGCAGCGTCGTCGGTGGCCGACACCGCCGTGCACCCGATGCAAGACATCCTGGCCTTGCCCACCCAGCACCGCATGAACCTGCCCGGCAGCGCCTCGGGTTGGTGGGTCTGGCGCTTCACCTGGCAACAGGTCCACCCCTGGCACAGCCAGCGCCTGGCCGAGCTGACGCGGCTGTTTGGTCGCGCGCCAGCGGCTCGTTAGCGGCTCGTTAGCGGCTCGCCAGCGGCTCGCTAGCAGCGTCCGGGCCGTCACGGTTCGGCCAAAAAAAAGGCGCCTTGCGGCGCCTTTTTTGGCTTGCAGCCGGGCCGCAGCCCGTGCGCCATCGATCAGTTCAAGGCGACCTTCTTGCCGTCCTTGTACATGTACAGCGTCATCGCCGGGTTCTTCAGCTCACCGTCGGCTTCGAAGCCCACCTTGGTCGTCACGCCCTGGTAGCTGGTGTCGGCCAGCTTGGCCATGTAAACCTTGGGATCGGCCGAACCGGCACGCACCATCGCGTCGACCAGCACATGCACCGCGTCATAGACGTACGGCGAGTAGACCTGGAACTGGTTCGGGTACTTGGCGTCGTAGCGCGCCTTCCAGGCGGTACCGCCGGGCATCTTCTCGAGCGATGCGCCGCCCTCAGCGCAGACCACGCCGCCCAGCGACTTGGCGCCGCCCGACAGTTCGGCCAGCTTGGCGGTGCAGATGCCGTCGCCGCCGAAGAACTTGACGTTCGACAGGCCGAGCTGGTCCATCTGGCGCAGCATCGGACCGGCTTGCGGGTCCATGCCGCCGTAGAACACGGCGTCAGGCGTCTTGCTCTTGATGGCGGTCAGGATGGCCATGAAGTCGGTGGCCTTGTCGTTGGTGAACTGCTCGTCCACCACCACCATGCCACGCGCCAGCGCGGTCTTTTTGAACACCTCGGCAACGCCTTGGCCGTAGGCCGAACGGTCGTCGATGATCGCCACACGCTTGAGCTTCAGGTTGTTGGCGGCATGCAGTGCCAGGCCGGCGCCCAGCGCGTTGTCATTGGCCAGCAGGCGGAAGGTGGTCTTGAAACCCTGCTGCGTCAGCTTGGGGTTGGTGGCCGACGGCGTGATGTGGGGGATGCCACACTGGTTGTAGATCGCCGATGCCGGGATCGTGGTGCCGGAGTTCAGGTGACCGACGATGCCGTTGACCTTGGCGTCACACAGCTTTTGTGCAGCGGCCGTGCCTTGCTTGGGGTCGGCGGCGTCGTCTTCGGCCACCAGTTCAAGCTTGACCTTCTTGCCACCGATCGTCACGCCTTTGGCGTTCAGGTCTTCGATCGCCATGCGGGCGCCGTTTTCGTTGTCTTTGCCGTAGTGGGCCTGGGCACCGGAGACCGGGGCGACGTGGCCGATCTTGACGACCATGTCCTGCGCCAACGCGTTGCCAGCCAGTACCGATACCGCGGCTGCGACGATCACGTAGAGTTTGATATGCATGCACTAAGCTCCAAAAGAGGATGTTGAGAG
>JANMXG010000014.1:0-7792 GCA_031394235.1 Betaproteobacteria bacterium
ACAAGCTCGGTGAGTTCGCGATGACCCGCACGTTCAAGGGTCACCCGGCGGACAAGAAGGCCCAGAGGTAAGCGCGATGGAAACCAAAGCAATCGTGCGTGGCGTACGCCTGTCGGCCGACAAGGGCCGGCTGGTGGCCGATCTCGTGCGCGGCAAGAAGGTGGACCAGGCGCTCAACATCCTGGCTTTCACCCAGAAAAAGGCCGCCGGCATCGTCAAGAAGTGTCTGGAGTCCGCGATCGCGAACGCCGAACACAACGACGGCGCCGACATCGACGAGCTCAAGATTACGTCGATCTACATCGAGCAGGGTGCCACCCTCAAGCGTTTCTCGGCTCGCGCCAAGGGCCGTGGCAACCGCATCAGCAAACCCACCTGTCACATCTATGTGACGGTCGGTAACTGAAAAGGCGCAAGCAACATGGGACAAAAAATCCATCCGACCGGTTTCCGCCTGTCGGTTACCCGTGCCTGGGCCTCGCGCTGGTACGCCTCACGGCGCAACTTCGCAGGCATGCTGGCTGAAGACCTTGATGTTCGTGAGTACCTCAAGAAGAAGCTCAAGAACGCTGCCGTTTCGCGCGTGTTGATCGAGCGCCCCGCCAAGAACGCCCGCATCACCATTTTCTCGGCACGTCCGGGTGTGGTGATCGGCAAGAAGGGCGAGGACATCGAGAACCTCAAGGCTGAACTGACCCGCCGCCTCGGCGTGCCAGTGGCTGTGAACATCGAAGAGGTGCGCAAGCCTGAAATCGATGCCCAGCTGATAGCCGACTCGATCACCCAGCAGCTCGAAAAGCGCATCATGTTCCGCCGTGCCATGAAGCGCGCGATGCAGAACGCGATGCGTCTGGGCGCGCTCGGCATCAAGATCAGGTCCTCCGGTCGCTTGAACGGTATCGAGATCGCCCGTTGCGAGTGGTATCGCGAAGGCCGGGTACCACTGCACACCCTGCGTGCCGACATCGACTACGGCTTCTCTGAAGCCAAGACCACCTACGGCGTCATCGGCTGCAAGGTCTGGGTTTACCGGGGTGACCATCTGGGCCGCGGTGACGCGCCGGGTGCCCGCCCCGAAGGCCAGGACGACGACCGTCGCCCGCGCCGGGGCCCGCGCCCTGGCGGCCCGGGTGCACCCGGTGGTCCGGACCGCCGCCCTGGTGGCCCGCGTCCCGGCTCGGACCGGGGTCCCCGCAGCGATGCGGCCCCCGCTGAGGCCCGGCCGGCCGAGATGGGTGCCGATGGCAAGCCAGTCGCCAAGCGCGTGCGCAAGGTGCCTGCACCTGGCACCGGCGCCGCATAAGGAGTTACAAACATGCTGCAACCAGCACGTCGAAAATTCCGCAAGGAACAAAAAGGCCGTAACACGGGTGTCGCCACCCGTGGCGCGAATGTGTCGTTCGGTGAATTTGGTCTCAAGGCCACCGAGCGCGGCCGCATCACGGCCCGCCAGATCGAAGCCGCTCGCCGGGCGATTTCGCGTCACATCAAGCGCGGTGGCCGTATTTTCATCCGCATCTTTCCGGACAAGCCGATCTCCCAGAAGCCCGCAGAAGTGCGGATGGGTAACGGCAAGGGCAACCCGGAGTACTACGTGGCTGAGATCACGCCAGGCAAGGTGCTCTACGAACTGAACGGCGTGCCGGAAGCACTGGCCCGCGAGGCGTTTACGCTCGCGGCTGCCAAGCTGCCGCTGCGTTGCACGTTCGTCACGCGCATGCTCGGCGCATGAACACGGGGCAAACCATGACCAAAGCATCAGATCTCCGCGCCAAGGATGTTGCGGGCCTCGAAAAAGAGGTCACTGACCTCTTGAAGGCCCACTTCGGCCTGCGCATGCAAAAGGCCACGCAACAGTTGACCAACCACAACACGCTGGGCGAAACCCGCCGTGACATCGCTCGGGCCAAGACCATCCTGGCCGAGAAGAAGAAGGGAGCCGCCAAGTGAGCGAAGCCCAAACCAACGCTGTTGAAGTTTCCGCACCGGTGCCTGCCGCTGCCGTGGCAGCGCCTGCCGCCAAGAACACCCGTACCCTCGTGGGTCGGGTGGTCAGTGACAAGCGCAACAAGACGGTGACCGTGCTTGTCGAGCGCCGGGTCACGCACGAGCTGTACGGCAAAATTGTCGGCCGCTCGCGCAAGTACCAGGCGCACGATGAAAAGGGTGAGTACCACACCGGTGACAAGGTCGAGATCGCCGAAGGCCGGCCGATCAGCAAGACCAAGTCCTGGGTGGTGACACGCTTGCTGCAAAAGGCTGGCCTGGTTTAAGCCGCCTTTGCGACGGGGCTTTGCCGCCCAGTGCCAGTGATGAACGGTCGGAACGCTGAGATACTGGCGTCCGGCCGTTTTACGTTGTGGTCACAAGCCGAATGTCGGCCACTTGCCGCAGCCTACGCCGACACTTGCCGGCCTCCTCAGGCTACCTCTGAACACAACCGGGACATCAACATGATCAAAGTAGGCGACAAGCTGCCAGCCGGCGTACTCAATGAATTTGTCGAGATCGAAGGCGATGGCTGTGCCATTGGCCCCAACAGCTTCGACATTGCTGCTGCCAGCAGCGGCAAGACCATTGCGCTGTTTGCGCTGCCTGGTGCGTACACGCCCACTTGCTCGGCCAAGCATGTGCCCGGCTATGTCGCCAATGCCGATGCGCTCAAGGCCGCCGGAGTGGACGAGATCTGGTGCGTGTCGGTCAATGACGCGTTCGTGATGGGCGCCTGGGGCCGCGACCAGCACACCCTGGGCAAGGTGCGCATGATGGCTGACGGCAGTGCCGACTTCACCAAGGCCACCGGACTGACCCTGGACCTGACAGCACGCGGCATGGGCCTGCGCAGCAACCGCTACTCGATGCTGGTGGTCGACGGCGTGGTCAAGTCACTCAACATTGAAAGCGCTGGCAAGTTCGAGGTCAGCGACGCTGACACGATGCTCGGCCAGGCCAAGGCACAGCAAGCCTGAGCGAGCCGACCTGAACTGTCGCTATCCGCAGAACCACTGGTTTTTACGGCAACAGCGCTTGACAGGCGCACAGACTGCCGGCCATAATCAACGCTTCGCCGGAGAGGCAGCTGGAGCAATCGCTTTCAGTGACTCTTCGGATCCGCCCAAACAAGAGGGTGCGCGCCGTGTGATGCGCACCGGATTGACGGGCCCAAGACTGACCGACTCGGACCGTGTGTGCCAGCAAGGCGCGCGCGACCAGACGGGACAAGTTGGGGACACAAATGATCCAAATGCAATCGCGACTCGACGTCGCTGACAACACTGGCGCCAAGTCGGTCATGTGCATCAAGGTGCTCGGTGGCTCGCGGCGTCGGTATGCCGGTATTGGCGACATCATCAAAGTGTCGATCAAAGAGGCCGCACCGCGCGGTCGCGTCAAGAAGGGCGAGGTCTACAGCGCCGTTGTTGTGCGCACCGCCAAGGGGGTTCGCCGCCCGGATGGCTCGCTGGTCAAGTTCGACGGCAATGCCGCCGTGCTGCTCAATGCCAAGCTGGAGCCGATCGGCACCCGCATCTTCGGCCCGGTCACGCGCGAGCTGCGCACCGAGCGCTTCATGAAGATCGTGTCGCTGGCGCCGGAAGTGCTGTAAGCACCTGGCCGCATCTAGCCAAAGGACTCAAGAGCCATGAACAAGATTCGCAAAGGCGACCAGGTCATTGTTTTGACCGGCCGCGACAAGGGCAAGCGGGGCGCCGTGGCGTCGCGTGTCGATGATGACCATGTCATCGTCGAAGGCATCAACATGGTTAAAAAGCATGTGAAGCCGAACCCGATGAAGGGTACGACGGGTGGCGTGGTCGACAAGACGATGCCGATCAACCAATCCAATGTCGCGATCTACAACGCCGCGACGGGCAAAGGTGACCGGGTAGGCGCAAAGATTCTTGCCGATGGCAAGAAGGTGCGCATCTACAAGTCCACCGGCGAAGAGATCAAGGCCTAAGGCCAAGGAAGACTGGGGATCCACATGGCTCGTCTGCAACAGTTTTACCGCGAAAAGGTCGTTCCCGATCTGGTCGCGAAGTTCGGCTACAAGTCGGCAATGCAAGTGCCGCGCCTGACCAAGATCACGCTCAACATGGGTGTGAGCGAAGCGGTCGCCGACAAGAAGGTCATGGACCATGCGGTCAGCGACCTGACCAAGATCGCCGGCCAGAAGCCGGTGGTGACCAAGTCGCGCAAGCCTATCGCGGGTTTCAAGATTCGCGAGAACCTGGCCATCGGCTGCATGGTGACGCTGCGCGGTGTGCAGATGTATGAATTTCTTGACCGCTTTGTGACCATTGCGCTGCCGCGGGTTCGCGACTTCCGGGGTATCTCGGGTCGTTCGTTCGATGGCCGTGGCAACTACAACGTCGGCGTGAAAGAGCAGATCATTTTCCCGGAAATTGAGTACGACAAGATCGACGCGATCCGGGGCATGAACATCAGCTTCACGACCACCGCGCAATCGGACGACGAGTGCAAAGCACTGCTCTCTGCCTTCCGCTTCCCGTTCAAGAACTGAGGTGACCTGTGGCTAAACTTTCCCTCATTCAACGTGAAGAAAAGCGCGAGAAGCTCGTCGCCAAATTCGCCAAGAAATACGCTGAATTCAAGGCCATCTCGAACGACGCCAAGAAGTCGGACGAAGAGCGCTACCTGGCCCGGCTGGAGCTGCAAAAGCTTCCCCGCAATGCCAACCCGACGCGCTTGCGCAACCGCTGTGGTCTGACGGGCCGTCCCCGTGGCACGTTCCGCACTTTCGGCCTCGGCCGCAGCAAGATACGCGAACTCGCTTTCAAGGGCGACATTCCTGGTGTCACCAAGGCCAGCTGGTAAGCGGCTCGAGCAGGAGAATTCACAATGAGCATGAGTGATCCCATCGCCGACATGCTGACTCGCATTCGCAATGCGCAGGCAGTTCAGAAGGCGGTTGTGTTGATGCCTTCGTCGAAGGTCAAAGTCGCTATCGCCCAAGTCCTCCAGGACGAGGGCTATATCGACGGCTTCAAGGTCAAGGTCGACGGCGCCAAGAGCGTTCTCGAGGTGGCCTTGAAGTACTACGCCGGCAAGCCGGTGATTGAGCGCATCGAGCGTGTCAGCCGTCCTGGCCTTCGGGTCTACAAGGGCTGCGACGCGATTCCGCAGGTCATGAACGGCCTGGGTGTGGCGATTGTCACCACCCCCAAGGGCGTGATGACCGACCGCAAGGCTCGCCAGACCGGTGTCGGTGGCGAAGTGCTTTGCTACGTGGCCTGACCGGCGAAGGAGAGACCCAAATGTCCCGCGTTGGAAAGATGCCGATTACCGTCCCGCAAGGCGTGGACGTCGAGATCGCTGCCCACCAGATCATCGTCAAGGGCGCCCTGGGCACCCTGACCCGTGCTGCGAATGCACTCGTGACGGTCGAGAAGAAGGGTTCAACGATCACCCTGGCTCCGGCCAACACCAGCACCGAAGCCAATGCGATGAGCGGCACGATGCGTGCGCTGATCAACAACATGGTCAACGGTGTGAGCAAGGGCTTCGAGAAGAAGCTGAGCCTGGTTGGCGTGGGCTTTCGGGCCCAGGCCCAAGGCGCCAAGCTCAATTTGCAAATCGGGTTCTCGCATCCGGTGGTCAAGGACATGCCTGCCGGTATCACGGTGGCCTGTGCCACCCAGACCGAGATCCTGATCAAGGGCGCAGACCGCCAAGTCGTCGGACAGATCGCTGCGGAAGTTCGCGCCATCCGTCCGCCTGAGCCCTACAAGGGCAAGGGCATCCGCTACGCCGATGAGCGCGTGGTGCTGAAGGAAACGAAGAAGAAGTAAGGAGCAACAAAAATGCTGACCAAGAAAGAACAGCGCCTGCGTCGCTCCCGCCAGACCCGCATCCGTATTGCCAACCAAGGCGCAGTCCGTTTGTCGGTCTTCAGGTCCAACCTACACATCTACGCCAGCGTCATTTCCGACGACGGCCTGCGGGTGGTGGCTTCGGCCTCGACCGCCGAGAAAGAAGTCCGCGATCAGATCGGCAAGGACAAGGGCGGCAACACCGCTGCCGCCGCAATCGTGGGCAAGCGGGTCGCCGAAAAGGCAATCGCCGCCGGTGTCTCGAAGGTTGCCTTCGACCGCTCTGGCTTTGCCTACCACGGCCGCGTCAAGGCGCTGGCCGAGGCGGCACGTGAAGCCGGCCTGCAGTTCTGAGCGCCACACTGACAGAAATCAGGAATAAGCAACATGGCAAAGTTTCAACCCCGCGCCAGACCGAAGCCAATGAGGACGGTCTCAAGGAAAAGATGATTGCGGTCAACCGCGTCACCAAGGTCGTCAAGGGCGGCCGTACTCTGAGCTTCGCTGCGCTGACCGTGGTTGGTGATGGCGATGGCCGCATCGGCATGGGCAAGGGCAAGGCCAAGGAAGTCCCGGTCTCGGTCCAGAAGGCGATGGACGACGCCCGGCGTGGCTTGTTCAAGGTGGCGCTGCGCAATGGCACCGTGCACCACAACGTGCGCGGCGAGCATGGCGCGGCCAAGGTGTTGTTGGCGCCGGCGGCTCCCGGCACTGGCATCATCGCGGGTGGTCCGATGCGCGCTGTGTTCGAGGTGATGGGTGTCACCGACATCGTTGCCAAGAGCCTGGGTTCGAGCAACCCGTACAACATGGTGCGTGCCACGCTGGACGCACTCAGGCGCTCGACCACCGCTGCCAATGTGGCAGCCAAGCGCGGCCCGCCCGTTGAAGAAATCTTCAACTGATCTGGCGCTGAGCTGTACCTGAAGTAGCGCTTACGGAGAACTCCATGTCGGACACGATTCAAGAAGTATCGAAAGAAAAGAAGACCCTCAAGGTCAAGCTCGTCAAGAGCCCGATCGGCTGCAAAGCCACGCACAAGGCGACCGTCCGCGGTCTGGGCTTGCGCGGTGTCAACAGCGAGCGTGTGCTCGAGGACACGCCGGCCGTTCGCGGCATGATCAACAAGATCGCCTACCTGGTCGCGGTGCTGTAAAGCACGCCGCCGGTCGCAAGGATTTCAACATGCAACTCAACACCATCAAGCCGGCCGCCGGCTCCAAGACTGCCCGTCGCCGTGTAGGGCGTGGCATCGGCTCGGGCTTTGGCAAGACTGCTGGCCGCGGTCACAAGGGCCAGAAGTCACGCGCCGGTGGGTTCCACAAGGTCGGCTTTGAAGGCGGCCAAATGCCGTTGCAGCGTCGCCTGCCCAAACGCGGTTTCAAGTCGCAGAACCTGAAGTTCAACGGCGAGATCAATCTGAACGACCTGCAGATGCTCGGTCAGGATGAGGTTGATCTGGTCATGCTCAAGGCGGCGCACCTGGTGGGTCAATTGGTCAAGCACGTCAAGGTGATCAACACCGGCGAGCTGACGCTCAAGGTGATGCTCAAAGGTATTGCCGCGACGGCCGGTGCCAAGGTGGCCATCGAGGCCGCTGGCGGCGCCCTGGCCTGATTTTCGGTTCAAAGGGTCATCGTTTTGGCAACTTCAGCAAACCAGCTGGCCAAGAGCGGCAAGTTCGGCGACTTGCGTCGCCGACTTGTGTTTTTGCTGCTGGCCCTGGTGGTGTACCGGCTGGGTGCGCACATTCCCGTGCCTGGCATTGACCCCAGCCAGCTGCAGCAGTTGTTCAAGGGACAGCAGGGCGGCATCCTGAGCCTGTTCAACATGTTTTCAGGCGGCGCGCTGCAGCGGTTCACGGTGTTTGCGCTCGGGATCATGCCGTATATCTCGGCGTCGATCATTATGCAATTGATGACTTATGTCGTGCCGACGCTTGAATCCCTCAAGAAAGAGGG
>JANMXG010000015.1:0-8842 GCA_031394235.1 Betaproteobacteria bacterium
GCCCGAGAAGCGGCCGTCGGTGACCAGGCCCACGCTCTCGCCCAGGCCCTGGCCGATCAGCGCGCCGGTGGGCGCCAGCATCTCGGGCATGCCCGGGCCGCCCTTGGGGCCCAGGTAGCGCAGCACCATCACGTCGCCGGCGACGATCTGCTTGGCCATGATCGCCGCCAACGCGGTTTGCTCGTCGTCGAAGACCCGCGCCGGGCCGGTCATCACCGGCTTTTTCAGGCCGGTGATCTTGGCCACGCAGCCCTCGGGTGAGAGGTTGCCGCGCAGGATGGCCAGGTGGCCCTGGGCATACATCGGCTGGGTGATGGGGCGGATCACGGTCTGGTCGGCGCGCGGCGCGGCGGGCAGGTCGGCCAGGTTCTCGGCCACGGTCTTGCCGGTGATCGTGATGCAGCCGCCGTGCAGCAGGCCGGCGGCCAGCAGGGTCTTCATCACCTGCGGGATGCCGCCGGCATGGTGCAGGTCGATCGCCAGGTACTGGCCGCTGGGCTTCAAATCACACAGCACCGGCACTTGGCGGCGGATGCGCTCGAAGTCGTCGATCGTCCAATCGACCTCGGCCGCGTGGGCAATGGCCAGGAAATGCAGCACCGCGTTGGTCGAACCCCCGGTGGCCATGATCACCGCCACCGCGTTTTCGATCGACTTGCGGGTGACGATGTCGCGCGGCTTGAGGTTGGCCTTGACGGCCTCGACCAGCACCTTGGCCGCGAGTTCGACCATGCCGACAATCTCGTCCTCGACGTTGGCCATCGTTGATGCATACGGCAGGCTCAGGCCCAGCGCCTCGAAGGCCGAGCTCATCGTGTTGGCGGTGTACATGCCGCCGCAGGACCCCGTGCCGGGGATGGCGCGGCGCTCGATCTGCACAAAATCCTCCTCGGACATGTTGCCGGCCGAGAACTGGCCCACCGCCTCGAACACGCTGACGATGTTCAGGTCCTGGCCCTTGTACTTGCCTGGCAGGATGGTGCCGCCGTAGATGTAGATCGCCGGCACGTTGGCGCGCAGCATGCCCATCATGCCGCCGGGCATGTTCTTGTCGCAGCCGCCGATCACCATCACGCCGTCCATCCACTGGCCGCCCACGCAGGTCTCAACGCAATCGCTGATCACCTCGCGCGACACCAGGCTGTACTTCATCCCCTCGGTGCCCATCGCCATGCCGTCTGAAATGGTGGGCGTGCCGAAGATCTGCGGGTTGGCGCCGGCGGCCTTCAGGCCGATGACGGCCGCATCCGCCAGGCGCTGCAGACCCGAATTGCAGGGCGTGATGGTCGAGTGGCCGTTGGCAACGCCGATCATCGGCTTGCCGAAGTCAGCCTCGGTGTAGCCCATCGCGTAGTACATCGAGCGGTTGGGCGCGCGGGCCACGCCTTCGGTGATGTTCCTGGAACGGCGGTTGATCGGCATGGGTGTCTCCGGAAAGGTTGATTTCACAGGGCGGGCGCCGTGGTGCGACCTGCCGGGCCGTGAGGATAGTTTGCCGCCGGTCGCAGAGTCCAATATATTTGTAGGCCTTGATTGATCTGTGTTGCCTATCAATGATGGACTCCTACGGCGCATCCGCATGATTGAGCTTCGTTTGTGGCGCCAGTTCGTCACGCTGGCCGACGAACTGCACTTTGGCCGTGCCGCCAGCCGCCTGCACATGACCCAGCCGCCGCTGACCCAGGCCATCCAGGGCCTGGAGCGGGCGATCGGCGTGCCGCTGTTTGCCCGCACCCGGCGCAGCGTGGCGTTGACACCCGCCGGCGCGGCGCTGCTGCTGCCGGCCCGACGCCTGCTGGCAGCGGCCGACGCATTGCCGCTGGTGGCGCAGGCGGCAGCGGCCGGCCTGGCCGGGCAGTTGCGGCTGGCGTTTGTGTCCAACATCGCCTACGGCCCGCTGCCCGAGTGGCTGCGCAGCTTCAGGCAAGCGCATCCTGAGGTGGCGCTGCAACTGCGCGAGGCCACGCTGGACGTGCAGCTGCAGGCGTTTGATGCCGACGAGATCGATGCCGGCTTCGTGCTGCACGCACCCGGCGCGGCGCCGCCCGGCTTTGCCGTCTGGCGGGCGCAGGACGAGCCGCTGGTCATGGCGCTGCCCGAGACCCATCCAGCGGCGGCGGCTGCCGCGCTGGCGCTGGCCGATATCGCGGCCGAGCCGCTGGTGATCTTTCCCCGGCTGATCGCCCCGTCGCTGTACGACGCCGTGCTGGCCGCCTACCGCGCGCAGGGCGCCACGCCGCACATCGGGCAAGAGGCGATCCAGATGCAGACCATTGTCAACCTGGTCTCTGCCGGCATGGGCGTGGCCTGGGTGCCCGAATCGGTGACGCAGCTGCAGCGGCCCGGCGTGGTGTACCGGCCGGTGGTTGATGCCGGCCTGCGCTGCGAGACCAGCCTGGTCTGGCGCGAACCGGCGGCACCGGTGGTGCAGCGTTTTGTCGGGCATGTGGTGGCGCAGGCTGCCGCACCTGGTCGGCGGGTGGCGGGCCAGTCCTGACGCCGCCCGGCCAGCCGCAGCCCGGCTGCCGCGCGCCGCACCAGCGTGCCCCGCCAGATTCAGCAGCGACAATCCGACCGCCCGCCAAGACCCGGCGTGCTGCCCTTTTCGGAGAGTCCTGATGCTTGTGCATCCCCAGTTCAACCCGGTGGCCCTGGCCGTCGGCCCGGTGCAGATCCACTGGTACGGCCTGACCTACCTGGTGGCGTTTGCACTGTTCATGTTGCTGGCCAACGCACGCGCGCGCCAGCCGCAGTTTGCCAATGCCGGCTGGACCCGCCGCGATGTTGAAGACCTGCTGTTCTGGGGTGTGGTGGGCGTGGTGCTGGGCGGCCGGTTGGGCTACGCGCTGTTTTACAAGCCCGGCCACTACCTGGCCCACCCGCTGGAGATCGCGATGGTCTGGAAGGGAGGCATGTCCTTTCACGGCGGCATGCTGGGCGTGATCATCGCCATGGCGGCGTACGCCCGAAGCCGTGGCCGGCGCTGGCTGGAAGTGACCGACCTGATCGCCCCGTGCGTGCCGACAGGCCTGGCGTCGGGGCGCATCGGCAACTTTATCAACGGTGAGCTGTGGGGCCGGCCGGCCGATGCCTCGCTGCCATGGGCGATGGTGTTTCCGCAATCCGGCAGCGACTTGCCGCGCCATCCGTCACAGCTCTACCAGTTTGCGCTCGAAGGCCTGCTGCTGTTTGTCCTGCTCTGGGTCTACGCCCGGCGGCCGCGCGCCACCGGACAGGTGTCGGGGGCATTCCTGGTCGGCTATGGCTTCTTCCGCTTTGTCGCCGAATACTTTCGCGAGCCGGATGCGTTTCTGGGCACCCTGGCGCTGGGCCTGAGCATGGGCCAGTGGCTGTGTGTGCCGATGGTGGCCGCCGGTGCGGCGATGTGGATGTGGGCCAGCCGCCAGCCGCCACGGCTGCGCTGAGCCGCCGCACAGCCCACTTGCCGTCCGATCCACCGACCGCCGCAGGACAAGCCGCATGCGCCAGATCTTTTTAGACACCGAAACCACCGGCCTCAGCCCCGAGTCGGGCGACCGCATCGTCGAAATCGGTTGTATCGAGATGGTCAACCGGCGCCTCACTGGCGAGACCCGTCACGTCTACCTCAATCCTGAGCGAAAAGGCAGCGAAGAGGCCACCAAGATCCATGGCCTGACCGATGCGTTTTTGGCCGACAAGCCCAGGTTTGCCGAGGTGGCCGACGACCTGCTCGGCTTTTTGGCGGGTGCCGAGGTGATCATCCACAACGCGGCCTTTGACGTTGGCTTCCTCAATGGCGAGTTGAAGCGCCTGCGCCGCGCACCCTTCCACACGGTGGCAGCCAAGGTGACCGATACGCTGCTGATGGCACGCGAGATGTTCCCGGGCAAGGCCAACTCGCTGGACGCGCTGTGCCGGCGGCTGGAGGTCGACAACACCCACCGCACGCTGCACGGCGCGCTGCTCGACGCCGGGCTGCTGGCCGAGGTCTATATCCGCCTGACCCGCGGCCAGGATTCGTTGGTGATCCACGAGAGCGAGGCCGCGTCCGGCACACCCCAAGCGTCGTTGGCGCGCGACCTGACACAGTACACCCTGACCGTGATCGAGGCCACTGCCGAAGAGCAGGCCGCGCACGCTTTGGTGCTGACAGAACTGGACAAGTCCAGCGGCGGCAAAACCGTCTGGCGAGCGATGACTGCCCAAAACGCCTCAGACGCTATGGCATAATCTTGGGCTTGCTGAGGTTCAGGGAATCCCAGCAAATCCCGGAATTCCGGGCGGTTAGCTCAGCGGTAGAGCACTGCCTTCACACGGCAGGGGTCGCAGGTTCAAACCCTGCACCGCCCACCAAAAATAATCATAATAATCAAAGACTTAACGGCGCCCTCGGGCGCTGTTTTTCTTCCGGTGGGGCAAATTTGGGGCAAATGGGGGGTTCCGACTACGGCCCTGGCTACTGGGTCGATAGCAGCTACGGCTGTCTAGACCCGGAGGACCATTTGTGGCGGTTCGAGCAGCGGGTCCGGGGATGAAGCCGGAGGTTTTAGCCCGGCCGCGGCCGATTGCTTCTTCAGCCACAAGGCCAGTTCGGCCGCCGACAACGGTTTACTGAACAGGTAGCCCTGGCCTTTCTCGCAGCCCAGTTCGCGCACAACGGCGGCCTGGCCGGCAGTTTCGATGCCTTCCGCCACAGTGCTCATCTTCAGGCTGCGCGCCACCCGCACCGTGGCTTCGATCAACACCCGGTGGTGGGCGCTGGTGACGGCCTCGCTGACGAAAGACCGGTCGATCTTCACCGTGTCCACCGGCAGCAGGTGCAGGCTGGCCAGTGACGAATAGCCGGTGCCGAAATCGTCCAGCGCCAACGTCAGGCCCAGCGCCTTCAGCGCCACCAGGCTGGCCCGCACGGCCTCGTCCTGCGCCGCCAGGCTCTCGGTCACTTCCAGCTGCAGTTGCGCCGGGGGCATGCCGGACGCGGCCAGCACCTGTTCCACCGAGGCCAGGAAGCCGGGTTCAGCCAATTGGCCGCGCGACAGGTTCACCGCCAACAGGCGCGGCGCCCGCGCGCCCAATGTGGTTTGCCAGCTGACGAAATCACGGCAGGCTGTGGCCAGCACGAAATGGCCCAGCTCGCCGATGAGCCCGCAGTCTTCGGCCACGCCGATGAAGGCCACCGGCGGGACCACGCCGCGCTGCGGGTGCCGCCAGCGCACCAGCGCCTCGACACCCGCCGCGTGGTCGATGCCGCCGCCGGTGCTTTGCAGTCCCACCACGGGCTGGTAGGCCACGAAGAACTGGCCTTGCGCCAGCCCCAGGCGCATGTCGCTTTCCAGCCCGCTGCGCTGCGCCGCGCGCTGCTGCATGGCCGGCTCGAAGGCGACAAAGCGCGCGCCGCCGGCCCGCTTGGCCTCGGCCATGGCGATGCTGGCGTCTTGCAGCACGACATCGGCGTCGCCTTCGGCCTGGTCGCTGAAGACGACCCCGATGCTGACCGTGCAGCTCAGCTGCTGGCCGCGCACGGCGTAGGGCTTGCCCAGGGTGTCCACCAGGCGCTGCGCGACGACGTGGGCGTCTTGCGCGCTGTGCAGGTCCCCCAGCAGCACCACGAATTCGTCGCCGCCCAGCCGGGCTGCCAGCACACCCGGGCTGTCGGCATCACCGTCCGAGCGGCGCCTTCTCAGCGCGGAACGCAGGCGGTCGGCGGTCAGGCCCAGCACTTCGTCGCCGGCGGCATGGCCCAGCGCGTCGTTGATCTGCCGGAACCGGTCGCAGTTGATGAACAGCACCGCGTAGCTCAGCTCGGGGTCGCTGGCGGCGCAGGCCATGGTTTGGGCAATCAACTCGCGGGCGACCTCGCGGTTCGGCATCTTCGTCAGCTCGTCGACGCGGGACGCCGCTTTCAGCCGGCGGTTCAAGCCCTGCTGCTCGCGCTGCACGGCTTGCGTGGCGTCGCTGACCATGGCCATCAGGCGCCCGGCATCGACTTTCATGAGGCTGATGGCCAGAACCTGGTGCCCGGCGCTGCCGTGCCGCCACGCGGGCATGGTCATGCGCAGCGCGTCGCAGACCGTGCCGCTGGCGGCCTTGAAGTCGGTGGCGAGCTGGCGCAACTGCGGCGCCACGCCGTCCAGCACCGCGTACAGGTTGTCCAGGCTGCCGGTAGGCGACACCGGCATCAGCAGCTGCGCGGCCATCGGGTTCATCATCTCGACGTCGCCGTCGAGGGCAAATTGCACCAGGCCGACGGGGGCCTGATACAGGAACTGCATCAGGCCTTCTTCGGCGCTGGAAACCGCCGGGTCGAGCTCGTGCATCGTCTGCCCTGCAGCTTCGGTCAGGCCGGCTGCCACAGCGCGATGCGGTTCCGCCCAGCACGCTTGGCGGCGTACAAGGCCTCGTCGGCACGTTTCATCAGGGCGTCCAGGCCCGCCACACCATTGTCCATGGCCGCGATGCCCCCGCTGACGGTGTAAGCGATGCGGGTGCCGTCGAATTCGACGCTGCGCGCCGACAGCGCAGCCAGCAGCCGGTTTGCCACGCCCAGCGCACCCTCGATGGCCGTGGAAGGCAGCAGCACGGCGAATTCTTCGCCGCCGACGCGGGCCACCACATCGACCTCGCGAAAGATGGCGGTCAAGGTGGCGGCCAGGTCCCGCAGCACCGCGTCGCCGGCCGGGTGGCCGTACTGGTCGTTGATGACCTTGAAATGGTCGGCGTCCAGCATCAGCAGCGACAAGGGGCGCGGCTGGCGCCGCCAGCGCATCAATTCGATCTCGGCCGTCTCGAAAAATGTGCGTCGGTTGGCAATGCCGGTGAGGTGGTCGCAAGACTGGGTCATGCGAAGCTGTTCGCTGGCCTCGCGCTTGTCGGTGATGTCGCGGATGACCAGGCAGTAGCTGGGTTCGTCGTCATCTTCCGCAGCATGCAGGCCGGGCACCGCCGTGCCGGGGCGTTCGTGCAGCGGTGAAATCAGCGCACTGCCCCAGTAGCGGCTGCCATCAGCCGTGGTGCGCCAGCCTTCGTCCAGGCTCCAGCCGTTGTCGGCGGCTTCATGCAATCGGTCCAGCAGGCGGTCGGGCGTGATGGCATCCACGGGATAGAACACCGAATAGGGCTGGCCGATCACGCTGGCGCGGTCGAAGCCGGTGACCCGGCCGATGCTTTCGTTCCAGTCGGTCACCCGCCCCAGGCGGTCCAGGCTGATCAGTGCGTAGTCGGTGATGCCGGTGAAGATGGCGTGAAACCAGGCCTCGTTCTGGCGCAGCAGCTTTTCGCGCTTGACCTGCTGCGTCACGTCCGTGAGCACGGCCATCAGCCGCGTCGGATCGAGCTTGATCAGTGTCAGCGACAGCATCTTGGGGTCGGACTTGCCGCGCACGCCGGCGCTGATCTGCAGATGCACCGCTTCGCAGACCATGCCGCTGGCCGGCTTGAAGCGCGCCGTCAGATGGCGCAGTTCAGGAGCGACGCTTTCCAGCGCGGTGAACAGGTTGCTGAGCTCGCCCGTGCGCGACAGCGGCATCAGCAGTTGCGCCGACAACGGGTTGGCCATCGCGATCTCGCCGTCCAGCGAGGTCTGCGCCAGGCCCACCGGCGCCAGGTACATGAACTGAATCAGCGCTTCCAGTTCCTCATTGACTTCGGCGTCGACTTCACCCATCAGCGGGGCCGGTTGACGAGCACGTAGCGCAGCGGCAAGCCCGGCGCGGCCAGCAAACGCAGCTTGACCTTGACGGGCCGCATGCGCAGCGTGAAGACGTAGTCGATGGTGTCGTCCAGGCTGCTACCCGCGGCGGCGGCGTCTTCGAAGCGCTGCGCCACCAGAAAGTTGTTCATGCACGGCGCGACGGCCGTAAACAAGGCGTGGCCCAGCACGCGCGCCGGCGACAAGCCGGCCATCTTGGATTCGAGGCTGTTGTAGCGCTGAACCAGGGTGTCGCCGTCAAAACCAATGACACCGAATTCCAGCGCGTCCAGCTCGGCGGCGTCCAGGACTTCCAGCCGCGTCAGGATGTCGGCTTGGTCAAATGCCACGGTGAGCAGTTCGTTCATGTTTTCGGCTTTCATGGCGGTGGTTCGACGCTGTGCGCGGCAACTCCACGGATTTCGGCGCCGCGCTCGAGAACTTAAGCCAGCCGCCGCCCTTCCTCTCAGCGGCTATGTGGGGTGATGGGCAAAAGCGTCTCTCATCGCGTCGCACTTGCATCTCACGGCAATGACCGCTTCCGCGCTGTTAGCTTGGCCGAGCGAAGGTCTCTTGTGGGCCGCAATGCAAAGCTTTGCATTGCGACCCATCAGTGCCATTCGCGGCCCGGAACTCGGCGCCCCGAAGCTGCCGGTCGGACCCGCACACAGGCACATGTTCGCTGGACCGCCGCCGAGGGCACACATCGGCAGGCGGCACAAAGGGCGATTGAGGCGCGGCGAACTGCTTGAGACCTTGCGGGCTCACCACTTCGGTAGCCCTTCGTGCAAGCCATCGGCCGGCAGCCCAAGCGGGCGCCGGTTGGCGTCCCGGTCCACTACGAGCCCCACCGCCCGGAGCAGACCACGCTGTACCGCCTCGTGCATCAGCACGCCGCTACCTTCATCGCCGAGTCAGAGGTGGCCACCGGGGCCGACCTGCCGCAGTTCGTCAAAGACGAGTTCGACGCCTTCCTCGAATGCGACATCCCTTGCCCACGGCTTGCTGGGCCTGCGCTGCGGCGACTGCGGTCACGACAAGCTGGTCGCCTTCAGCTGCAAGCGGCGCGGCTTTTGCCCCTCGTGAGGCGCCAGGCGCATGGCGCAGGCGGCGGCGCACCTGGTCGACAACGTCATCCCCATGTGCCCGTGCGCCAGTGGGTGCTGTCGCTGC
>JANMXG010000016.1:0-3274 GCA_031394235.1 Betaproteobacteria bacterium
CCAACCGTGCACACCGGCCTGGCCGACCCACCACAGACCCGCAGCCCGGACGGTGAACCGGTGCCCCGCACCGAACAGGCTGCCGCCGACGCCACCGCCGACGCCGACGCCACTACCCCCCCGGCCAGGCGCTGACGCACAGCGCTTGCGCCGTGCGCTGGCCCAGGTGTACGCCACCGGCATGCAGCGGCCATCAGGGCTTGGTGGCGGGCTCGCGCAGGTAGATTTCCACGCGCCGGTTCAGCGCGCGCCCGTAGGCCTTGTCGTTGCCCACCAGCGGATCACGCTCACCCCGCCCCAGCACCTCGATGCGGTCTGCGGCCACGCCCTTGCCTTCGAGGTGACGGCGCACGCTGTTGGCGCGGGCCAATGACAGCGTGTCGTTGCTGGCCACACTGCCCTGGCTGTCGGTATGCCCGACGATGCGGATGCGCATGGCCCGAAACATCGGCGACTGCAGGTTGGTCGCCAGGCTGTCGAGCACCGGCCGGCCCACCGGCAGGATTTCGGCATGGTCGGTGCCAAACGAAAAGTCACTCGGCACGTTGACCTGCAACTCGCCATCCGGGGTGCGCAGCACCGACACACCGGTATCGGCCATTGCGCTGGACAAGGCGGCCCGCTGGGTCTCGATCACCGCTGCACTGGCCGCCGCAGTGGCGGCCCGGGCTTCTGCGGGGTCAGACGGCGCAGCGCCCGGCTTCAGGCTGGCGCAGCCGGCCGCCAGCAGGGTGGCCGACAGCAGCGCGGCGGTGGTCATGGCTCGAATCATCCGGTCCTCCCAGGGTTTGGCAGGGCGCATCATCGCCCATCCGGGGCTGCCGTACAGTGCGGCGCACCACCGATCACCGCCGCACCGATCCCCTTCATCCCGCATTTGCCCATGCCCAACGTGCCCGGTTTGCCGCAAGACACCGACAGCCTGCTCAAGCTGGCGGCGCGGTCGATGTTCGACCTCTACGCCCAGACCGTGCAGGGCATGATGGTGGTGGACCGGGCGCACCGCGTGGTCTGGATCAGCGAGGGCTACAAGCGCTTTTTGCCGGCGCTGGGCTTTGCCGGCGCGCATGAGTTTGTCGGCCGGCGGGTCGAAGAGGTCGTGCCCAACACCTTGCTGGCGCAGGTCATCGACAGCGGCCAGCCGATCATGGTGGACTTGCTGACCAACCAGGCCGGCACCTTCTTGGTCAGCCGTGTGCCGCTGCGCGACGAGCAGGGCCAGGTGATCGGCGCGCTGGGCATGGTGCTGATGGACCACCCTGAGCTGCCCGACGGCACCATGCAGCCGCTGATGACCAAGTTTGGCCACCTGCAGCGTGAGCTGGCAGCGGCCCAGCGCCAGCTGGCCGCCGAGCAGACCCGCAACCGTCGGCCCAAGTACACGATTGCCGCCTACATCGGTGCCAGCCCGGCGGCGTTGGAGGTCAAACGCCAGGCGCGCCGGGTGGCCGGTACCGAATCGACCGTGCTGCTGCTGGGCGAAACCGGCACCGGCAAGGAGTTGTTGGCGCATGCCATCCATGCCGCTTCCAGCCGGGCGGCGCGGCATTTTGTCGGCCTCAACATCGCCGCCGTGCCCGACACTTTGCTGGAGGCCGAGTTTTTTGGCGTGGCCGGTGGCGCCTACACCGGCGCCGACCGCAAAGGCCGCGACGGCAAGTTCAAGCTGGCCGACGGCGGCACGCTGTTCTTGGACGAGATCGGCGACATGCCGCTGGCGCTGCAGGCCAAGCTGCTTCGCGCGCTGCAAGAGCAAGAGGTTGAGCCGCTGGGCAGCAACCAGGTGACAAAGGTGGATGTGCGGGTGATTGCCGCCACCAGCCGCGACCTGCACGCGATGGTGGCCGAGGGCCGGTTTAGGGCCGATCTTTACTACCGGCTCAACGTTCTGCCGATCCGCCTGCCGGCGCTGCGCGAGCGCCTGACCGACATCGAGGCACTGGCCGAGGCCTTGCTCGACGACATCGCCCGGCGCAGCGGCCTGGCCGCAAAGAGCCTGTCGGCCGACGCACTCGACCGGCTGGCCGTGCACGACTGGCCAGGCAACATCCGCGAGCTGCGCAATGTGCTGGAGCAGGCGGCGTTGATGACCGACGAGGTGGTGTTGAGACCGTTGGACCTGGACAACGCGATATCACCGGGCCAGCAGCGCGCCGACTTGACGGGGCTGGCGCCGCCGGCCAGCCAGACGGCGCTTGCCACTGTTTCTGCGCGGCATGGCTTGAACGCGGGGTTGCCGGCCTCAGACGGACAGGCCGTTGCCGCGCTGACCAGTGGCGCGCGACCGCTGGGCATGCCGACCCCAGTCAGCATCAAGCCTTTGCCGCAGGCTATTGCCGAGCTGGAAGCCCGTGCCATCCGCGAGGCCCTGGCCGCCACGGGTGGCAACAAGGTCGCCGCCGCGCGGCTGCTGGGCATTGCGCGGGCGACGCTGTACGAAAAGTTGGGCGTCTTGGGCAGCTTGCTGGCATCGCCGGCTGACGCTTGAAGCAATCTGCCGCGTGGCGAAACGTGGGCTAAGCTGTCCTGGGTTGCGGTGGTACCGAAAGAGTGACTGAAAAGCAGTCATCACGTGCTGATTGTATGAAGATCATCCACATGCCCACGCTGCCGGTGTCTGCCTTTCAGGCAGCGACAACTGGGCGAATGAACTGGCTTCATTGTCCCGCGCAAGAATCAGCCCAAAACCGATAAGCGGCGGGTATTAGGGAAGATTTCAGAGTCATGGTACTGACGGTGGCTGTAGTGATCGTTCTCGAATATCAGAGCGGTACCTATAAATTACGCGATACATCAACGTCCTGTGCCGTAAGACCTCAAGAATTGCAGTAGGCATATCTTGGCCTGTGATCATGGGTTGTGCCAGCAAGGTACCTCCCAACTCAGTAATATTTCCGTTCGCCGTTACCCAACACCGCAGCACCAGGCTCTCCGCGCTTTGCGCGAAAACCAAGGGTAAGCGATAGCTTCATTCTAGGGATGACGCGAGCGGGGTCAGCCTGTGGACAGCTCACACAAAATACAACTATGGCAACATGTAAGCTCTGCCGCTGAGGTCGATATGACATTAGATTTCACACTCCTGCACTGCGCCTTTTTTGTGCTCTAAGAAACAAAGGAGATTTCAAGACTAAGAATAATATTGCAAGCGATCAGACATTGCATTAATTTTGAATAAACAGTCTATTGTGTTCGTGAAAACATCAAATATTACTCCAAAGAGACAAGAGAAGAGAATGAAATTTTATACTGTAATAGCAATTGCACTTGGAAC
>JANMXG010000017.1:0-3042 GCA_031394235.1 Betaproteobacteria bacterium
TCAGAGGCCGCCGGGTCGGCGCTGCGGTCAAAGTTCGAAGTCGTAGTCGATCATCAGCGGCGCATGGTCGGAAAACCGCTGCTCCAGGTAGATGTGCTCGCGCCGGGCCAGCGCCGCCAGGCCCGGCGTTGCCAGGTGGTACTCCAGCCGCCAGCCCACGTTGTTGGCCCGGGCTTGGCCGCGGTTGCTCCACCAGGTGTATTGCTCAGGGTGAGGATTGAGTAGCCGGAACACGTCCACCATCCCGGCCTCGTCCAGCAGCTTGCTCATCCAGCTGCGCTCTTCGGGGAGGAAGCCGGAGTTTTTCCGGTTGCCCTTCCAGTTCTTGAGGTCGATCTCCTTGTGCGCGATGTTGATGTCGCCCACGAGGATGAACTCGCGCTCGGCCTTGAGCGCCAGCAGGTGCGGGTAAACGTGGTCCAGGAAGCGGAACTTGACGGCCTGGCGCTCATCGCCCGACGAGCCGCTGGGAAAGTAGCAGCTGATGATGCTGAGCTTGCGGTCGGCCGTGTCGAACCGGGTCTCGACGTAGCGGCCTTCGGCGTCGAAGTCAGCGTTGCCCAAGCCCACGATGACGGCGCTGGGGGCCTTGCGGCTGTACACCCCGACACCGGAGTAGCCCTTTTTGTCGGCAAAGTGAAAATGGCCCTGCAAACCGGCCACGGTGTCGAAGCGGCCGGCGATGTCGCTGGCCTGGGCTTTGACCTCCTGCACCCCCATACAATCCGCGCCCGCTTGTGCGGCCCATTCCACAAAGCCCTTGTTGGCCGCTGAACGGATGCCGTTCAGGTTGAGCGTGACGAGTCTAAAAGCCAAGAGATCTCCATGAACAAAACTGCCTCCGACTGCAAAAACACGGCCAGCAGCCCGCTGGCGCAGGATTTTGTGCAATTTGCCGTCGAGGCGGGGGTGCTGCGTTTCGGCGAGTTCCAGACCAAGGCGGGGCGCCAGTCGCCATATTTTTTCAATGCCGGCCTGTTCGACGACGGCGCCAAACTGGGCCGGCTGGCGGGATTTTATGCACGCCGCCTGCTGGACTCCGGGCTGCAGTTCGACATGCTGTTCGGCCCGGCCTACAAGGGCATTGCGCTGGCCGCAGCGGTGGCTGTCGAGCTGGCGCGGCTGGGCTGCAACCTGCCTTTTGCCTACAATCGAAAGGAGGCCAAGGACCACGGCGAGGGCGGCACCCTGGTGGGTGCGCCGGTGCGGGGCCGGGTGCTGATCATCGACGACGTGATCTCGGCCGGCACCTCGGTGCGCGAGTCGATTGCGCTGATCAGCGCGGCTGGCGCCACGCCCGCGGCTGTCGTGATTGCGCTGGACCGGCAGGAAAAAGCCAGCGAGGGCGGTAACGATATGCCCTGGTCTGCCGTGCAATACGTCAGGGATCACCTGAAACTGGACGTAGCGTCGATTGCCAGCTTGCAAGACCTGTTGCAATATCTGCAATTGTCCGGCGCTGCCGAGTTGGCGCCGCACCTGCAGCGCGTTGCAGCCTACCGCGACCGATACGGAGTTTGATGTGATACAGGGGCGGCGTCAGGGGTTGGCAGTACCGGCCTGCAGGGCAGTTGGCGGCCTGCGGACAGCGCACGCCAGGTCGCCGGGGCTGACGGCGGGGGCGACAGTGTGGGCGGGAGTCCTGCTGCTGGCGGGTGCAGCACCTCTGGACACCTGGGCCCAATCGGGCGCGTCGGCGGTCGCCGGCATCTACACCTGTGTCGATGGCCAGGGCCGCAAGCTGACGTCAGACCGCCCGATCGCGGATTGCGTGGCCCGCGAGCAGCGGGTGCTGAACCGCGATGGATCGGTGCAGCGGGTGGTGCCGCCGACACTGACCGCTGAAGAACGCGCCGAGCGCGACGCCGCCGAGCGCCGCGCGGACGTGGCACGCGCCGGTCAGGCCGACGCCGTGCGGCGCGACCGCAACCTGGTGGCGCGTTTTCCAAACGAGGCTGTGCACCGCAAATCCCGCGAGGCCGCGCTCGACACGGTGCGCCTGGCGAACAGGGCAACCGAGCATCGCCTCAAGGAGCTGGCCACCGAGCGCAAACCGTTGCTGGAAGAGGCCGAGTTCTACAAAGGCCGGCAGATCCCACAGCGCCTGAAGCAGCAGGTCGATGCCAACGATGCCGGCGTTGAGGCCCAGCGGTCGGCTGCGGCCAACCAGGAGGCCGAGATGGTCCGCATCAACAAGCTGCATGACCTGGAGCTGGACCGACTGCGCCGCTTGTGGGCGGGCGCGCCCGCCGGCTCACTGTCGCCGGTGATGGCGCCAGCCGCTGCAGGGCCAGTAGCCGCTGCCCTGGGTGGATCGGCCGCGCCGCGCGCCGCGCCGGCCGCACATACACCTTCAACCGTGCGCAATACCGCGCCCTGACGGGCGCGGCGCGCCAATTGGCATCACGCCAGTCGCTGTTTCAGCAGCGCGTTGACCTGGGCCGGGTTGGCTTTGCCCCGGGACAGCTTCATCACCTGGCCGACCAGTGCGTTGAAGGCCTTGTCCTTGCCGGCGCGTACCTCCTCGACCAGCTTCGGGTTGGCGGCCAGCACCTGGTCGGTGATGACCTCAAGTGCCCCGCTGTCGTTCATCTGCTTCAGGCCTTTGGCCTCGATCAGCGCATCCACCTGCAGGTTGCCCGCGTCGATTTGCGCCAACTCGCCCGCCCACAGCGCATCGAACACCTGGCGCGCGGCGTTGTGGCTGACCGTGCCGTCGCCGATGCGGGCAATCAGCGCGGCCAGCGTGGTGGCGTCCACTGGGCTTTGTGCCAGCGCCCGGTCTTCGGCATTGAGCCGGCGCGAAAACTCACCCATCAGCCAGTTGGCGACCAGTTTGGCCTGTCCGCAGGCGTCGCGTGCGGTTTCGTAGAACCGGGCGAAGTCCAGGTTCTGCGTCATCACCGCCGCGTCGTCCAGCGACAGCCCATCTTGCTGCTGGAAGCGCAGCGCCATCGCCGCCGGCAACTCGGGCAGGCTGGCCCGCACCTGGGCGATCCACTCGGGCGAGATCACCAGCGGCGGCAGGTCCGGATCAGGGAA
>JANMXG010000018.1:0-6456 GCA_031394235.1 Betaproteobacteria bacterium
CCCACCGCCTGCGCCGCCATGCCCAGGCGCTCGCCGTTGAAGTTGCTCATGAAGGTCTTGAAGCCCTTGCCCTCTTCGCCGATCAGATTGGCCACCGGGACGCGGCAGTTGTCGAAGCGCAGGTGGGCCGTGTCACTGGCCCACCAGCCCATCTTGTCGAGCCGGGTACGGCTCAAACCGGGCGTGTCGCCGTCGATCAGCAGGGCCGAGATACCGCCCGGCCCCTTGTTGGCGGGGTCGGTGCGCACCGCCACGGTGATGAAGTCGGCCCGCATGCCCGAGGTGATAAAAACCTTCTCGCCGTTGACAAGAAAGTGATCGCTTGGGCCGTCGATGCTGCCGCCTTTGACGCGGATGGCTGTCGTTTTGAGTGCCGCCACGTCCGAGCCGCCCGAGGGCTCGGTGACCGCCAGCGCGGCGATCTTGTCGCCCGCCAGCACCGGCGGGATCACCCGCGCCTGGAGTGCCGCGCTGCCAAAGTTCCTGACCGGCGGCAGGCCGATCGAGTGCGACATCAGCGACGCCGCCACGCCGCCACAGCCGGGCCGCGCCAGCTCTTCGGACAGGATCAGGTGGTAAAAAAGATCAGCCGGTGTGCCGCCAAATTGCTCGGGGTAGTCCAGGCCCAGCAAGCCGATGGCCGAGGCCTTTTTGTACAGCTCGCGCGGGAAGCCCTGGGCTTCGTCCCAGGCGTTGACATGCGGCGTGATTTCGCGCGCCACCCAGTCGCGCAGCGACGCACGGAACTGCACATGCTCGGGCGTGAAGTAATGCGGGGCTGCGGGGGCGTCGAGCAGGCTCATGGCGGGCGGTCAAACGGGCGACAGGGTGCACTTTGGCTGGGCCAGTCGGGGGCGTCTTGCGTGTATTGGCTGACGCGTTCGCCGCCGGGGCGAGCGTCCGGCCGGATCGTCCGATTCGACGATAGTCACGCCCAAGCCCGACGCTGACACTGGAGAGAGCCCGACACTGGCGTGTCGCCTGCTGTGACACGTTGTCCAACCCAGATGAGTCACTGCACGGTTGCCCTGGACCTGCGCTGCGCCCTTCCCACTGCCAAACCGCAAACAGCCGAATCTCACACACCCCCCAGCCCATGACCGCACCAACCCCATCGCCGTCCACCGCCCTCACCGTCACCGACGCCCTGAACAGCCGCCTGTCGGTGCGCGACTTCTTGCCCGAGCCGGTGTCGGCCGAGCAGATCCGGCGTGTGCTGGCCACCGCCTCGCGCTCGCCCTCGGGCGGCAATGTGCAGCCCTGGCAGATCGACATCGTGGCCGCAGGCCGGCTGGACGCGCTCAAGGCCATCATGCAAGGCCGGCTGGCCGAGGTGGCGGCAGGCGACAAGAGCGAATCACCCGAGTACGACATTTACCCGAAAGAGCTGGTGTCGCCGCACCGTGACTACCGCTTCAAGATCGGCGAGGACATGTACGCCCGGCTGGGCATTCCGCGGGAGGACAAGGCGGCGCGGCTGCGCTGGTTTGCCCGCAACTACCAGTTTTTTGGCGCACCGATGGCGCTGTTTTGCAGCGTGGACCGCCGCATGGGCCCGCCGCAATGGAGCGACCTGGGCATGTTCTTGCAATCGGTGATGCTGCTGCTGCGCGAAGAGGGCCTGGACAGTTGCCCGCAGGAGTGCTGGGCGGTCTATCCCACAACCATCGGCAACTTTCTTGGCCTCCCGGCCGAGCGCATGCTGTTCACCGGCATGGCCATCGGCCACCGCAACCCGGCCCATGCGATCAACCAGTTGCGGTCAGAGCGGGCGGCGGTGGATGTATTTGCCCGCTTCCACGGGCTGTGAGGCCACCGCCGGGCAAGATCAGGCCACCCGCGCCTTTTTGAGCATGACCTCGAACTTGGTCGCGTAGGCGGCGATGTCGTCGGCGCGGTCCTTGCCATTGATGATGTAGCGTGCGCCGACGTAGTCACATCCGGTGTCGTTGATGTATTTGCTGAGCGAGCGCCCTGTGAACAGGCCCTTGCGCATGCCGATCGACATCACCCGGTAGGCATTGGCTGGCTCCAGCACCAGCGCCGGCTGCTTGAGAAACAGGTCGCCCACGCCCAGCGCCTTGCCCAGCTTGTCGTAGTTGGCGCGGCCGGTGATCTGCACATAGCCGCGGCCCTTGAACTTGACGCCGTCGCCCTCTTGCGTATTGCCCAACCTGGCGCCGATGGTGGTGCCGGCGTTGTACTTGGCGAGGTAGGACTCGCTGCCGATTTCGGTGATCGGCAAGAACGTGTTGGCGCACTCGTGCTTGACGGTGGCCAGCATGTAGGCCACCCAGCGGTCGTCCTCGATGTCCGGGTCCAATTGCACAAAGCCCAGGAGCTGGTCCACGCCCTGGTACTGCGACGCATTGAGCTTGGTAAAGACCTTCTCGTACTCGGTGGCAAAGACTTGGTGGTTGTAAAACATGGCGGCTCCTTGGGATGGTGTTGTCAGCGGCCAAACGACTTGAGGATCGGCCAGTCCGGCGGGCCGATCGGCACGCTGGCCGGAGTGTCGGGGCAGACCCACACCGCCGCAAGCACCATGAATCGAACCCGGCCCTGCTTGACCTCGTAGGCGCTTCGGGTACCGCAATCCCCCAGGCCCCGAAACCGGTTCAGCACCTCGACCGTGCCGCCAGGCAACAACGCCAGGTCACCCGAGAGCACCACCTCCTGCGTCAGCGTAAACGGCTGCCCGGTGGCCCCGGCCCGGGCCCGGGCCCGGGCCCGGGCCGGGGCCTGGGCCTGAGCCTGGGCCTGGGCCTGGGCGACCGGCCAGACCAACACCCCAGCACGCCACTGCCCCGCCTGGCGCCAGACCTGTGCCGCCCAGAAGCTGCCTTGGTAGGCGCCGGCACCGCAATCCAGGCGCAGCAACCAGGTGCCGTCCGGTAGACGCTGTCGCGCCACCCCGGCCGCAGCGCCGCTGGCTTGGTTGTCCTGCTCGCATTCGGCGTCCCAGGCTGTGCCGGCAGCAGCGCCCAACACAGCGCTGCGCAAGCGGCTGCGCAGGGCTATATCGGTTTCGGGTTTTGCAGTCGAGGCCATGGCCCGCACCCAGGACGATGTCAGCACGGCGGCGGGTGGCGCCATCGGCGGCGCCGCGGCGTTGCCCAGCAGCGGCAGGGCCGACACCATGCCGGCCAGCACGAGAGTCCAAAAGTGTTGCAAATGCGGCCCCGATCCTGTGGTGGGCTGCCCATTGCAGCTTGCAGGAATTCTAGGTCGCGGCGTCAGCGGCGCAGCTGGTATCAGCCACCTGGCCGGTTGCTGCGCCGCAGCCGCCGGTGCATCTGGCGCGCCGCAGGCACCCAGCCGTGGCCGGCCCAGCGCCGCCACATCAACAGGCCGCGCAACCATTCGTCGGCCGCGTAGGCGATCCACACGCCCACCAGGCCCCAGCCCAGGTACGCGCCCAACCACCAGCTGCCGCCCGCCATCACGACCAAAAACGACGCAGCACCCGCGGTCATCGGGTAGCGCGCATCGCCCGCTGCGCGCAGGGCGTTGACCAACACCAGGTTGAAAATGCGGCCGGTCTCCAGCGCGACCGTGAGCCACAGCAGGGTGGCGCCGGCTGCGATGATGTGCGCGTCCCGCGTGAACCAGCCCATCAGCTGCGGCCCGGCCAATGCCACGGCCAGCGACACCAACGCCGCCAACACCAGACCGCGCGACAGCAATCGCCGCACCAGGCGGTGGGCATCGTGCAGCCGGCCTGCGCCCACCAGGTGCCCCACCATGATCTCGGCCGACAGCCCCAGCGTGATGCCGAACAGCAGAATCATGTGGATGATCTGCATGGTGTAGGCATGGGTGGCCAGCGCGGCCGTGCCCATCTGCCCCACCACCGACAGGCTGAAGACAAAGCCGGCCCGCCAGGCGATGTTCTCGGCGGCGCCGGGCAGGCCGATGTGCAGCACTGGACCCAATGCAGCGCGGCGCCACTGCCACCAGTCAGGCCACCGCGGCACCAGGCCCAGCCGGTCGCGCCAGGTCTGCAGAAACAGCACCAGACCCAGGCCGCGCGCCAGCAGCAGCGCCGCGGCGTAACCGGTCAACCCCAGGCCCGGCCAATCGGCCAAGCCTACGCTGGCGCCCAGCAGACCCAGACCGCCCATCAACGGCACCGCCAGCGCCAGGTGCAACACCTGCATCGTGATGTTCACCACCATCGTCGGCCGCGACTGCAGGTGGGCGCGCAACACGCTGGACAGCGTGGCGTTCCAGGCGTCCAGCAGCAACGCCGGCGCCAGCCAACGCAGCAAGGGCACGGCCAACGGCATCACCTCGGGCGGCGCGTTCAGCAGGCGCAGCAGCGAATCGGCGCCGGCCACCGCCAGCAGCACGCAGACCGCACCAAACCAGCTGCTGGCGCCCAGTGTGGCCAGGGCGGTGCGGTCGGCCTCGTCGCGCCGGCGCCCGCCCAGCGCCTGCGACACCACCACGCTGACCCCAGCGCCGACGATGCGGAAAAAGACAAACAGCATCGCCAGCACCTGGCTGCACAGCGCAAACGCCGCACCATGCGCATCACCCAGCCGGGCCGCCAGCACGGTGCCCACCAGGCCCATGCCCAGGCCCAGCAGCATCTCGGCAAACAGCGGTGCGGCCAGCGGCAGCAGGCGCGGCGCCCCGGGTGCGGGCAGGCCGTCTGGCCTGTGCTGGCGGGATCGGCTCATGGCGGTGGGCCGGCAGGCGGCAGGCCGGCGGCCGGTCTCAAGCGGCGCGGCGACGCAACACGGCCTCGCGCACCAGCGGCAGGCGGTCGCGGCCAAAGTACATGTCGTCGCCACCGACAAAGATTGTCGGCGAGCCAAAGCCGCCGCGGGCGATCACCTCGTCGGTGTTGGCCTTGAGCCGGGCCTTGACTTCGGGCATGGCGATGGCCCCCAGCAGCGCGGTGGCGTCGATGTCCAGGCGGCTGGCGATGTCGGCCAGCACGTCGTCTTGCGCGATGTCACGGTCGTCGGTCCAGTAGGCGTGAAAGACCGCTTCGGCAAACGGCGCCAAGCGGCCCGAATCCTTGAGCCAGCAGCAGGCCCGCATCGCCTTGACGCTGTTGACCGGAAACACGCTGGGCGGAAACAGGATCGTCAACCCATCGTGCCGCGCCCAGTCCATCAGGTCCTTGCGGTGGTAGGCCTGCTTGGCTGGCACGCCGTTGTCGCGGAACGCGTAGACGCTGGGGTTGACCGCATTGAAGATGCCGCCCACCAGCACCGGCTTCCAGTCCACCGCCACATCCAACTCGGCGGACAAGGCGCGCAGCTTGCGGAAAGCCAGCCAGGTCCAGGGGCTGGAGCAGTCGAAGAAGCATTCGATCATGGCGTGGTGTCCGGTGTTGCGCCGGGGGTCATGGCGGCAGCGGGTGCTGTGGAGGCCGCGCCGAACAGGTAGCGCCGGGTTTCCTCGTCCATGGCGGTGGCGGGCTTGAAGGGCTTGCCGACCGCCAGGCCACGCTGCACCGCGTCGCGCGCCCGCACCACGGCATACCAGCGTTTGACATGCGGCCAGTCATCCAACGTCAGACCCTGCGCCTTGTGGGTCAGGATCCACGGAAATATCGCGATGTCGGCGATGCCGTAGGCCGGTCCGGCGACAAACGCACCGGTCAGCCCAAGCTGGGTGTCCAGCACGCCATACAGCCGGCGTGTCTCGCGCCCGTAGCGGTCAATGGCGTAGGGGATCTGCTCGGTCGCGTACAGCTTGAAGTGGCCGTGCTGGCCCAGCATCGGCCCCAGCCCGCCCATTTGCCACATCAGCCAGGGCAACACGGCGTGGCGGGCGCGCCAGTCCAGGGGCCCGGCGGCCGGGTCGGCCTGCAACAGGCGGCCGGTCTTCTCGGCCAGGTAGACCAGCATCGCGCCGGTCTCGAAACTGCTGAACGGCGTACCGCCGCCCGGCGGAGCGTGGTCCACCAGCGCCGGGATGCGGTTGTTTGGGCTGATCGCCAGAAAGTCGGGCAAAAACTGCTCGCCGCGGCCGATATTGACGGGCTTGACGGCATACGCCAGGCGCAGTTCTTCGAGCGCGATGCTGATTTTCCAGCCGTTGGGCGTGGGCCAGTAGTACAGGTCGATCATGGGTCGGGTTTGGGCTGGGGCGGACGGGGCGCGCCGGCTGCCGCTGGCGCACCGGCGACATCTTGCCGCAAAGACTGCCGCGAAACTGTCCCCCCCAGGAGACACCGATGCCTGAAACCGACGCCACCCGCATCGCCCAGACAGACGCCGCCCGGCCGTCCGCGGCAACGCTGGCGGCAACGCCGTTGATCGACAGCGACCACCCGGCCGTGCGTGCCTTTGCCGCCGCACATGCCGTGGGCGCGGACGACCGCGCCCGTGCGGTGGCGCTGTACGGCGCGGTGCGCGATGGGGTTCGCTACGACCCCTACCGCGCTGACCTGTCATCGGCCGGCATGACCGCCAGCACGGTGCTGGCTCAGGGTTT
>JANMXG010000019.1:0-15245 GCA_031394235.1 Betaproteobacteria bacterium
CGCCAGCCAGCACCCCGGCAAGATGCACGCCTGCGGCCATGACGGCCACACCGCGATGCTGCTGGCCGCGGCTAAACACCTGTCGCGGCACCGCAATTTCGACGGCACGGTGTATTTGATCTTCCAGCCCGCCGAAGAAGGCGGCGGCGGTGCCCGCGAGATGATCAAGGACGGTCTGTTTACGCTGTTTCCGATGGAGGCGGTATTTGGCGCGCACAACTGGCCGGGCATGGCGGTGGGCCAGTTTTCGCTCAAGAGCGGGCCGTGTTATGCGTCCAGCAACGAGTTCAAGATCACGCTCAAGGGCAAAGGCGCCCACGCCGCGATGCCGCACCTGGGCACCGACCCGGTGCCAGCGGCCTGCGCCATGGTGCAGGGCTTCCAGACCATCATCTCGCGCAACAAGCGCCCGATCGATACCGGCGTGATCTCGGTGACGATGATCCACACCGGCGAGGCCACCAACGTGATCCCCGAGACCTGCGTGATCGAGGGCACGGTGCGCACCTTCACCACCGAGGTGCTCGACATGATCGAGCGCCGCATGCAGGCGATGGCCAACGCCACCGCCGAGGCGTTCGAGTGCGGCTGCGAGTTCAAGTTCAAGCGCAACTACCCGCCCACCATCAACCACGACGCCGAAACCGCCTTTGCCCGCCAGGTGCTGGGCGACGTGGTGGGGCCGGACAACGTGCAGGAGTTCGAGCCGACCATGGGCGCCGAGGACTTCAGCTACTACCTGCTGGAAAAACCCGGCTGCTACTTCATGATCGGCAACGGCGACGGTGAGCACCGAGAAGGCGGCCACGGCCTGGGCCCGTGCATGCTGCACAACCCCAGCTACGACTTCAACGACGACCTGATCCCGCTGGGCGCCACCGCCTGGGTGCGCATTGCCGAGCAATGGCTGGCCACGCCGCGTTGAGCCGCGCGTAAAGCACAGCACGGTCACCGCATGATCGACACCGACCCCTTCTCGCAAAGCTACGCCGAGGCGCGCACCAAGTTTCTGGCTGCCGCCGAGGCCGCCGGGCTGGACGCGCAAAGCCACCCGCACCCGATGCTGGGACGTGATGGTGAGGCGCTGGCAATGGACGTGGTGCGCGACGGCCCGGCCGACGCCGCCGCCGTGCTGGTGCTCAGCTCGGCCTGCCACGGTGTGGAGGGCTTTTGTGGCTCGGGCGTGCAGGTCACGCTGCTGGGTGATGCCGGCCTGCGCGCTGCCACCAAGGCTGGCGGCGTGGCGTTGCTGTATGTGCATGGGCTCAACCCCTACGGCTTTTCGTGGTGGCGCCGCACCACCCACGAAAACGTCGACCTGAACCGCAATTTTCAGGATTTCAGCCAACCGCTGGTCCGCAACACCGGCTATGACGCGGTGGCGCACCTGCTGGTGCCCGCCACCTGGCCGCCGTCGCCCGAGGTAGCGCTGGCGGTGGACAACTACATCAGCCAGCACGGCATGAAAGCCTGGCAGGCTGCTGTCAGTGGTGGCCAGTACCACCACCCCGAAGGCTTGTTCTACGGTGGTCACAACCCCAGCTGGAGCCAGCAGACCCTGCGCCAAGTGCTGCGCGAGCAAGGCCGGCGCTGCGCCCGGCTGGGCTGGATCGACTTCCACACTGGCTTGGGGCCCAGCGGCTTGGGTGAGCGCATCTTTGCCTGCCCGGACGATGCTGCCGCGCTGGCGCGTGCGCAAGCCTGGTGGGGCGGGCCGGACGGGCGCGGCGTGACCTCGTTTTACGACGGCAGCTCCACGTCCGCGCCGCTCAAAGGCCTGATGTGGAACGCTGCGGGCGACGAATGCCCGCAAGCCGAGTACACCGGCATCGCGCTGGAGTACGGCACGCTGCCGATCGACCAGATGCTGGATGCGTTGCGCGCCGACCAGTGGGTCGAAAACCATCCCGACGCACCGGCAGCCCAACGACAGGCCATCAAGCGCCAGACCCGGGACGCGTTTTACACCGACACGCCCGCATGGAAACAGCAGGTCACTGAACAGGCGGTGGAAGCGGCGTGGCAGGCGGTGGCTGGCTTGGGCTGAAAGCCCCGGTCAAGGCCGCCTCGATGGCCGCGGTGCGCACCTCTCTGATCCGCTCACCGATCACCGGGCCCGCCAAACCCTGGGCGGCGGCCTGCTCGGCAACGCCTTGCACTGGCGCTGCTTGCGCCGCCGCCAGCGCCGCGGCCAGCCGCGGGCGCTGCGGGTAAGGCACGTCGCCCAGCCCCAGGCGCCCCCGGGCGTCACATTCGCAGGCCAGCAGCGCGTCCAGAAAACGTTGCGGCCGGCGCAGCGCATCGCAGCGGTCCAGCAGCCGCATCAGCGCGGCCGCATTGAAATCGGCGCTGCGGTGGATGTTGCCGTGCTCGCGGGCCACGATCTCGGCCAGGTCGCGGCAATCGGCAGGCACCTTCCAGCGGTCCGACACCGTGCATGCCAGCTTGGCGCTGCGCGCCTCGTGGCCGATGTGGCGGGGCAGTTCGTCGGCGGGTGTGCTGGCCTTGCCCAGGTCGTGACACAGGCAGGCGTAACGCACGGCCAGCGGCGCACCCAGCCGGGCGGCGGTCTGCAGCACCAGCATCAGGTGAACACCGGTATCGATCTCTGGATGGTGGGCCTCAGGCTGCGGCACACCCCAGAGCCGGTCCACCTCGGGCAACAGGCGGGCCAGCGCGCCGCAGCTGCGCAGCACCTCGAACATCCGCTGCGGTTGGGCCTCCATCAGCCCGCGCGACAGCTCCTGCCAGACCCGCTCGGGCACCAGATGATCGACCTCACCGTCGGCCACCATCTGCCCGAGCAGGGCCTGGGTTTCCGGCGCCACTGTGAAATCGGCAAAACGCGCCGCCAGCCGGGCCAGCCGCAGCAGCCGCACCGGGTCTTCGACAAAAGCCGGGCCGACATGGCGCAGCAGCCGCAGCTGCAGGTCGCGCTGGCCGCCGAAGGGGTCGGTCAGAGCACCGGACGCCGGGTCTTCGGCGATGGCGTTGATCGTCAGGTCACGCCGTGCCAGGTCTTGCGCCAGCGTGACCTCGGGTGACGCGTGCACGACAAAACCCTGGTAGCCCCGGCCGGACTTGCGCTCGGTACGGGCCAGCGCATATTCCTCGTGGCTGTCGGGGTGCAGAAAGACCGGAAAGTCACGGCCCACAGGCGTGTAACCGGCCTCGACCATGGCCTCGGGCGTGCTGCCGACCACCACCCAGTCGCGGTCGTTGACGGGCAGGCCGAGCAGCCGGTCTCGCACCGCGCCGCCGACGACATAACACCTCATGGCCTGCGCGGATCGGGCGGGCAGAAGTGCGCGGCCAGCGTGTCCAGCGACGCCGGGCTGATGCCCAGCGCGGCCAACCCGGGCAGGCTGTGGCCGGACCCACCGCCGCTGGCCACATTGGGCACGCGCATCGACAACACGTTGTCGCGCGACATCAGCGGCTGACCCGGCATCAGCCCCATCAACGATGCCTGCAGCAGCCCGATCGCCTCGGGCAGCGCCAGCACCGGGCGGGCACAACCGGCCATGGCGCCGACCCGTTGCACGATCTGCTTGAGCGTCAGCACCTCGGGCCCGGCACATTCGATCACCGCGCCGTCAGGCCGGGGGTCGAACAGGCTGTTGACCACCGCCTGCGCCACGTCGCCCACCCAGACCGGCTGGAACCTGGCCCCCGCCCCGGCCAGTGGCAGCAGCGGAAACACCCGCTGCAGTGCCACAAACAGGTTGGTGAAGCGGTCCTCGGCGCCAAAGATCACCGACGGCCGCAGCATCGTGATGTCCAGCGCATGCGGCGGCGGATGCAGCTGCGCCGCCTGGTGCCACACCGCCTCGCCGGCGGCCTTGCTGCGCAAATAGGCCGACGGCGCATGCGCGGCCACGCCCAGCGCGCTGACATGCACCACCCTCGGCACACCCGCCGCCGCGCAGGCCGCCGCCAAGTGGCGCGGCAGTTGCACATGCACCCGGTCGAAGTCGGCCTCGCTGCCGTGCAGGATGGCGACCAGGTGCACCAGCGCATCCGCGCCGTGCAGCAGGCCGGGCAGGGCCGCGGGATCGTGCACATTGCACTCGACCAGATCGACGGTGGGCAGCAGCGCCACCTGCCGGCCATTGGCGAGGCGACGGGTGGGCACCACCAGGCGTGTTTCGCTGTTGCGCTCGAACAGCCGCTCCAGCACGGCACGGCCGACAAAGCCGGTGCCGCCGGTGATGACGATTTTTTTCATGGGGGGCAGCACGGCCTCAGGGCAGTTCGGTGTTGGTGGCAGCAGCGGCCGCGTCACGCGGCCCGATGCCGGCGCCCAGGCGCGGGCGCAGCACGGGCGGCTTCTGGCTGTCGATCAAGGCGCTGTAGACGGCCGCGTTGGACAGCACTTTCTTGACGTAATCGCGGGTTTCGTTGAACGGGATGTTTTCGGCCCAGATCGCCGTCTCCAGCTGCGGTCCCTCGCGCCAGCGGCGCGGCCGGCCCGGCCCGGCGTTGTAGGCCGCCGCCGCCATCGCCTGCGAGCCGCCCAGGTCGTCGAGCACCAATTTGAGGTAGCTGGTGCCCAGCCGCAGGTTAACCAGCGGGTCGCTGATCATCTCGGGGTTGCGCCAGTCCATGCCGATCTTCTTGGCCACCCAACGGCCGGTGGCCGGCATCACCTGCATCAGGCCGGCCGCCCCCACGCTGGATTTCAGCTGCGGCATGAAGCGGGTCTCCTGCCGGATCAGGCCAAACACCAGCGCCGGCTCCAGCCCGACGGCGTTGGCGGCCTGGGTGATGTCGGCGGCAAACGGCATCGGGTAGCGCAACGCCGTGTCGATCTCGCCGCGGGTTCGCTCGGCGGTGTTGATGCACAGCTGCCAGTCACTGCGGTCGCAGGCCAGGCGGGCGGCGGCCAGCAACTCGCGGTCGCCCATGCCGCGCAGCGTGAAGTTCCATTCGCGCCGGGCCTCGTCACGCAGGCCCAGGTCCACCAACAGCAGCGCACGGCTCAGGCCAGGGCTGGTCTTGGCGGCGTCACGCTCGGCGGCGCTGAGCGCGGCCGGGGCGGCGGGCAGCGCGGGCAGCCGGCCCAGGTCCTCGGTGGCCAGCGAGGCGTAGAAGTTCAGGCCGCTGCTGATCGAATCCAGCAGGCGCCGTGCCTCGACCCGCTGGATGTCGCCATCCGCATTGTCACGCGCCTGCGATTGCAGGGCGCGGGCTTTCCAGTACGTCCAGACCGGCTCGCGCTGCTCGGACGCGCCCATCGCTTCCACCAGGCGCTGCACCTGCGGCCAGCGCTGGGCAGGTGCCGCGCTGCGCAAAGTGGCCCGCACGCCCCAGGCCAGCGTGTCGTCGGTCCAGCCGGGGTTGCGGGCCTCGTCGGCACGCAGCAAGCCCAGCGCACGCTGGTAGTAGGCCGCCGCATCAGGCGCCAGCTTGAACGCCGCCTGCCGGCCGGCATACGACCAGGCCCAGGCGGCTTGCGACGGGCTCAAGGCCAGCGTGCCGCCATCGAGCAGGGCGGTGGCACTGTCGAGCTCGGTCTGTGCCAACCGCAGCAGCGACAGCAGCCGCATCTCCTGCGGCAGCCGGGTGCTGCCGGCACTGCCGCCGCTGTTGCGGCGCAGGTAGCGCGCCGGGTTGTCGATGGCGTCGGCCACCTCGCGGGCGGCGGCATTGCCCAGCAGGCCGACCGCGGCCTTGGCGGCGCCGGGGCGCTGGGCCTCTAGCGCCAGCCGGGCCTTGCGCCAGACATCGCCTTCCGTGAAACGCTTGGCATCGACCATCGCGGTGGCCAGCAGGTTGCAGCCGTCGTCCAGCTCTTTCTGGTTGAACCAGGCGGTGCGGGCCGCATCGCGCACGTCGCGGCCGGCCAGATGCTCGGTAAACAGCCACCAGCAACTCACCTCGCGGTCGTCGTTCATGCGAAAGCGCGGGTAGTCGCGCGCCAGTCCCGCCCAGTCGCGGCGCCGGCCCAGCTCCAGCAGCCAATCGTTGCGCAGCCGGTCCTCAACGTAGCTGCCGGACCAGCGGGCGTAAAAGGCCTCGACCTCGTCGGCCTGCACCTCGTTCAGCCGCACGCTCAAATCCCAATACTCGACCCAAAGCGTCAGCGGATGGCCACCGGCCTGCAGCGCGGCGCGGGCCGCAGCCAGGCGGGTGCGGTCACGCTTGCGGGCGGCCTCGCGGGCCTCGACCACAGTGGTGTCCAGGCCGCTGGGCTGGGCGACGGCGGGTGTGGGCAGCGCCAGCGCGGCCAGGCCTGATGTGCCCAATGCGCCCCACGCGACCAACGCGCCCAGGGTGACCTGTCGGACGAGCCGACAGCCGAGCCGCCAGGCCAAGCCAGGCAGAACCCAAGCGGACAGGCCGGTTTGGGGCCGGGTGCGGAAGGAGGAGAAGATCGGGCCGCTCATTGGACATCTGCAGGCGCGCTTGCGCGGCCTGGGTGGGTGCGCTGCGGGCACGGGTGTGCCGCGCGATCCAATGTAACGCAGCCCCCAGCCCGGCGCTGACCAGGTGCCCCGCCGTTGTGCCGGCCGCGTGGGGATCAGCGGCTGCGGCGGTAGGGCTCTTCGAAATCCAGGTACTGCTGCTCGGCCAGCGCGCCTTGCACCCAGGCGGCCACGCCCGGGCTGGCCCAGAGCCGGTCGACATAGGCGGACACGTCGGTGGGCAGCGGCAGGCCGTAGGTGCGCAGCCGAGCAGCCACCGGTGCAAAGTAGGCGTCGGCGATGGAGTAGCCACCCATCAGGAACGGACCGCCGCTGGCCGCCAGCGCGGCCTGCCACATCGCCACCAGCCGGGCCAGATCGGCGGCCACAGCGGGCTGCTCGGCCAGTACCCGGGCGCCGACCTCGGGCAGGGATGCCTCGATGTTCATCGGGCAGGCGCTGCGCAGCGCAGCAAAGCCGCTGTGCATTTCGGCACACAGGCTGCGGGCCCGCGCCCGCACCGACTGGTCGCGCGGCCACAGCGCCAGCTCGGGGAAGTGCTCGGCGGCGTACTCGGCCAGGTACTCGGCAATGGCCAGTGTGTCCCAGACCACCAGATCGCCATGCAGCAGCACCGGCACCTTGGCCACCGGCGACAGCAGGCTTGCGGCCTGCTTGAAGCGGGACTCGGGGCCAAAGCCGTCGAAGGGGATCATGATCTCCTCGAACGGCAGGTTGAACTGGCGCAGCAGCACCCAGGGCCGCATCGACCACGACGAGTAGTTCTTGTTACCGATGGCCAGCTTGAGCATGGGGTTCTCCGTCAAAGGGGCGGCCAGCACGGTGGTGTGGCCAAAAACATCAGACCACGATGCTAGGCCAGCCGGCGGGCCGACCGGCGTGAGCGATGCTCATGGCGTTGATGCCCCGCCCGCATCGGTCGCTGGGCTGGCGGGCGCCGAAGCCGGCACATCCTGCGGCAGGCCCAGTGCGGCCCGTGTCACCGCCGCCTCACCCCGCACCCAGTCGATGAAGGCCCGCAGCTCGGGCCGCAGGCGCGCCCCGGGCAGCGGCAGCAGCCAGTAGGCGGCAGGTGCAGCCAGCCGACCGGCCGGGCCAAACGGCTCCACCAGCTCACCCCGCAGCAGTTGCTCATGCACCAGCGCCAGCCGCGCCAGCGCCACGCCCTGGCCGGCCAGCGCGCCCTGCACCTGCTGGTGGGTGTAGTTGAGGTAGGTCCAGCGCCGCGGCTCCAGCGTGCGCTGGCCCATGTGGTCCAGCCAGCGCCGCCAGCCCAGGGTGCTGGCGCTGGGTCGGTGGTCGTCTTCCTCCAGCAGCGCATGGCCGGCCAGATCGGCCACTGTGGCCAGCGGCGGGGCCTGGCCGCTGGCTGCCTGCCGTGTCAGGAACGGGCTGGCCACCGGCGACAGCAATTCACCAAACAGCAGCTCGGCATCGGGCGGCAAGTTGGCGGCAAAGTCATAACGCAGCACCAGGTCGAGCTCCGGGTCGTCCAGATCGGCCAGCACATCGGTGGCGGTGATGCGGATGTCGATGTCCGGATGCTGCTGCTGGAACCCAGCCAGCCGCGGCATCAGCCAGAGCGTGGTGAAGCTGGCAAAGGTGGACAGATTGACATGGCGCCGGCCTTTGCTGACCCGGATCTGCCGCACCACCCTGTCAATGCCGTCCAGCGCCGGCAGCACCGCCTGGCGCAGGGCACTGCCTGCCGCTGTGATCTCGACCTTGCGGGTGCCGCGGGTGAACAACACCGCACCCAGTTCGGTCTCCAGCGCCTTGATCTGGCGGCTGATGGCCGACTGGGTCAGGAACAACTCGTCGGCGGCGGCACTGAACGACAGGCGCCGCGCCACAGCCTCGAAGGCCCGCAAACCGTCCAGCGAGAGCGGGCGCCGCGGTGGTGAATTCATATTAATTCAGCATCAATGAGGGGTAACGATTGCATTGGATCACAAGCCGCGATCCACCGATGATGGCTTTACCGTTGCAGTACATAAATGCATCACTGACCGCGCCGACCGGGTTGTCCGGCACTGACAACGCAGGAGCAGACATGAACAAATGGCATCAATCGGGCAGCTTGCAGGCACTCGCCGGCACGCCCCGCCAGTTGCACCTGGCCGGTCTGCTGAGGATCCAGGCGCAGCGCGCCGGCTGGTTGCAGGTGGCGAGCGGCAGGGTCTGGATCACCCGCAGCGGGGACGCCGCCGACCACGTGCTGGCCGCTGGTGAGGGCCTGTGGCTGGGCACCCGCGAGCAGGTACTGGCCGAACCCTAGCGCGCCGGCGAGGCCGCTGACCTGCGCTGGGGGCAGACCGCCGCCGCACCGACTCAGGGCGTGGCGCGTGGCCGGGGCGGCGTCTGGCGGGCCGCAGCCCGCGGTTTGGGTGCGGCTGCCAGGCGTTTGGCCGCAGCGGCGCGCAGTGCCGAGGCCATGGCCAACCGGGCCCAGGGCAGCATCAGGCCGGGCGACTCCATCGCGCCGTCGGGCGCACTCCAGCAGCCCAGCACAGCGCGCTGGCCGGTCCGGGTGGCATAGCCAAAAGGCCTGCAGCCGGCCGCCTCAAAAGCCGGGCGGGCCAGCGCATGGGCCTTCAGGTAGAGCACATCGCCCAGGATCAGTGCAATGAAGCGGCTGTCCACGACCCACCCATGGCCGCCGAACATGCGCCGCGCGCGCTGCCCAGCGCGGACAACAGCTTCACGCAGTGGGTCACGAGACCCTCGGCGACAACCATGCCGCACAGTTTAGGCTGGCGGGCTGCGCCAATGGCTGGCCGGTGGCCGACAATCGCTGCCATGAGCTCAACCTTCAGCCTCAGCTTCGAGCCGTCCCAGGACAAAGGTGCGCTGCGCCGCCAGTTGCAGGCCGAACGGCTGGCGATGGTGGACCGTCACGAGCGCGCTGTGCATCTGCAGCAGGTGCTGCGGGTCTGGTTGGTGGGCCGCGAGGACACCAGCATCGGCGCCTACTGGCCGATCAAGGGCGAATTCGACGCCCTGCCCGCGCTGTACCGGTGGTCAGAGGCCGAGGACCAGCGCCGCATCGGCCTGCCGGTGATCAACCGCGACACCAAGCAGTTGCGCTTCCATGTCTGGTACCCCGGCTGCCCTATGGAGGAAGACGCCTACGGCATCCCCAAGCCCAAGGACACCGAAGCCTTCGAGCCATCGCTGCTGCTGGTCCCGTGCGTGGGCTATGGGCCGGACGGCACCCGGCTGGGTTACGGCGGCGGCTTTTATGACCGCACGCTGGCAGCGCTGGCGCCGCGCCCCTACACCGTGGGCGTGGGCTATGGCCATGGCTTCATCCCCTGGCTCAAGGCCGAACCGCACGACGTGCCGCTGGACGCCATCCTGAACGAAGACGGCGTGGTCTGGCAGCGGCCGGACTGAACGCCGGTACGGCCGCCACCGGGCGGCGCATCCCTCAGGCCGTTTGCACGATGCGCTCGACCCCACGCTCGGCCAGCGCGGCTATCGTGCGCGACGGGTTCAGGCCAATGGCGCGCGGCAAGATGGCACCGTCCATCACGTACAGGCCGGGATGGCCGAACACCTGGCCGTAGCCGTCCACCACACCTTGCTCGATGCTGTCGGCCATGTTGCAGCCGCCCAGCGGGTGCGGCGTGATCAGGTTGTGCGCCAAGGTCCAGGTGGGTGGCACAAACGGCGTGCCACCGGTGGCCGCCGACAGCATCTTGTGCACCTCGACCATCGCATTGACGGTGTCCTCGCTGGCGCGGTAGTCCCAGTTCATCTTCAGTGTGCGGCGCCACGGCGCGTACCAGATTCGGCCCAGGTAGAGCTCACCGTCGGCGGCATCCACCGCCTGCCCGAACCACGGCATCATGTCGGACAGCGGGTCTTGCACATCGGCATGGCCGCCCAGGTCGGACCAGAGTTGCTTGAGCTTGCCGACGGGCAGTTGCTTGAGGCGCTCGCGGATGAAGTCGGCCGCCAGGTTGGGCACGCCGCCGTCCTCGATGAACAGCGCCTGCTTTTTGTAGACACCATCCAGCAGATCGATCGCGCTGGAGATGGTGGGGCCGTGCGACGGCGACACCTTGCGGTGCTTGTAGAACGTGGGCGTGACAAAGTCGCCGTTGAAGGCCCAGCCCTTGCCCAGGCGTGGTGACAGGTCGGTCAGCGTCTTGTGCTCGTCGCGGCAGCGCAGCAGCAACTCGGTGCTGCCGATCGAGCCGGCGGCCAGGATCACGCGCTGTGCGGTGACACTGCCGGCCATGCGCTGACCGCCCTCGAGCCGGTCAAAGTGCACCCGCCATCCAGCACCAGGCTGGCTGTCCAGGGGTTCGAGCTTGACCACCAGGTGCAGCGGCCGGATTTCGGCGCCGTGTTTTTCAGCCACTGCCAGGTAGTTCAGGTCCAGCGTGTTCTTGGCCTTGACCTGGCAGCCGATGTCGCAGTTGCCGCAGTGCACGCAGGTGCCTTGCTGCACGCCGTGGATGTTGATGAACGGCTTGCTGTGGCTGTCGTCACGCGCCGGCGCCCGCTCGGGGTCGAAATCGGCATCAAAACTGACCGCCAGCGGCACCTTGTGGAAGCGGTCACCCCAGCCGCATTTTTCGGCCCCCTCCTTCATCAGCCGGTAGCGGGCGGTGAGTTGGTTGTCGGGCAGCAGTTGCACGCCCAGCATGTGGCCCACCCGGTCGTAGTAGGGCTTGAGCGTGGGGTGGTCAATGCCTTTGGGCCACTTGCTGGCGAAGATCTCGGGCTTGGCCTCGACCGACACATTGGCGTAGATCAGCGACCCGCCGCCCACCCCTGCACCCGCGGCCACCCACATGTCGGAGAAGGTGCGCAGGTCGGCCCAGCCGTTGAAATGCTCCGGCTGGTCTTCGTCCCACAGCCAGGCATCACCGGGCTCACGGGGGTAGGTCTCGGGCGTCCAGCGGCGGCCGCGCTCCAGCACCAGCACCTTCATGCCGGCCTCGGCCAGCCGGCAGGCCGACACGGCGCCGCCAAATCCGCTGCCGATGACGATGGCATCAACGTCGAGTTGCGTCATGGGGGTGCTCGCGGTTCAGGGTTGGGGGCGTTGGGTCAGGTAGGTGCGGGTCAGCTCTTTGGCGAAGAAGCCGAAAAAACTGCCCACCGCCGCCGCCTTTGCGCCGAACCCTTCGATGTGGGTGGTCTCCAGCGTGCCCATCAGCTTGAACAGGTCCACCACACCCAGCGCCAGCACGCCGGCACCCACCACCGGCGCGCTGGCGTCATCGCCCTGGTGCAGGGTGGTGAACAGCGTGGTGGTCTCGCCCCACAGCCGCAGCGGGTTGCCGATCTGTACATGCTTTTTGCCCGCCAGATACCAGCGTTTGCCACCGTGCGCAAAGCCCAACTCATAGACCATATAGGTCAGCTCGGGGTCGCCGCTGGGGCTGAACAGGCCGAACACGCCTTTGTCGGCCACCATGCCCAGGCCCAGTGGCGCAAAGTCGACCGTGCCCGAGAGCTGGGCATGGTGCTGTGCATCGGCCACGAAGGCGTCGATGTCAGGGATGTCAACGGTGGCGTTCATCGCCAGTTCATGCTCACCCTTGGCGCCAAGCTCAGGGTCGGTGGCGCCCAGCGTGAAGTGGCCCTTCATGGTCTCCTTGAAGTGAATCCCGGCATGGGGCGTGCTGACAGTGGCAGTCATGGTGCGGCTCCTGGTGGATAGGACGGCGAGAACGGGTAATCGGGTGGTGCTGGACCGCGGGACGCAACTGGCGCAGCGTGTGCTCAATGTTGCGGCGATTCCAGCGCGGCCAGCATGTACGGGAAGGTGTCACGGGCAGCGTGCTGGCCCAGGAAAACATCGAGGTGGCCGTAGTCGTCGAAGACCTTCAGGCTGTGGCGGCCTGGCTGGTGCTGGTTGAACCAGGCATGGCTGTTTTGCTGGCTCTGCCACTGGAAGCAGTTGTTGCGCCGCCCGGCAACGAATGCAAAGCGGGTTTCACAGCGTGGCGGCGCGGCAGCGTAGTCGGCCGGCAGGCCCGGCAAGGCCTCCTGGCGCACCATCTGGCCCGCGGCAATGCAGCGCGACATCTGGTTGAAAAAGGTCAGCGGCACCGCGCCAAACTCGCCGCGGATCCAGTCGTGCACGGTGGTGTCGAGCTGGTCGTGCGGCCACAGCACCTCGGACCCTGCGCCGTAGGTGAAGCTGGCAAAGCGACAAACGCCGTTATCGCATTCGTGTGGCGACAGGTTGACCATGCTGCGGATGGCCCGCACCGCCAGCTTGTCGGCGCCGTCGCCATGGCCCTCGCCCCACTGGGGATTGAGGTAGTCGGTCAGCCAGCCCACCATGGGCACTGCCAATTGACTCTTGAGCCGCGATGCGCCATTGACGACCGGGTGCAGCGACACCGCGTTGCTGACGATCACGTCCACCTCGGGCAGCAGGCCGGCCACCGCCGACATCGTGAAGCTGGTCGAGCCCTGGCAGTGGATCACCGCCTTCAACGTGGTCGCACCGGTATTGGCCAGCACGGTTTGCACCGCTGCCGGATGGTCATACAGCGCAACCTGGTCCAGTGTCCAGTGGCATGGCGGCAAATCGATGCTGGCGCGCCAGTTTTCAAGCCAGACGTCGTAACCGCGGGCCAGCAGCGCATCGACAAATTGTGTGGCCACCGGCGGGCGGAAGATGTTGGCCCGAACACCCGCGCCGTGCACCAGCAAGACCGGCCCACGTGTGGCGGGGTGCTCGCCCGCCACATGCACCAGATGCAATGACCGGCCATCGCCAGTGGTGAACGGAACGATCGTATCGGTCGACATGAAACACGCCTGTTGGTATTGATTACACATTGTCATGGAATAAGTCACGACAGAGCAGGCGGGTTTCAGGCGGTATCCCTAAGGCGTCGAAGCGCAGCGCCAGGGTGCAGCCTGATTGACGTTTACGTAAACGTCAATCAATAATCAAGAAGCAAGGTCCGCGTGGGTTAGGCTGGCACTGCAATTTCCCAAAATCCGGCGCCGGAGACCGCATGGCCCACCTGCAGAGCAAGCTCAACCCCCGATCCGTCAGCTTCCGCGCCAACGCCGAGGGGATGGCGGCCCTGGTGGCCGACCTCAACACCAAGCTCGCTGTCATTGCCGAGGGCGGCGGCGCTGCAGCCCGCGCCAAACACCTGGGGCGCGGCAAGCTGTTGCCGCGGGAGCGGGTGGAACGCCTGCTGGACCCTGACACGCCGTTCCTGGAGATCGCGCCACTGGCGGCGTTTGGCATGTACCCCGAAAACGCTGGCGGTGGCCTGACCAAGGACAGCGCGCCCTGCGCCGGCCTGATTGCCGGCATCGGCCGGGTGGCCGGCATCGAGTGTCTGATTCTCTGCAACGACGCCACAGTAAAGGGCGGCACCTACTACCCGTTGACGGTCAAGAAGCACCTCCGGGCGCAGGAGATCGCGGCGCAAAACCACCTACCCTGCATCTATCTGGTGGATTCGGGCGGGGCCAACCTGCCCAATCAGGACGAGGTGTTTCCAGACCGCGACCACTTCGGCCGCATCTTCTACAACCAGGCCAACCTGTCCGGTGCGGGCATCCCGCAGATCGCCGTGGTGATGGGCTCCTGCACCGCCGGTGGCGCCTACGTGCCGGCCATGAGCGACGAGACCATCATCGTCAAGAACCAGGGCACGATCTTTCTGGCCGGCCCGCCGCTGGTCAAGGCCGCCACTGGCGAGGTCGTCAGCGCCGAGGATCTGGGCGGCGGCGATGTGCATACGCGGCTATCCGGTGTGGCCGACCATCTGGCCGAAAACGACCTGCACGCCCTGGCGCTGGCACGCGGCGCGGTGGCCCGGCTCAACCGCATCAAGCCGAAATCGCTGCTGCTGCAACCGGCCAAACCGCCGCGTTTTGGCGTTGAAGAACTGCACGGCGTGGTGCCCACCGACACCCGCAAACCCTATGACGTGCGCGAGGTCATCGCCCGGGTGGTGGACGACAGCGTGTTCGACGAGTTCAAGTCGCGCTACGGCGCCACGCTCGTTTGCGGTTTTGCCCACATCGAGGGCATGCCGGTTGGCATCATCGCCAACAACGGCGTCCTGTTCGCCGAGAGCGCCAACAAGGGCGCGCACTTCATCGAGTTGTGCTGCCAACGCAAGATCCCGCTGGTGTTCTTGCAGAACATCACCGGCTTCATGGTTGGGCGCAAGTACGAAAACGACGGCATCGCCCGGGCCGGCGCCAAGATGGTGACCGCGGTGGCTTGCGCTGCGGTGCCCAAGTTCACGGTGATCATTGGCGGCAGCTTTGGCGCCGGCAACTACGGCATGTGCGGCCGGGCCTACAGCCCGCGTTTCTTGTGGATGTGGCCCAACGCCCGCATCTCGGTGATGGGCGGCGACCAGGCCGCCAGCGTGCTGGCCACCGTCAAGCGCGATGGCATCGAGGGCAAGGGCGGCAGTTGGAGCGCCGATGAAGAAGCCGCCTTCAAGGCGCCGATCCGCGCGCAGTACGAGTTGCAGGGCCACCCCTACTTTGCCAGCGCCCGGCTGTGGGACGACGGCGTGATCGACCCGGCCGACACCCGGCGGGTGCTGGCGCTGGGTTTGAGCGCCAGCCTGAATGCGCCGATACCGGAGACGCGGTTTGGCGTGTTCCGGATGTGATGTGTATGATGTGCCTATTATTTTTATTTAATACACATCATGCGCACCAATATCGATATCGACGACGCCGTGCTCGACGCCGCGATGAAGGCCGGGCCGTTCAAGACCAAAAAGGACGCGGTGGAGGCCGGGCTCAAGCTGCTGGCGCGCCAGGCACACTACCGCGAGGTGTTGCGCTGGGAGGGCA
>JANMXG010000020.1:0-6887 GCA_031394235.1 Betaproteobacteria bacterium
TGTTGGTGACGCGGCGCGAAACCACCCGCCGCGGCAGCGTGGTGCTGCGCCGCTACGCGCACTTGTCCACCGGCAACTACAACCCCGGCACCGCCCGGCTCTACACCGACCTGGGCATGTTGACCGCCGACGCCCTGCTGACGGCCGATGCCGATGCGGTGTTTCACCAACTCGCCAGCCTGACCAAGGTGCGCACACCGCGCCACCTGCTGACCGCGCCGTTTGCGCTGCACCGCCGGCTGGTGGCCCACATCGACCAGGTGGCCGATGCGGCCCGCGCCGGCAAGCCGGCACGCATCGTGCTGAAGCTCAACGGCCTGACTGAGCCGGCGATGATCGGCGCGCTGGTGCGTGCCGGCCAGGCCGGCGCCGACATCGACCTGATCGTGCGCGGCGCGTGCATGCTGCCGCCCGGCATCGCCGGGGTGACCGAGCACATTCGGGTGCGCTCGGTGGTGGGCCGGTTTCTGGAGCACACCCGGGTGATTTACTTCCGTTGGGGCAAGGGCCCGGCCGAAGAAGCGCTGTACCTGTCGTCGGCCGACTGGATGGGGCGCAACATGTTCCGCCGCATCGAGATTGCCTGGCCGGTGCGCGATGCGGCCTTGCGCCAGCGCGTAATCGATGAATGCTTGGTGCCCTATTTGCACGACCAGCGCGACGCCTGGACGCTGTCCGCGTCAGGCAGCTTTGCGCGTGTGGCCGACACCGGTGTCAGCGCCCAGGCCGCGCTGATGGACCGCTACATGGCCCGCACCTGACTGGCGGCGGCAAGACGGCCATGGACCTGATCCTCTGGCGCCATGCCGATGCCGGTGAGCCCAACGAGGGATCGCTCAACGATGACCTGCAACGCCCGTTGACGCCGCGCGGCGACAAGATGGCCCGCCGCATGGCCGAGTGGCTGAACCGTTTTTTGCCCGACAGCACCCGCATCCTGTGCAGCCCGGCACTGCGCACCCGCCAGACAGCCGACGCGCTGGGCCGCAAGGTGCGCGTGGCGGACGCGCTGTTGCCCGGCGCATCGCACGCCCAGGCGCTGGCCGCGGCGCGCTGGCCCGACAGCCGCGAGCCGGTGCTGCTGGTCGGCCACCAGCCCATGCTGGGCCAGCTGGCGGCTTACCTGATGGCCGGTGCCAGCACGCTGGACGCACCGCCCTGGGCGGTGCGCAAGGGCGCCGTGTGGTGGCTGCGCCACCGCGAGCGCGTCGGCCTGGCCGAGGTGGTGCTGGTGTCGGTGCGCACGCCCGACAAGCTGTAGCGGCAGCCCGCGTTGGCGGGCGCTGCCCTTTCAGCTCGGTTGCAGCACCAACTTGGGCATCTCCTGGCGGGCCCAGCTCTCCGCCTCTTCACGCAGCAAGTGCAGCGTGCGGGGGTGGCTGCTGGCCCAGTCGTTGCGAAAGCCGAGACGGGCCTGCCGCCCGTCGCGCTTCAGGCGCAGGGCCTTGGGGTCCACCAGGCTGCGGGCGTGGCATTTGATGGCCGCCAGCCGCAGTGCGAGCACCTGCCAGGCAAAGCGTTCGCTGCACAGCTGCGCCTCCATTTTGCGCAGACCGCCCCGTTGGCCCAGCACCAGGTCGGCGATACGCCGTTGCTGGCTTTGCGAAAACCCCGGCGCGTCGGAATGTGCCATCAAGTAGGCGCTGTGGCGGTGGTGGTCGTGGTGCGACACCATCAGCCCGATCTCGTGCAGGTCGCAGGCCCAGCCCAGTTCACGCAGCGCCTCGCCGCTGTCGTCGTCCGCCTCCTCTGGCAAGGCGCCGCGCAGCAGCGCATGGGCCACCGTGCGCACACGCAGCGCCTGCTCGACGTCCACGCCGAAGCGGGCTTGCAGGGCGGTGACGGTCAGGTCGCGCAGGTCACCCCCGGTGGCCTGGCGGCTGGCCGCGTGGCGCTCGTGCAGGTCGATGATCACGCCTTGCCGCAAGGCGCCCTTGGCTGGGCGCAGCTCGGTGATGCCGAAGTGCGTGGCCAACGTGTAGAGCAGCGCCAGGCCGCCGCCGATGATGGCCTTGCGGTCCTCGCGCAGCGACGGCAGCTTGAGCTTGTCCACGCTGCCTGCCGCCAGACATTGCGCCATGCACCAGCGCAGGCCCTCGGGCGTGATGGTGCCGTCGGTGATGCCGGCGGCGGCCAGGATCTGCGACACCGCACCCGCCGTGCCCGACGAGCCCAGTGCCTCGCGCCAATGGCGGGGCGCAAACGGTTCCAGGGCCTCTTCCAACTCGGCGCCGGCGGCCACCTGCGCATCGCGAAAACGCTGCTCGGTGAAGATACCGTCTGGAAACCAGCGCATCGACAGGCTCGCGCTGCCGGTCTTGAACGATTCGACTGTGCGAGGCACCCGCGCCTGGCCCACGATCATCTCGGTGCTGCGCCCGCCGATGTCGATCACCAGCCGCGGCGCGGCGCCCGGTTGCAAGAAGGAAACGCCGGCAAAGATCAGCCGCGCTTCCTCGCGGCCGGACACCACCTCGATGGCAAAGCCCAGCGCGTCCTCGGCCCGCACCAGAAAGGCATCCCGGTTGCGCGCCTCGCGCAGCGTCTGGGTGGCCACCGCACGCACCAGAATCGCCTCGAACCCTTGCAGCCGCTGGGCAAAGCGGCGCAGGCAGTCCAGCCCTCGCTGGGCGGCGCTTTCCAGCAGGTAGCCGTTGGCATCCAGCCCAGCACCCAGGCGGACGGTTTCTTTCAGGTAAGCGATCCGGCGGTAGCGGCCGTGTTGCAGTTGGGCGATTTCAAGCCGGAAGCTGTTCGAGCCGATGTCGATCGCGGCCAGGGGCGCTGTTGCACTGGGGAGTCGATGAGGCATGCGCGATGCTACCGCGGCAATTCGACACGCCGCCGGAGACGCGCCGCTGACTTCCTAGAATGCGGCTCGGTTGGCAGGCGTCTTGAACCTGCTCCGGACTGAATTTCGGTTTGATGCAAACCCCCTCGCCAATGCCAGCAACCCGGGATGCCCCAATGTCGCAAAAAGATTTCGACAGCCTCACGCCAAGCCGTGATTTCAGCCGGCGCGATTTTGTGCGCACCTCGGTGGGCACCGGCTTTGCCGCTGCCGTGCTGCCGGTGATGTCACAGACGGTGATCAAGAACGACAGCGCCGGCCTGCTGGTGGGCGAGGTATCAATACCCGTCGGTGATTTCAAGTTGCCGGCTTACCGCGCTGCGCCGCTGGGCAAAGCCAACGCGCCGGTCGTGCTGGTGATCAGCGAGATTTTTGGCGTGCACGAGCACATCGCCGACGTGGCCCGGCGCCTGGCCAAGCAGGGCTACTTTGCCGTGGCGCCCGAGTTGTTTGTGCGCCAGGGCGATGCCGGCGCCTATGGCGAGATTGCCAAGCTGCGCAGCGAGGTGGTGAACAAGGTGCCGGACACCCAGGTGATGACCGACCTGGACGCCACCACGGCCTGGGCCAAGGGGCAGGGCGCAGATGTCTCGCGCCTGGGTATCACCGGCTTTTGCTGGGGCGGCCGCATCACCTGGCTGTATGCCGCACACAACCCGGCCGTCAAGGCCGGGGTTGCCTGGTACGGCCGGCTGCAGGGTGCGGTGAGCGCACTCAACCCGGCCCAGCCAATCGACCGGGTTGGCCAACTCAATGGCCCGGTACTGGGCTTGTACGGCGGCAAGGACAGCGGCATACCGGTCGAGTCGGTCAACGCCATGAAGATTGCGCTGGCTGGCGGCAGCGCAGCGGCCAAAGCGAGCCAGTTTGTGGTCTACCCGGACGCGCCGCATGCCTTTCATGCCGATTACCGGCCCAGCTACCGCAAGGACGCTGCCGACGACGGCTGGCAGCGCTGCCTGGCGTGGTTCAAGTCGCAGGGTGTAGTCTGAAAGCCGTTGCCGGCAAGCCACCTGGCTCGCCAACCCGTGATCGCGCCAGCTTGGCGCGACTGCCACCTGGACGTTTGCCGCCCCGATGACCCTGTTCTACATCGTGCTGTCCACGCTGGCCGGGGGCGTGGTGTCGGTATTGATCGCCGCATCGCTGACAGTCGCGCTGCTCGGCCGCATCGTGCGCCACCTGGTCAGTCTGTCGGTGGGGGTCTTGCTGGGCACGGCGCTGCTGCACGTGTTGCCCGAAGCTTTCGAGAGCAAGGTCGACCCGCACCACCTGTTCATGACCTTGCTGGGCGGGCTGCTGTTTTTCTTCCTGCTGGAAAAAGCCGAGCTGTACCGGCACGGCCACCACCACGAGGGCGATGGCCACCACCACCACCATGACTTTGATGCCGGCCAGGCCGGGCGGGGCGGCTGGAGCGTGTTGGTCGGTGACAGCATCCACAACTTCTGCGACGGCATCATCATCGCGGCAGCGTTTTTGGCTGACACGCAACTCGGGCTGGTGACATCGCTGGCCATCATCGCGCACGAAATCCCGCAGGAGGTCGGCGACTACATCGTGCTGCTCAACGCCGGATTCAGCCGCGGTAAGGCGCTGTTGTACAACGCTATTTCAGGGCTGGCCTCGGTGGTGGGCGGCGTGTTGGGCTACTTCATCGTGGGGCCGTGGGAGGGCTTGTTTCCGTACCTGCTGGTCGCCGCGTCGAGCAGCTTTGTCTATGTCGCCGTGGCCGACCTGCTGCCGCAGTTGCAGCAACGCCTGCCGCTGCGGGCCACGCTGGCGCAACTGGGCTGGATCGGCGTTGGCCTGCTTTTGGTGACCGCGGTCAAGGGCCTGTTGCACAGCCATTGAGCCGGCGTCGACACGCTTGCTGCAGACGCTGCGGACCGCGTCGCCCACCAAACGGCCTACTTGACCACCAGCACCGGCAAGGGGCTGTGCGTCAGCACCCGGCTGGTTTCGCTGCCGATCAGCAGAGCGGCCATGCCGCGCCGGCCGTGCGAGGCCATCACCACCAGATCGCAGCCCTTTTGCTTGGCCATGTCGAGGATCGCCTCCCAGGGATGCAGTGCTTCGACCGTCGCGCCATCACACGGCACGCCTGCGGCAGCCGCGGCATCCAGCACCGTCTTGACCCGGCTGGCAGCGATGCGCTCCTGGGCGTCATAGAACTCCTGCGGCGGCACAGGTTGCATCTCGGAGATCGCGCTGTAGGGGAATGGCTCCTTGACACACAAGGTGCTGATGGCCGCGCCGGACAACTTGGCCAGCGCAATGGCGGCGGTAACCGCCTTGGCGGTGATGTCCGACCCGTCGGTGGGGACCAGAATGCGTTTGTACATGGTTTGCTCCTGTTCGGTGGGGCCTGGGATCGCGGTAACGCCGGACTCGGCTGCCGGCCAGTGTGCGCCGATACCGGGTACGTGTCTTGTGATGAATCAAGCATGGCGATGTGTGCTGACAAGGCTTGGCCGGTCACGCGTCCGGTGCCACGCTGTCGGTGTGCGGCGCGCTGCGGTGGCGCAACAAGGTGGCGGCCAGTCCCGCGCCGATGATCAACGCCATGCCGGCCAGCGCCGCCGGGCTGACGGGATCGTCAAACAGCCAGACCCCGTAGCCAAACGAGTACACGATGCCCAGGTAATGCAGGCTGGCGTTGGTCAATGTCCGGCCGATCGCGTAGGCCCGGGTCATCATCAACTGGGCCGTCGTGGCCAGTACCCCGGTGGCCAGCAACAGGCCTAATCCTTCGGCGGTGTGCCGGTGCAGGCCGCCGGTTGCCATGGCAACTGCCAGCCCGGCAACCAGGCTGCAGACCGAAAAGTAGAAGACGATACGGGGTTCGGGCTCGCCGGCACGGCCGAGCGCGGTCACCTGCAGGTAGGCCAGTGCTGCCAGCATGCCCGACAGCAGCCCGGTCAAGCCGCCCCACAGTTGCTGCGGCGCCAGACTGGGCTGCAACACCAGCACCACGCCGATGAACCCCAGGATCACCGTGGCCACCAAGCGGCCATCCAGCCGCTGCGCGCCCAGCAGCACCGCACCGCCCAACAGGAACAACGCCATCCACACCGATGACAGGTAGTTCAGCGTGATCGCGGTGGCCAACGGCAACGCGCCGATGGCGTGAAACCACAGCAGCAACGCAAACACCCCGGTGGCGCTGCGCCAGAAGTGCATCGCGGGCACCTCTGTGCGCATGCTGCAGCCTTGCCATCGCGCCCATCCGGCCACCATGAGGGCGCCGATCATGCCCCGGTAAAACACGATCTCACCGGTGCCATAGGCCGCCGAAGCCAATTTCACGGTGACACCCATCGTGGCGAACAGGGCCGTTGCCAAAGCCATCAAGACTGCTGCATGCATTGTCCGATTCTCGCGGCGCCTGGTGTGCTGCGCAGCGCACGACAATTGAATGGCGCGTCTCGGATTCGTGCCGCAGCAGCCTGCCAAGGCTTGCATCGGGTCAAAAAGCCATGCTATACTGCTCGTTGTCGTGGAGTGGTAGTTCAGTTGGTTAGAATACCGGCCTGTCACGCCGGGGGTCGCGGGTTCGAGTCCCGTCCACTCCGCCAAAAAAACGAGAAAAGCATAAACCCTCCGAGCGAAAGTTCGGAGGGTTTTTTGTTTCTGGACCCTCCGGCTTTTGACTTGAATGGACTATGGTCGATCAAGTGTGTAACCAGCGACGGCCCGTCTGAACAGATTCGAATGTAGGTACGCGCTTCGCAATTGCTTTTTTGGTAGACGCCTGCCGGCAGGCGGGCAACTGACCATTCAGGGCGAAAACCCATCGGCGCCCACACGCCGCAGCCTCAATCGAATATCGACACCCGTGCGTTCGACGTCCTCGAACTGCCAATCTGCGGCCTGTGACAAATCGGCCAATGCCGGCAATGCGGCCATGTCCCGGCCTGGCCCCAACCGCCTGGGTGCGAGGTAGACGAGCAACTCGTCAACGAGGTCTGCTTGAAGCATCGCCGCGTTGAGCGTGGCGCCGGCTTCCACATGCAACTCATTGATACCGTCAGCG
>JANMXG010000021.1:0-8028 GCA_031394235.1 Betaproteobacteria bacterium
GAGCACACCGAACTTGAGGCCGAGAAAGCGCCGGGTCGCCCAGCCCCACACCCGGCAAGCGACGGCAGTCGACGGCAGACGAAGGCCGGCCAGATTTCAGCCAGGCCCCATCGCCTAACCCATTCGCCTCGACACCCGCGACCCCAAAGACAAACGACCTAGCCGCTTTCGCCGCTAAGTCGTTGTTTTTTCTGGTGGGCCCTGAGTGACTCGAACACTCGACCTACGGATTAAGAGTCCGCTGCTCTACCAACTGAGCTAAGAGCCCGCAAGGGGACACAGTACAAACCTGTGTGGTGGGTCGTGCGTGACTCGAACACGCGACCTACGGATTAAAAGTCCGCTGCTCTACCGACTGAGCTAACGACCCAAATTCAACAAAGCAAATGATTCTAGCATGGTGGTTTTGCCGTTGTCACTGTGACCTGCCCCCTGTAACCGTAACTTGATCAGTTCCTTGGCCTTGTCGCTCTCGGCCGGGTACTCGATGCCGACGCTGATGCCGTCGCTGTTCTCGCGGACGATCACCTGTCGATGACCTCAGCCAGCTTGACCGGCCAGTGGCCGGCCAATGCCTTCGCGCGCAAATCGGCAATCGAACAACCTGTGGCCGTGTGCGGAAAAACTCGACCGGTACAGGCTGGCCCCGCGCGCTGCACTTGGGTCGGGCAACAAAAATGAAATTAATGTTAATCGTGCTGTCAACCGACTGATGGCGGTCGGCGTTTCGGGAGGGCCCTCCCAATGTAGGAGGGCAATTTCAATCCCTCCTTTAGGACTCTCCTCATGAACAAGCTCCTGGCCACCCTGATCGCCGCCACCTTCGCCACCGCAGGCGCCTTTGCTGCTGATGCCAAGAAGGAAGACAAAGCTGCTGCGCCCGCCGCCGCCGCTTCCAAGGCCGACGTCAAGGCTGCCGACAAGAAGGCCCCGGCTGCTCCTGCCGCTGCCGCTTCTGCCAAGAAGTAAATCAGTGGTCTCCAGGCGCCGTTCGCGGTGGCCTGGCAGATCTGAAACGCCCGGCCAGCCCGGGCGTTTTTCATGGAAAGTTGCCTTTACGGGGTCGAAGACCCGACCCGGCTGCAAGGCGTGGCGCGGCTCAGCTGAAGCACCAGGCGGCCAACCGTATCCACAGGCCGTGTCCCAGCGCCCAGGCCGAGGCCGCGGCCAACGCCGCGCCGGCACAGCGCACCGCAGTGGTTGCTGACAACGCCGCGGCGCCGGCCGGATTTGTCGGCGCCCCGGCCACGGCCCCGCGTGACCTGCCCCCCGTCAGCCGCCACCAAAGCGCCGGCCCCAGCACCAAACCGGCCGCCGACGCCCCGGCAAATCCAGCCATCACGGCCGCGCCTGACCAGGCCGAGTTGGCCAACGACGCCACCAGCAGGGCCGATTGCAACAGTCCGCAGGGCCACGCCACCCAAGCCAGCCCCAGTCCGGCACTGCGCGCAGGCCCCCGAACGGCCTGCCAGCGTTCGCCAGGCCGATGCGGCACAGCCGACGCCCGGGCGCGGCCCAGGCGCTCCATCCAGGCCGGCTGCCGACCCTGCCAGACCAGGTACAGGCCCAGCGCCAGCGCCGCCATGTGCACCATCGTCCACAGCGGCCGCAGGGCCGTGACCGCCTGACCCAGAGCTGCCAGACTGCCCACGCTGGCAGCGGCCACTGCACCGGCCGCGGCATACGCCAACAGGCGGCCGAGGTGCAAGGGCAGCAATTCGCGTGGCCGGCCCCCACCGGACGCCGCCGTGCAAGCTGCACCGCACATCGCCAGGCAGTGTGGCGTGCCCGCCAACCCCATCAGCACCGCGCTGAGAAACAGCGCCGGGTCCACCGCCGCGTGCGCCTCAGATGATGCGAGAGAAGCGCTCTCGCATCGGGTCAGTGCGCAGGTAGCGGTCAAACACCATGGCCACCGCACGCACGAAGTACCAGCCGGTCGACGTCACCTGCACCGCATCGGGGGTGAGCGTGCACAGGCCCAGCGCCTGCAACTCGGCCAGTTCTTCAAGTTCGGGTTTGAAGTAGTCGGTCATGCGGATCCTGTGCGCCACCTCTATCGACCCGAACTCTAGCCGACCCTGGCACATCAAGGCCATCACCACCTCGCGGCGCACCAGATCGTCTCGGGTCAGCGTCAGGCCGCGCACCACCGCAAACTTGCCTTGGCGGATGGCGTTGCAGTACCCGTCCAGCGTCTTGGCGTTTTGGCTGTAGCTGGCGCCCATGCTGCCGATCGCCGAGACGCCAATCGCGATCAGGTCGCAATCGGGCTGGGTGCTGTAGCCCTGAAAGTTGCGGTGCAGCCGGCCCTGGCGCTTGGCCAGCGCCAGCGAGTCACCCGGCAGCGCAAAGTGGTCCATGCCGATATAGGTGTAGCCCTGGGCGATGAAGCCTGAGATGGCGCCACCCAGCATCTGCACCCGGTGCTTGGGTGGCGGCAACTGCTCAACGATGATGCGGCGTTGCGGTTTGAAGCGTGTGGGCAGGTGCGCATAAGCATAGAGCGCAATCCGGTCCGGCCGCAGGCCCGCCACCTGATCGACGGTGCGGGCGAAGGACGCCGGCGTTTGTCGAGGCAGGCCGTAGATCAGGTCGGCATTGATCGACTCGAAGCCGATCTCTCGCGCTGCAGCGATCAGGTCGCGCACCGATGCATACGGCTGCACCCGGTGCACCGCCTGTTGCACGTCAGCATCGAAGTCCTGCACGCCGAAGCTGAGCCGGTTAAAGCCCAGCGCCGCCAGGTGGCGCAGTCGATCGGGCGAGGCCGTGCGTGGATCGACTTCGATCGAGATCTCGGCGCCCGCCAGCAGCTGGAACGAACGCTGCAGCATGGCCATCAGCCCGCTGAGTTCAGCATCGCTCAAGAAGGTGGGCGTGCCGCCGCCCAGGTGCAGTTGCGAGACAGCCTGGCCACTGCCCAGCACCGCCACGTTGAGCGCCACCTCTTGCGCCAGCACCTCCAGATACTCGGCCGCGCGCCCGTGGTGGCGGGTGATGACCTTGTTGCAGGCGCAGTAGTAGCACACCGATTCGCAGAACGGGATGTGCACATAGACCGACAGCGGCGGCGCGTCACCGACGGTGGCGCCGCTGGCCCGGCGGGCCAGCGCCCATGCGTGGTCGTCCGGGCCAAAGGCCTCGCCAAACCGGTCCGCCGTAGGGTACGAGGTGTAGCGCGGCCCAGGCCGGTCCAGGCGGCGGAGCATCGCCTCAGTCAGCACCGGCACGGGTTCTTCAGCAACAGTCGACATGCCGCGACTGTGCCAATGCGACAACACCGCGTCTTGATTTGCCTCAAGTCAAGCCCAGGCTGCGGCCCAGCAATGCCTGTCGGGACGGGTGCCGGTCGATAAATAGGGTTGCCGCTGTGGGCGCGGCTGTGTGACCAAGCGGCTGGTCGCTGGCTTGGCAACACTCGGCGCCGCACGCCCATAATGAGCCATGAACAGCCCCGTTGACACCTCCAAGCTTCGTCTTGACACCTTCAAAGTGGCTTGTTCAAGCTGCAACCTGCGTGAGCTGTGTCTGCCTGTGGGGCTTTCTCGCGACAACCTGGACCGGCTCGACACCCTGGTCGGCTCGCGCCGCGCCGTGGCCAGGGGCGAGTCGTTGTTCCGTGCCGGCGAGGCGTTTTTGTCGCTCTACGCCGTGCGCACCGGTTTTTTCAAGACCTGCGTCTCGTCAGAAGACGGGCGCGACCAGGTCACCGGCTTCCAGATGGCTGGCGAGTTGCTCGGCCTCGACGGCATCAGCGCCGACATCCACACCTGCGATGCCGTGGCGCTGGAGGACTCGCAGGTCTGCGTGATCCCCTACGCCCAGCTTGAAGACCTGTCACGTGAATTCTCCGAACTTCAGCACCAGTTTCACAAGATCATGAGCCGCGAGATCGTGCGCGACCACGGTGTGATGCTGCTGCTCGGCAGCATGCGGGCCGAGGAGCGGCTGGCGGCGTTTTTGCTGAACCTGACGCAGCGGCTGCAGGCGCGCGGGTTTTCGGCGTCGTCGCTGATCCTGCGCATGACCCGCGAAGAAATCGGCAGCTACCTCGGCCTGAAGCTGGAGACGGTCAGCCGCACCTTCAGCAAGTTCCAGGACGAAGGCATGCTGGACGTCAAGCAGCGCCAGATCCGCATCCTGGACCAGGACAAGCTGCAGAGCCTGGTCAGCGGTGCCAATTGCTGACGGCGCCGGACCGACCCGCAGCGGCGCAGCCTGCCCTCAGCGGGGTGTCGGTCCAGGCACTGGCAACTGGTTGACATCGTCGGCCGTCATCTCCAGCAACCGGGTCAGCGCACCGGCGGTCGAGATGACGCCCCAGAACACAAAAAACGCCAGGGTGTAGACCGCCGAGGCGGACAACTCGACAGGCGCACCGCCAAACCAGTGCAGGTCGTGCGGGTCGATAAGCGCAAAGACCAGCGCCTCCATTACACCGGCCATCAGGAAGGCGGGCCACAGAATGGCCATCGCCCGCCGCCCGAAACTCAGCGCCGACATCACCTGGGGCCCGCGCTCAGCGGTCGGCCGCAACGGTGGCAGCGGCAGCCGCAGCCGTAGCGGCATGGTTGCGCGCCGCCAGCGCCGGCGTCTCGGAGGTGGGCTGCACTGGCAGCACCCGGGCCGAGGGCGTGTTGACCAGCACCTCATCGGCACCCACATAAGCCACCACCGCCGTCGCCAGGCTGGCCACCACCACCACTGCGGGCCCCCCAAGCACCAGCCAGACCATGCCAAAGCGCCACCAGGGCAACGCAGGCGCAAGGGGCCATGCCTTGTTGTTGGCCACCGTGGCAGCGGTCACTGCGGGTTGGGCCGCAGGGCGACCGGTTGCCACGAATGCGACGGTTGAGGGGGCAGCAGTGGGGTCGGTCATGGTGGAGCTCTCCTGGGCTGCGCTCAGCGCGGCACGACAAAGGTTGACTTTTCACTCGCCACAACGCCGGCGACGTCCGGGCCGGCTGCGCCTTCAGCGCGCAGGGCGATGTCGAAATGAATGGCGTGGGCACCAGGCCCGGCCTGCTGGGCAGCGTCTGGCGGCAGCCGCACGTTGACCGTCACCCATGTGGCCTCGGCAGGTCCGATGCGGATGTCGGGCTGCGTGGTCAGACGGATGCCGGGCAGGCCTTGAACCGACACCTGGTAGCGGTGCGGCTGCTCAGTCGCGTTCATGATCTGCAGACGGTAGACGTTTTCGATCTGGCCGTCCTCGACCAGCCGCGCCAGTGAGGCCCGGTCACGCACCACATCCACCTTGAACGGATGGCGCATCGCCAGGCTGATGAAAAAGCCGGCCACGATGACCCCGAGGATGGCGGTATACGCCAGCACCCGCGGCCGAAAGATGCGCGCCAGGCGCTGGCTGCGTGTCAGGTGCTGGGCCAGGCCGTTCTGGGTGTCGTAGCGGATCAGGCCCTTGGGGTAGTTCATCTTGTCCATCACGCTGTCGCAGACGTCGATGCAGGCGGCGCAGCCTATGCATTCGTACTGCAGGCCGTTCCGGATGTCGATGCCGGTGGGACAGACCTGCACACACAAGCCGCAGTTGATGCAGTCGCCCAGCCCGATCTTGGCGGGATCGGCCTTGCGCGAGCGTGACCCACGCGGCTCGCCGCGTTCGACGTCGTAGCTGATGATCAGCGTGTCTTTGTCGAACATCGCGCTCTGGAAGCGTGCGTAGGGGCACATGTACTTGCACACCTGCTCCCGCAGGAAGCCAGCGTTGCCGTAGGTGGCCAGGCCGTAGAACAACACCCAGAACCACTCCCAGGGGCCAAAACCGAAGGACACCGCCTCGGCCGCCAGCGCCTTGATCGGGGTGAAGTAGCCGACAAAGGTGAAGCCGGTCCACAGCCCGATGAGCAGCCAGACCCCTTGTTTGGCAGTCTTGCGCCACAGCTTGTTGAGCGTCCAGTCACCCGCGTCGAGCTTCATGCGGGCAATGCGGTCGCCTTCGATCCTCTTTTCAACCCACATGTAGATTTCGGTGTAGACGGTCTGCGGGCAGGCAAAACCGCACCAGACACGCCCAGCCACCGCGGTGAACAAAAACAGCGCGTAGGCCGCGATGATCAGGATACCGGTCAGGAAGATGAAGTCCTGCGGGTACAGCACCAACGGACCGATGTAGAAACGTCGGGTGTCGAGATCAAACAGCACCGCCTGGCGCTGGTTCCAGGACAACCAGGGCAGGCCATAAAACAGCAACTGGGTCGCCCAGACCAGCGACCAGCGCCAGGTCGAGAACAGCCCAGTCACCGCCCGGGCATAGATTTTTTGCTGCTTCTGAAACAGCGAGACCAGCGCCACAGCCGCATCGTCGCCGACCAGCCCTTGGGCGTCGACCTGCAATGCTGGCGGCGAGGCCGCTGCGGACAACGGGGCCGGCGAGGCCGCCGGGCCTGGGGAATCACTCATTCAAGGCCGCGCGTGCAGTCGCTCACTTGGCCGCCACCGCCACGGCCTGGGACAGGTTCCAGACATAGGCCGCCAGCACATGGATTTGCTCCGGGCTCAGGCGCGCCTCGAACGCGGGCATGACATTGGTCTTGCCGCCGTTGACCATCGCGACGATCGCGCTCTCGCCCCAGCCGTGCAGCCAGACCTTGTCGGTCAGGTTGGGCGCACCCAGCGCCTGGTTGCCCTTGCCGTCGGCACCGTGGCAGGCACCACAGGCCGCGAACTTGGGCTTGCCCAACTCAGCCGCCAGATTGCTGTGGGCGCTGCCGGACAGGCTCAGCACATAGTTGGCCACGTTCTTGACATCCTCCGGCGTGCCCACGGCTGCGGCCATCGGCGGCATCACGCCCATGCGGCCACCGGTGATGGTCTTGGCGATGTACTCAGGCCCGCTGCCCCCCAGCCAGTCGCTGTCGGTCAGGTTAGGGAAGCCCTTGCTCCCGCGGGCGTCCGAGCCGTGGCACTGGGCGCAGTTGTTGATGAACAGCCGCTCGCCGATGCCCATGGCCTGGGCGTCCTTGGCCAGCGCGGCCGCCGGCATGGCCGTGAACTTGGCGTAGACCGGCGCCATCGTGGCGCGCGCCTTGTCCTGCTCGGCCTGCCACTGGCCGGTGCTGGTCCATTTCAGGGTGCCGGGGTTGGTGCCCAGGCCCGGGTACAGCGCCAGGTAGATCACCGCAAAGACCACGGTGATCACAAACAACCACATCCACCAACGCGGCAGCGGGTTGTTCATCTCCTTCAGGTCTTCGTCCCAGACATGGCCGGTGGTGTTGTCGCTGGCCATCACCTGGCGTTTGCTGGCCACCACCAGGATGAAGACGCAAAACAGCAGCCCGGCGATGGTGATGCCGGCGACAAACAGCGCCCAGCCGCTGTGGACAAAATCACTCATTGTTTTTCTCCAGATTGTCCGACGGGCCCGCCCGCGGCGGGCAGGCCGGCTGCGGCCGTTTCGGCCGTATCCGCTGATTTGGCGGAGGTCGGCTCCAGGAAGGGCAGTTGCGCCGCGGCATCAAAATCAGCCCGCCGGCGGCCCGCCATGGCCCAGACCACGATGCCGATGAAGACGAGGAACATGAACAGCGTGGTCACGCTGCGCAGCAGATTGACATCCATGAGGGTCTCCTGAACCGTCACTTGCGTGAGGTACCCATCACCTGCAAGTAGGCGACGACGGCGTCCATCTCGCTCCGCCCCTTGACCTCATCGCCGGCCTTGGCGATCTCGTCATCGGTGTAGGGCACACCCACGATGCGCAGCGCCTTCAACCTGGGCGCCATGTCGGCCGGATCAAGCATGCCCTTGTTCAACCACGAATAGGCCGGCATGTTGCTCTCGGGCACCAGATCGCGCGGGTTGTTAAGGTGAATGCGGTGCCATTCGTCGCTGTACTTGCCGCCCACCCGGTGCAGGTCAGGCCCGGTGCGCTTGCTGCCCCACTGGAACGGGTGGTCATAGACAAACTCGCCCGCCACCGAGAAGCTGCCGTAGCGCAGCGTCTCGGCACGGAACGGCCGGATCATCTGCGAGTGGCAGTTGTAGCAGCCCTCGCGGATGTAG
>JANMXG010000022.1:0-2570 GCA_031394235.1 Betaproteobacteria bacterium
CATCGCTGAACTACTTCGCGGGCTGGCTGTCGGACCGCAGCGGCCGACGCAAGGTGTTTGCGCTGGCGGGCTATGGGTTCTCGACCCTGGCCAAGGCCATCCTGCTGGCGTCGGCGTCCATCACCGGACTGAGCGCGTTCCTGGTGATTGAGCGGCTCGGCAAGGGCTTCCGAGGGCCGCCGCGCGACGCCTGGCTGTCATCGTTGGCCGACCCCGCCAGCCGGGGCTATTCGTTCGGCGTGCACAAGGCGCTGGACAAGGCCGGCGCCGTGTTCGGCCCGTTGGTGGCCTACGGCCTGTTACGGTGGTTGGGCGAGTCGGCCTGGGCCTACCGAGTGTTGTTCTGGGTCGCCTTCGTTCCGGCCGTGCTCAGCGTTTTGGTACTGGCGCTGATGAAGTACCAGCCGGGCAAGCCCCACGAACGTGAAGGTGTTGGTGTGAACTGGCGTGCGCTCAGCCCCGGCTTCAAGCGCTTCTTGGTGCCTGCGGGCGTGTTCTCGCTGGGGTACTACAGCTTGGGCTTCTTGCTGTTGAAGGCCCACGCGGTGGGTTTTAGCCTGACCGACGCGGTGCTGCTCTATGCGCTGTTCAATGCGGTGTGTGTCGTGGCTGCACCGCTGGTTGGCCGGTTGGGCGACACGATCAGACGCAGCCGCGTTGTCTTGCTGGGGTACGGTTTGTATGGCGCCATCAATCTGGCGCTCGTGTGGGCCAGCCAGCGCTGGCAAGTGATCGCACTGTTCGCGCTGTATGGCATCTTCTTTGCCATTGACGAGTCGCAGAGCAAGGCCTTCATTGCCGACCTGGAACCTGAACGGCGCGCGACGGCGGTCGGTGCCTACAACTTCGTCACCGGCGTGCTCTACTTGCCCGCGTCGCTCGTGGCGGGTGCCCTGTGGATCACCGATCCACGCTGGGCCTTTGGCCTGGCGGCTCTGCTGACAGTTGCAGCCATCGCACTTTTTCGCTGGATGCAGCCCGCTTCTGCACAGCGTCCGTCCAACGTCGCCGTCCGGTCGAGCTCGCCATGACTCGCACCGATGACGGTCCGCTGTCCGCCGCCAACGACGCTTGGCAATGACCTCTGTTTGAAAGCCACGCATGGAATTCAAGGACTACTACGCCACGCTTGGGGTTCAGCGTACCGCCACGCAGGACGAGATCAAACGCGCCTACCGCAAGCTGGCCCGCAAGTACCACCCCGACGTGAGCAAGGAACCCGATGCCGAGGCGCGCTTCAAGGAGGTGGCCGAGGCACACGAAGCCCTGATCGACACCGAGCGCCGCGCGGCCTATGACGACATCGCCCAGCGCCACGCCAGCGGCCAGCCCTTCGAGCCGCCGCCCGGCTGGGACAGCGGCTATGAATACAGCGGCCGCGGCCCCGGTGGCCCGGCGGGCCGGCACCCGCGCGCTCATGCAGGAGCGGCAGGTGACTCAGGTGATGCCGGAGACTTCAGCGACTTCTTCGAATCGCTGTTCGGCCGGGGCGGCTTCGAAGGAGCCGAAGGTCTGCACCGCCGCAGCGCCGCGAATCGGAGCCAGCGACCCACCGGGCCCTTCCCGGGCCGCGATCACCATGCCAAGGTGGCCATCGATCTTCTCGACGCCTACCAGGGCGCCAAGCGCATGATCTCTTTGCGCATGCCGGTTGTTGACGCGGCGGGGCAAACCACGCTGCATGAGCGGCAGCTCGAGGTCAATATCCCCAAGGGCGTTCGCGTAGGCCAGCACCTGCGGCTATCAGGGCAGGGCGCCGCCGGGCAGGGTGGCGGGTCGTCCGGTGACCTGTACCTGGAGATCCAGATCCTGCCGCACCCGCTGTTCCGCTTGGACGGCAGCGACATCACCTTCGACCTGCCGGTCGCGCCCTGGGAGGCCGCACTCGGCGCCACGGTGACGGCACCGACGCCCGACGGCAGCGTGCAGCTCAGCGTTCCGCCGGGGTCGTCACAAGGGCGCAAGCTTCGTCTGAAGGGCAAGGGTCTGCCCGGCAAGGTGCCAGGCGACCTCTATGCCGTGCTGACCATCGCTCTGCCGCCATCGGCTTCAGAGCCCGAGCAGGAGGCCTGGCGCGGGTTGTCTCGCGCCTTTGCCGCCTACAACCCCCGCGCCGCACTGGAGGCTTGAAGACCATGGCTGAAATGATTGTGCTCACGACCGAAACCATCGTCGTGGAAGACCATGTGTCGTTCACGCTGTCCGCGCTGTGCCAGGCCAGCGGTGCCGAACAGGCACTGGTTCATGGGCTGGTGGGCGAAGGCCTGCTGCAGCCGACTGGGCAAGGCCCGGACGATTGGCGGTTCGGCGGCGACGCCTTGCCGCAGACGCGCAAGGCGTCGCGCCTGGCCCGTGACTTCGAACTGGACCTGGCTGCAGTGAGTCTGGTGATGGAGCTGTTGGCCGAGATCGATCGCCTGCGATCAAGACTGCGCCACCCATGAATACTGCCCTGCCAGAAGTCGGTGGGTCGAACGATGCGGTCGCATCGACTCGGGATGTTCTGAAAGATCCGTCCGGCGCCAATGTGGCCGATGTCGTTGCCGCCCGCCAGACAGATCTGGAGTGCG
>JANMXG010000023.1:0-2391 GCA_031394235.1 Betaproteobacteria bacterium
GTTCATCGCCTGGGCCTGGAGGGCGGCGGCGGCCATGAAGCCAAAGGCGCGCGAAAAGTCCGCAAAGCCGAACTCGCGGTACAGCTTGTCGCCTTCTTGCAGCCACCCGGGCAAGGCCAACAGGCCGGCCTCGATGTCTGCTGCGGAGAGTTTTTTGATCATCGTCGGTTTGGACATCGTGGCCCCGGGTGGTGGTGTCAGCTCAATCGCTCACGTCGCATTTTCAAGTGGCGACGCGCCGGCAGGCTGATCGCGGTCTGGTTTACCCCGTTGCCGTGCGGGTCACCCGGTCCTGGCACAGGTGCGCTGCACCGCATCCACCACAAACCCCTCCCAGTGCGCCAGCGCCGCCGGCGCCTCCAGGTTCTCGCCCAGAAACGACGACAAGGTGAAGCGGTTGCTGAGGTAGAAGTAGGCCATCGACGCGATCATCAGGTAGAGGTCGCGGGCGTTCAGGTCCGACCGAAACAGACCTTGCTCGGCGCCGCTGCGCAGCACGCTGTCGGTGATGGCGATGACGGGTGACGAGTACTCACGCGCCCGTTCGCTCTTGGCGATGTACTTGCCGCGGTGCAGGTTTTCGGTGTTGAGCAGGGTGATGAACTCGGGGTGCTTCTGGTAGTAACGCCAGACGAAGCGGATCAGCTCGCCCAGCGCCTGCACTGGCTGCTGAATGTCGAGCGCCAGCGCCTGCTCGGCCTGGTTGAAGCGCCGGTAGGTGTCTTCGAGCACGGCGACATAGAGCGCCTCCTTGCTGCCGAAGTAGTAGTAAATCATCCGGTCGTAGGACTTGGCCGCAGTCGAGATCTGCTCGATGCGGCCGCCGGCAAAGCCGTGCTTGGCAAACACCTTGGTGGCGGCACGCAGGATGTTGTCGCGGCTGGTCTGCGCGGCCAGCGCCCGGGTGCCGGCTTTGGGCGCGGTTGGGGGTGTGGTCGTGGGTGTGGTCGCAGCCCTGGCCGCAGCATTGGCCGCAGTTACAGCGCTGGCATCGGTTTTGCGCATGCCTGCGGCCACCTGCGGCCTACTGCTCGACGAAGGCGCGCTCGACCACAAAATCGCCCGGCTTGGAGGTGTTGCCCTCCTTGAAGCCGCGCTCTTCCAGCATGGTTTTCAAGTCGCGCAGCAAGCCCGGGCTGCCGCAGATCATCACCCGGTCGTCAGTCGGATTGATCGCCGGCACGCCCAGGTCGGCAAACAGCTTGCCCGACTCGATCAGGTCGGTGATGCGGCCGGTGTGCTCAAACGCCTCACGCGTGACGGTGGGGTAGTAGCGCAGCTGCGCGCTCACCAGCTCGCCCAGGAATTCGTCCTGGGGCAGCTCGGTTGTGATGTAGTCGCGGTAGGCCAACTCGGCGACCTCGCGCACGCCGTGCACCAGGATCACCTCGGCAAACTTCTCATAGGTGGCCGGGTCGCGGATGATGCTCAAGAACGGTGCCAGGCCGGTGCCGCTGCTCATCATGTACAGGCGCTTGGCCGGCAGCAGGTAGTCGATCACCAGCGTGCCGGTGGGCTTCTTGCCAACGATGATGCTGTCGCCCACCTGGATGTGCTGCAGCTTGCTGGTGAGTGGGCCGTCCTGCACCTTGATGCTCAAGAACTCCAGCGTTTCCTGGTGGTTCGGGCTGACCACGCTGTAGGCGCGCAGCAGCGGCTTGCCATTGACCCGCAAGCCGATCATCGTGAAATGGCCGTTCAGGAAGCGCAGCGACATGTCCCGGGTGGTCGTGAACGAGAACAGGCGGTCGGTCCAGTGGTGGACGCTGAGGACGGTTTCTTCGTTGAAGGCGCTCATGGTGGCAAGGCTCTGGATTTTGTATTTGGTGCGGGCTGGCCCGGCATACCTGCCGGCGCGGGCTTGCAGGTTCGGCGGCCTGAATGTAGCATCGCCGTCAACTTGGTTTAGCACACACTACATGAAAAACAGACCCTTCGTGCAACGTCGGATTGTGCCCGAGGCTCCGGGTTGTCCCGGGGTCTGGGTCTGAGCGACCGGTCTGGCAACGCAGGCATGTCCGAGCACGAACACACCAAGACCGATGGCTTGGGCGAAATGGCGCCGGTTGTGGGCGCCGAGCCTGCAAGCGGCCATGCGCAAGCCGGTGCCACGGGCAACGCCGGCCTGTCGGTCAGCTGGGCCACACCGGCCCGCCATGAGCGCATGGCCGCGCACAAGATCGAGTGCAATGCCTGCCCGGTGTTGTGCCAGATCAGCGACGGCAAGGTCGGCGCCTGCGACCGCTACGCCAACCAGGGCGGCGCGCTGGTCCGGGTAGACCCGGTGCTGGTGTTGCGACGGCACCTGGCTGGCGACACAGCGGCGCAACACGGCGGGCTGGTGCCGTTTTTGGCGCCGGCTGGTTCCGGCGCCGAGCCCCCGTCCGAGCC
>JANMXG010000024.1:0-7870 GCA_031394235.1 Betaproteobacteria bacterium
CCCGGCGCAGACGATGAACGCACCGGTGGCCTCGGCCAGGCTGACACCTTGTGTTGCGGCCAGCAGCGCAGCGCCGGGCGTGCACCAGGCCGTGAGCACCGGCAGCCGGTAGTGCAGCGACAGGCCGATGCAGCTCACGCCCATGGCCAGGCCCAGCGCCCACATCCACGACGCGGTTTGCGCCGGCGTGGCGCCCAGCGCCTGTGCCGCCTGGAACACGATCGCCACCGAGCTGCTGTAGCCGACCAGCACGGCCACAAAGCCGGCCACCACGGCCGACACCGACAAATCCTTCCACCAGGCGGCTCTGAGCGGTTTCACGGGCATGGGGGCGTCACGGGTTTCACAGGCAATCAGCGCAGATTCAGTCAGGGCAGATTCAATCAGGGCGCCGAGCATAACCACCGCGCTCAAGCCTGGGCCGGATCGGCCGAAGAACCGATCACCCTCGCTCGCATCCCCGCCTGCCGCCATCCCATGTGCCGCCTCGTTGCCTACCTCGGTGAACCGATCTACCTGGACGCGGTGGTCTGCGCGCCGCGCCACTCGCTGGTGCACCAGGCCTTGCGGGCCGAAGAGGCGCGCACGGTGACCAACGGCGACGGCTTTGGCGTGGGCTGGTACGGCGAGCGCGCCGAGCCCGGCGTGTACCGCGAGGTGATGCCGGCCTGGTCGGACGAAAACCTGCTGGCGCTGTGCAGCACGGTGCGCTCACGGCTGTTTTTTGCCCACGTGCGCGCCGCGACCGGCGGCGGCATCGCGCGGCACAACTGCCATCCGTTTCGCCACGGCAAGTGGCTGTTCATGCACAACGGCCAGATCGGCGGTTATGCCGGCGTGCGCCGTGCGCTGGAGGCGCAACTGCCCGACGAGTTGTTTGCGGCCCGGCGCGGCGCGACCGACTCGGAGCTGCTGTTTTTGCTGGCACTGGCCCGCATCGAGGCTGGCCAGCCGCCCGAGGCCGCGATGCAGGCGGTGCTGGAGCACACCCAGGCGCTGATGCAGCAGCTGGGTATCGCCGAGCCGCTGCGCTTTGCAGCAGCGCTCTCGGATGGCGAGCAGTTGCTGGCCTTCCGGTTCTCCAGCGACGACCGGCCGCCGACGCTCTACGTGGGCGGCAGCTCACAAGGCAGCATCGTGGCGTCAGAACCACTGGACGCCCACCCCGACCAGTGGCAAGCCGTACCGGCCAACAGCTGGGTGCGGATGAACGGCGCGGGCACCACGCTGCACGCGTGAGCGCTTGGCGGTCAGGCCGCCTCGACGCCCACCTGCACCTGGTTGCGGCCTTCGCGCTTGGCGCGGTAGAGGGCGGCATCGGCCCGGCGCAGGGCGTCGTCCAGTGACTCTCCGATTTCGACCAGCGTGACACCGGCGCTGAGCGTCACGCCAGCGGCCCCGTGCGTGATCTCGGTCCAGGGTGCATCGGCGATGGCCAGGCGCAAGCGCTCGGCCAGGCGACGCGCGGCGCGCAGGTCCTCCACCGGCGACAGCACGACAAACTCTTCGCCGCCGTAACGCGCCAGCAGGGTGTCTGGCCGCGCGTTTTCGCGCAGCAAACTGGCCACCTGCCGCAACACCAAGTCCCCAGCGCCGTGTCCCAAGCCATCGTTGATGCGCTTGAAATGGTCCAGGTCCAGCATCATCACCGCCACGCCGAGACGGCTTCGTCGGGCTTGCGCGATGCGCTCGGGTGCCATCTCGCGCATCGCGCGGCGGGTGTACAGCCCAGTCAGCTCGTCCTTCAGGGCACGGTCGTTCAGGTTTTGCCGCAACTGGGCGTTGACCCGGACCATCAGCAACGTGGCCATCACGACCGGCAAAACACCGTAGAACACCGCAAACACGGATTGCGCTGCGGCCGGCATGAGCAGCAGGTGGCTGTGCGACACGCCCTCGTGACGCAGCGCCAGGACCAGCCGCACCAGGCTGCTGAGCGCCAGCGCAACCATCAACAGTCCCATCACCCGGGCCGATAGATCGGGCGGCGCCAGGATGAAACGGCGCACCAGCCACACCGCCAGCACGCCGGTCACGACCAATCCCAAGGCCAGGGTGATCGCCAGGCCGCGCGGGCCGTACGGCATGGCCACCAGCGTCAACACCCCCATCGCGACGCCGACGGTCCCCATCACCGGGAGCGACACGGTCTCGCCAGCCAGGCGGCCCAGCCCCCAGCCGCACAGCGTCATGCAGGCCAGCGTGCCGGCGCACAGGGCGACCTGCACCAGCGGCTGCTCGGCCGACCCCGGCAGCAGCAGCGACAGCAGGCCGCCGCCCAGCACCCGCAGCGCCCAGTTGCAGATGCGCAGGGCTGCGGCGGCGTCGGGCTGCGGCGAGTCGGCCAGCCGCAGCATGGCTGCACCGGCCAGTGCGCCGGCGCCGCAGATCACGTAGGCACTGATGACATCGATGGCGAGCATGCGGGCGGAGGGTCCTTCACAGGACTTATCGGCGCCGGCGGGTCGAACAAGAGGTCCCATGCGCCAAGCGGCGTCAGCCCGACGGCGGCACCGCCACTTGCGTCATGCTTTGCGGGGCTGCGCGGGCCGGCGCAGCCGTCAAATCTCGACCTTGGCCCCCAGCTCGACGATCCGGTTGCTGGGCAGGTTGAGGAAGTCCGCTGCCGCGGCCGCGTTGCGGTGCATGTTGGCAAACAGCTTTTCACGCCACATCGCCATGCCGTCGCCAAAGGTCGGGATCACGATGTCGCGGCTCAAGAAATAACTGGTGTCCATCTCCGGCAGCGGGATGCCCCGGTCGCACAGCAGCTTGAGCGCCTCGGGCACGTCCGGATCGTTCTTGAAGCCGAAGTGCAGCACCACCTGCCAGCAGTCATGGCCCAGGTCGTCGATCTCGATGCGCTTGTCAAACCCGACCCACGGCACCTCATGGTGCCGCACGGTGACAAACAGGTTGTACTCGTGCAGCACCTTGTTGTGCTTGAGGTTGTGCAGCAGCGCATTGGGCGTCATGCCCGTGTCGCCCGACAAGAACACCGCCGTGCCCTCCACCCGCTTGGGCGGGCTGATGAACACCGCCGACAAGAAACTCTCGAGGTCGATCGCCTCGTCGCGCAGCCGGGCGGTCATCAGCTTGCGGCCCTGCATCCAGGTCAACATCAGCGTGAACATGCCGATGCCGATCACGATCGGGAACCAGCCACCGGCGACCAGCTTGAGCATATTGCTGGCAAAGAAGGTGATGTCGATGACGAAGAAGAAGCCGGTGGCCAGCAGGCTGGGCAGCAGCGGGTATTTCCAGCCGAAACGGATGACATAAAAGGTCATCACCGTGGTGATGGTCATGTCCAGCGTCACCGCGATGCCGTAGGCCGACGCGAGGTTGGACGAGGTCTTGAACAAGCCCACCGCCAGCACGATGAAGACGAACAGCCCCCAGTTGACAAACGGCACGTAGATCTGGCCGGTGTCGTTGACCGAGGTGTGGCGAATCTGCATGCGCGGCAGGATGCCGAGCTGGATCGCCTGCTTGGTGACCGAGAACGCCGCCGTGATCAGCGCCTGCGACGCAATCACCGTGGCCGCCGTGGCCAGCACCACCAGCGGCAACTGGGCCCAGCCCGGCGCCATCTTGAAAAACGGGTTGTCGATGGCCTCGGGATGGCCCAGCAGCATCGCGCCCTGGCCAAAGTAATTGACCACCAGCGCCGGCATCACAAAGCTGTACCAGGCGATGCGGATCGGCTTTTTTCCAAAGTGGCCCATGTCGGCGTAAAGCGCCTCGCCGCCGGTCACACACAGCACCACAGCACCCAGGCCGATAAACGCCACCAGCGGGTTGGCCATAAAAAACGCCGCGGCGTAGGCTGGGTTGAATGCCACCAGCACGGCGGGGTTCTGGACAATGTGTGGCAGGCCCAGCGCCACCAGCACGACAAACCACACCAGGGTGATCGGGCCAAAAAACCTGCCGATGCCGCCAGTGCCAAAGCGCTGCACCGAAAACAGCCCCGTCAGCACCAGCAAGGTGATCGGGATGACCGCACCTTGCAGCGCCGGCGCGGCCACGCCCAGACCCTCGACTGCCGACAGGACTGAGATCGCCGGCGTGATGACCCCGTCGCCGTAGAAGATCGCGGTGCCGAACAGGCCCACCGTCATCAGGATGCTGCGCAGTCGTGGCTGGTCTTTGACGGCGCTGGTGGCCAGCGCCAGCATCGCGATCAGGCCACCCTCGCCGTTGTTGTCGGCGCGCAGGATCAGCAGCACGTACTTGACCGAGACGATGATCGTCATGGTCCAGAAGAACAGCGACAGCACACCCAGGATGTTGGCGTCCGTGGCGGCGACATGGCCGCCGTGGAACACCTCCTTGAGCGCGTACAACGGACTGGTGCCGATGTCGCCATAGACCACGCCCAGGGCGCCAAGGGTCAGCGCCGCCAGGGCGGCCGGGGTTTTGGGGGCGTTTGCCGTACTCACAACGCGGGGCTGCTGGGTCGCCCCGCCGCCTGAAAGCCGAAACCGCCTATTGTGCGCCCGAGAGGGTGCAGTGTGATTGAGCGCTGCGCCAGGGCACGCCCGCCGTGGACCCTGCTCAGTCGTAGACCTCGGCGTCCGGGTCGGTGGCTTCCAGCTCGTAACTGGCGGCCAGCATCGCCAGCCGGCCGATCACGCCGTACATGTAGAAGCGGTTGGGCGCGCTGGCGCCGGGTTTTTCGCCCGGGCGCGGCAGGTGGTGGCTGTCGGCAAAAGCCAGCGGCACATAGCTGGCGCCGGGTGCGTTGAGGCTCTCGTCGATGCCGAGCTCGGCGTGTACCCGGTAAAAACCCCCCACCACGTAGCGGTCGATCATGTAGACCACCGGTTCGGCAACTGCGTCGTTGACGCGCTCGTAGGTGGGCACACCCTCCTGCAGGATCAGCGCGGTGGGCCGGTGGTCGGCCACGGCCATGCCGATCTTGTCGCGGGCGCGTTGCAGCACCACCGCCAGGTCCTTGGCGTCACGCACCGTGACCGGGCCCAGGCCGCCGTCACCACTGTCAGCCTTGACCACCACAAACGGCTTCTCGTTGATGCCGTATTCCTTGTATTTGCGCCGCACCTTGGTCAGCAGCGCATCAACCTGGGTCTGCAAGCCGTCAAGCGCGGTGGCGTCGGCCATGTCCACCGGGCCCACCGCGCTGTACATCGGGTTGATCAACCACGGGTCCATGCCCAGCAGCTTGGCAAACTTCTTGGCCACCTCCTCGTAGCTCAGGCAGTGCTTGCTCTTGCGCCGCACCGCCCAGCCGGCATGCAGCGGCGGCAGCAGGTATTGCTCATACAGGTGCTCGATCGCTTTGGGCACACCGGCCGAGAGGTTGTTGTTGAGCAAGATGGTGCAGGGGTCGAAATCCTTCAGACCCAGCCGGCCGCGGTTGCGCACCAGCGGCTCCAGCAGCAGCTCGCTGCCGTCGGGCAGGGCCAGCGCGGTGGGTGTGGTGATGGCGGCGTCCAGCGTGCCCAGCCGCACGTTCAGCCCCGCCTGGGTGAAGATGCGCACCAGCCGCTGCACATTGGCCAGGTAGAACGTGTTGCGGATGTGCCGCTCGGGGATCAGCAGCAGGTTCTTGGCTTCGGGGCAGATCTTCTCGATCGCCGCCATCGCCGCCTGCACCGCCAGCGGCAGCATCTCGGGTGTCAGGTTGTTGAAACCGCCGGGGTAGAGGTTGGTGTCGACCGGCGCCAGCTTGAAGCCGGCGTTGCGCAGATCGACCGCGCTGTAAAACGGTGGCGTGTGCTCCATCCATTCCAGCCGGAACCAGCGCTCAATCGCTGGCATCGAGTCCAGGATGCGCGCTTCGAGTTCGTTGATCGGTCCGGTGAGCGCGGTGATGAGATGGGGGACCATGGGCTGCCTGGTTGTCCGGAGCGTGAAAGATATTTTAGGCAGATGGTGCCGGACCGCCCAATGGCAAGCCGGGCGCAAAGCGCCCGACGAAAAAAGGGCTGCCCTGGGGCAGCCCTTTCAAGGTGCGACCGGATCGCTCCGACCTTTGGCAAGCGCTTACTTGGCGTAAGCCGTCTCGCCGTGTGAGCTGATGTCCAGGCCTTCGCGCTCTTCCTCTTCGGTGACGCGCAGGCCGATCACCAGGTCAACTACCTTGAAGGCGATGAAAGCCACCACGCCCGACCACAGGATGGTCAGGCCCACGGCCTTGCCCTGAATCAACAGCTGCTCGAAGATCGGCTTGCTGGTGACGGTGGCAGTGACCCAATCGGACACCAGGCCCGGGCCGCCCAACGACTGGTTGTTGAACACGCCGGTCAGCAACGCGCCGACGATGCCGCCCACGCCGTGCACGCCAAACACATCCAGCGTGTCATCGGCGCCGAGCATCTTCTTCAGGCCGGTGACACCCCACAGGCAGGCAAAGCCGGCAACAAAGCCGATCACGATCGCGCCCATCAGGCCGACGTTGCCCGCGGCCGGTGTGATGGCCACCAAGCCAGCCACCGCACCCGACGCCGCACCCAGCATTGAGGCCTTGCCCTTGTGCATGGCTTCACCCAGGCACCAGGCCAACACGGCAGCTGCCGTGGCGGTGAAGGTGTTCATGAAAGCCAGGATCGCCGAATTGCCCGCTTCGAGCGCCGAGCCGGCGTTGAAGCCGAACCAGCCCACCCACAGCAACGCAGCACCGACCATCGTCAGCGGCAGGCTGTGCGGCGCCATCGCCTCGCGGCCGTAGCCCACGCGCTTGCCGATCATGAAAGCACCCACCAGGCCGGCCACTGCGGCGTTGATGTGCACCACCGTGCCGCCGGCAAAGTCCAGCGCGCCCCACTGCCACAGCAGACCGGCCTTGCCGTCCATCGCCTCAACCACTTCCTTGGAGGCGTAGGCGTCCGGGCCCATCCAGAACCACACCATGTGGGCGATCGGGGCGTAGCTGAAAGTGAACCACAGCGCCGAGAACAGCAGCACGGCCGAGAATTTGATGCGCTCGGCAAAGGCGCCCACGATCAAACAGCAGGTGATGCCGGCAAACGTGGCCTGGAAAGCTGCAAACAGCAGCTCGGGGATGTAGACACCCTTGCTGAACGTGGCCGCCATCGCAAACTCTCCGGTCTGGGCGTTGAACAAGCCCTTCAAGAACAGCCGGTCGAGCCCGCCGATCAAGGCGTTGCCCTCGGTGAAGGCCAGGCTGTAGCCGTACAGCGCCCACAGCAAGACGATCAGCGAGAACGTGACCATCACCTGCATCAGCACCGACAACATGTTCTTGCTGCGCACCAAGCCGCCGTAGAACAACGCCAGGCCGGGGATGGTCATCATGATGACCAGCAGCGTGGAGACCAGCATCCAGGCGTTGTCACCCTTGTTGGCCACCGGCCCAGACGCCGCAGCGGACGCCGCAGGTGCGGCAGCGGCCGATGCTGCGGGTGCAGCCGCAGGCGCGGCAGCTTCAGGTGCCGACGCGGTGGCGGCTGCGGGTGTGGGTTGGGCGGCAGAAGCGGCGACATCCTGCGCCAGTGCGCCGCCCGCAAAACCCAGCGCCGCTAGGCTCAGGGCGAGGGAAGCGATGAGCTTTCTCATGGTTTTATATCTCCAATGGATTTTTTTGAGGGCGGACGCGGGGCGCACACCCAGAGGGTTTTAGAGCGCGTCGCGGCCGGTCTCGCCGGTGCGGATCCGCACCACCTGCTCCAGGGTCGAGACAAAAATCTTGCCGTCGCCGATCTTGCCGGTGCGGGCCGAGGCCTCGATGGCCTCGATCACGCGGTCGACGATGGCGTCGTCCACCGCCGCCTCGATCTTGACCTTGGGCAGGAAGTCAACCACGTACTCGGCGCCGCGGTACAACTCGGTGTGGCCTTTCTGACGGCCGAAGCCTTTGACTTCGGTCACCGTGATGCCCTGC
>JANMXG010000025.1:0-12130 GCA_031394235.1 Betaproteobacteria bacterium
TGGGCTTGCAGGTTGTTGGTCTTGACCAGCTCGGCCACCACCAGCCCCAAGCGCACGCGGCGCTCGGCTTGCGGCTGGAACAGCTCGGCCGGGATAGGTGCTTTGTCCGCGTCCTTGATGCCGCGCTGCTTCAGGTCGTCACGGGCGCTGGCCACCAGGCGCTCGAGCTCGTTGTCCACCAGGGCTTTGGGCAGGTCCAACTCGGCCACCTTGACCAGGGCGTCCATCGCGGCAGCCTTGTTGCGCGCCAGCACGCGGAACTTGACCTCACGCTCCAAATTCTTGCGCACGTCGGCGCGCAGGCCGTCTACGGTGCCGTCGGCGATGCCGAGCGACTTGATGAAGGCCTCGTCCATCTCGGGCAGGTGCTGGGCTTCAATCTTGGTCATGGTGACCATGAAGTCGGCCTCTTTGCCGGCCACATCCTTGCCGTGGTAGTCCTCCGGGAACTGCAGCGGAAAGGTCTTGCTGTCGCCGACCTTCATGCCGCGCACGGCCTTGTCGAACTGCTCCAGCATCTGGCCTTCGCCGATGATGAACTGGAAGGCATCGGCCTTGCCGCCGGAGAAGGTTTCGCCGTCGATCTTGCCTTCGAAGTCAATCGTCACACGGTCGCCTTCGATCGCGCCTTCGACTGCCGGGCGCTGAGCAAACGTGCGGCGCTGCTTGCGCAGGATGTCGACGGTGCGGTCGATCGCGGCGTCGGTCACTTCGCTGCTGACGCGGTCGACTTCAATCGCCGCCAGATCGCCGAGCCTGACGTCGGGGTAGATCTCGAAGGTGGCATCGAAAGCCAGTTGGCCTTCCGGTGCGTCCTCCTTGGGCGTGACACGCGGCGTGCCGGCCACGCGCAACTGCGCCTCATTGGCGGCACTGGCGAAGGCCTGGCCGAGCTTGTCGTTCATCACCTCGTTTTGCACCGAGTAGCCGTAGCGCTGGGCCACCACCGACATCGGCACCTTGCCGGGGCGGAAGCCGTCGGCCTTGACCGTGCGCGAGAGCTTCTTGAGCCGGGTTTCGATTTCCGAATTGAGATCGGTCGCCGGAATCAGCAAGGTGATGCGGCGTTCGAGCTTTTCGAGGGTTTCAACAGTGACAGCCATGATGGGACTCACAGAAAAAAGAGATCTGGTGCGCGGGGCCGGACTCGAACCGGCACACCCGTGAAGGCGTCAGGACCTAAACCTGGTGCGTCTACCAATTTCGCCACCCGCGCGGGTTGTCTGGCCTGAAGTTCGGCCGGAGGGCCAGCTGTTCAGAGATGATCACGAAATACGCCGGGCGCGGCCTGATGTGGCTGCGCCCGGGCAATCCGGCAAACCCGTAATTCTAGCCGGCCGTCACATCGCCATGCCCTGGGGTATGCCGCCGTACCCGAAACCAGGCCGCATACATCGCCGGCAGCGACAGCAGCGTCAGCACCGTGGCCACGATCAGCCCGCCCATGATGGCCACCGCCATCGGCCCCCAAAACATGCTGCGGGTCAGCGGGATCATCGCCAGGGCCGCCGCGGCCGCCGTCAGTACGATGGGCCGGAAGCGCCGCACCGCTGCCTCGACCACAGCGTCCCAGGCTGGCAGGCCACGCGCGCGGTCCTGCTCGATCTGGTCGATCAGGATCACCGAGTTGCGCATGATCATGCCCATCAGCGCAATCACGCCCAGCAGCGCAACAAAACCGAACGGCCGATCGAGCAGCAACAAGGCACCCGCCACCCCCGCGATGCCCAGCGGTCCGGTGAGGAACACCAGCATGGCGCGCGAAAAGCTCTGCAACTGCAGCATCAGCAGCGTGAAGATCAGGAACAACATCACCGGCACGCCGGCCACGATGGCGCCCTGGCCCTTGCTGCTCTGCTCTTGTGCGCCGGCCACACGGATGTCGTAGTCGGGCGGCAGGCGGCTCTTGATGGCGGCAATCTGCGCCGAAACCGCCTGGGTCACTGTGGGCCCTTGCACGCCATCCACCACATCGCCCTGCACCGTGACGGCGTATTTGCGGCCCTCGCGCCACAGCACACCCGGCTCCCAGCCAAAGCTGATGCGGGCAATCTGGGTCAGCGGGATCGGTTTGCCACTGACCGTGGGCAGGTAGGCGTTGCCGATGTCGGTCAGCACGTTGCGCTCGTCCAGCGGCTGGCGCAGCACGATGTCGATCAGCTTGTCACCCTCGCGGTACTGGCCCACGGTGGCGCCGCTCAGGCCGCTGCGCGAGTTCTGGGCAATGGCCTGGCTGGTGATGCCCAGCGCGCGGGCCTTGTCCTGGTCGACGTCGAGGTGCAGCACCTTGATCTGCTCGTTCCAGTTGTCGTTGACGCCGCGCATGCTGGGGTGCACCCGCAGCACATCCTTGACCTGATCGGCGGCTTGCCGCACCAGCTTGGCGTCCGGCCCCATCACCCGGAACTGCACCGGGTAGTCAACCGGTGGGCCATTGGGCAGCACCTTGACCCGCGTGCGGGCCTCGCCAAACTCGGCTGCCAGCACGCTGGGCAGCTGGGCGCGGAGGCGTTCGCGGGCGGCCAGATCCTTGGGCAGCAGGATGGCCTGGCTGACGTTGGACTGTGGAAACACCTGGTTGAGCGGCAGGTAAAAACGCGGCACGCCGCTGCCGATCCAGGTGGTGACGCTCTCAAGGTCAGCCTCCTTCATCATGCGCGCCTCGAAGCGCCTGGCCAGCGTCTCACTCTCGCGCTGGGTAGATCCCTCAGGCAGCCACAGGTCCACCAGGATCTCCGGCCGGCTGGAATCTGGGAAAAACTGCTGCTGCACCTTGCCCAGCGCAAAAACGCCGGCACCAAACAGCGCCAGGGTCAACGCCAGCGTGATCCAGCGGTGCTGCACGCACGCATTGACCAGCTTGCGGAAGCGGTTGTAGAACGGCGTGTCGAAGAGCTCATGGGCCTCGCCCTCGGCCCTGGGCCGGTTGTGCAGCAGCCAAGCGCCCAGGTAGGGCACAAAGTACACCGACACCACCCACGAAATCACCAACGCGGCCGAGGTGACGGCAAATATCGCGAACGTGTACTCGCCGGTCACCGACTTGGCCAGCCCGATCGGCAAGAACCCGGCGGCCGTGATCAGCGTGCCGGTGAGCATCGGCATCGAGGTCACGTCGTAGGCGTAGGTGGCTGCACGCATCTTGTCGTAGCCCTCCTCCATCTTGCGCACCATCATCTCCACCGCAATGATCGCGTCGTCCACCAACAGGCCCAGCGCAATGATCAGCGAGCCCAGCGAGATCTTGTGTAACCCGACGCCCCAGTAGTACATCGCTACAAAGGTGATCGCCAGCACCAGCGGGATGGTGATGGCCACCACCATGCCAGGCCAGATGTCGATACGGAACGGCTTGGTGTGCAGGCCCAGGGCGATGAAGCTGACCGCCAGCACCACCACCACGGCCTCGATCAGCACCCGCACAAACTCCCCCACCGACCGGGACACTGCCGCCGGCTGGTCCTGGATGCGTGACAGCGAAATGCCGGCGGGCAGGTCAGCCTTGATGGCATTGACCTTGTCCCTCAGCGCATGGCCCAGCGCGACGATGTCACCGCCCTTGGCCATGGACACGCCCAGCGCGATCACCGCCCGGCCCTGGTGGCGCACCTTCACCGCGGGCGGGTCGATCGTGCCGCGGCGCACGTCGGCAATGTCGGACAACTGCAACGAGCTGGCCACGCCAGTCGACACGCTGATGGCGCGGATCGGAAATCGCTTGATGTCGTCAATCGACCGGAAGGCACCAGCCACCCGTACCTGCAGGTTTTGGGTGCCCGCGTCGAGCAGGCCAGCGCCCTCCACCGCGTTCTGGGCGCTCAGTTGGGCCAGCACCTGGCTCAGGTCCAGGCCCAGCTGGGCCAGCCGCTTTTGAGAGATCTCGACATAGATCTTTTCGGGCTGGGCACCAAACAACTCCACCTTGGCCACGTCGGGCACCCGCAGCAACTGGGTGCGCAGGCTCTCGGCAAACACGCGCAGTTCCTCGTCTGAAAATCCATCCGCCGACAGGCTGTAGATAGAGCCGTAGACGTCGCCAAAATCGTCGTTGAATACCGGTCCGACGACACCCGCGGGCAAGGTGCTGCGCATGTCTCCCACGCGTTTTCGTGCCTGGTACCAGCTGTTGCTCACCTCCTTGGGCAGTGTGCTGTCCTTCAACTCCAGGATGGTGAACGACTCGCCCGGCTTGGTGTAGCTGCGGATGGTGTCGGCGTTGGGTACCTCTTGCAGCGTGCGCTCGATCTTGTCGGTGACCTGCTCGGCAATCTGCTGGGCGGTGGCGCCAGGCCAGAAAGCCTGCACCACCATCGCGCGGAAGGTGAACGGCGGGTCTTCGTCCTGTCCCAGCTGGAAGTACGCGGCAATGCCCAGCACCATCAGCACCACCATCAGATAGCGGGTGAGCGCTGGATGCTCCAGCGCCCAGCGCGAGATGTTGAAACGCGAGCCGGTAGTGGTCGGACCGGGGCTTGGGGTTGGGGACGGGTTATGGGGAGCGGTCATGGGCAGCTGTCTCCGGGGCGGGTCAACGCGACGCCGCCGGGGCGCTGGGTGCAGCGGGTGCGGCCGCTGCCACCGCAGCCGGCGTCGGCCCGCCGGAGACTGGCGTGGTGGGTGCGGGCAGCGCCACACCGGGCTCGGCATACGCCCTGACCCTCTGGCCTTCGGTCAACGCATGCACGCCGGCGGTCACGACCACTTGGCCTGGCGCAAGCCCGCCCGCGATCACCGCCAGATTGCCGTCGGCACCGGCCACCGCCACCGGCTGGGCGCGCACGGTCATCTTGGCGGTATCGACCAGCCAGACGCTGGACTGCCCGCCCTGCTGAAATACCGCCGGCATCGGCAGCTTGATCACCCCGGCCACGGCCGGTGCGGCGATTAGCACGCTGGCGGTCTGGCCCAGGCGCAGCGCAGTGGCGCCGATGTCGGCCTTGACCAAAAAGGTGCGGGTGGCCGTGTCGGCCGCCGCCGCCACCTCGCGCACTGTGGCCGGCAGCAACGCATCGCCCGCCCCCCAGGCGCGCAGCTTGAGCGCGCCCGATTTGCCCAGCAGCGCGCGCACGGCGGCTGCGCGGTCCTCGGGCACGCTGAAAACCGCGTCGCGTGCGCCGTCCTGTGCCACCCGCAGCACCGGGGTACCCACGCTGAGCACCGCGCCGGGCTCGGCATCAACCGCCGTCACCACGCCGGCGGCATCGGCCACCAACACCGCATAGCCGGCTTGGTTGTTTTGCACGCCGGCCTGCGCCCGGGCTTGCTCGGCCTGCGCCCGCGCCGCCTTCAGCGCGGCTTCTCGGCGCTCCAGTTCCAGACCACTGATAAAGCCCTGGTCGCGCAAATCCTTGTAACGCTTGAACTCAGCCTCGCTCAATGCCAATTGCGCGTCCGCATTGTTGGCAGCGGCACGCGCCACGTCTTGGCCCAGCTTGAAATCGCTGGCATCGATCTGCGCCAGCACCTGCCCCACCTTGACCGGGTCACCCACATTGACCATGCGCCGCACCAGCTTGCCGGCCACCCGGAATCCAAGCCGCGACTCGGTACGGGCACGCACCTCGGCGGCGTACTCGTGCTGCAGGCTGGTGCTTCCCGTTTGCAGTGTGAGCGTGCGCACGGCACGCACCGGCTCCTCGGCAGGCGGCGGCTTGCTGCAGGCCAACAGGACGGGCAAGACCAGGAGCGGGATGACCAAATGGCGCATGGGGCGTAAACCTTGGAAGTGGCGGAAGCCGGCAGGCTGGTGCGGCAACCCGCGCAGGTTAATGACTGACTGGTCAGTAATATAGAAGCCCCGTTGACGGGTGTCAATCGATCCACAAAAAAGCCGGCCAGGCGGCGGCACCCACAGTGTGCGGCCACACACCGAACAGTGCGCGCCGGTGATGCTGAGTTTGTCAGGCCCGGCTTCCCAGCCGTTCGGCATGTCCGGCATGTCCGGCATGTCGGCAAGGGACAATCGATACCGTGAGCATCCAGCACTACGAAAATTTTCCCGTTGCGTCGATCTTGTGTCCGCCTGCCCTGCGCGCACCGGTGCAGGCGATCTACCACTTTGCCCGAACGGCAGACGACCTGGCGGATGAAGGACTGGCATCAACTGCTGACAGGCTGGACGACCTGTCCCGCTACCGCAGCGCCCTGCACCAGGCCGCCGCCGGCCGGGTGGCCGACGGGCCGTGGGCGCGCGTGTTTGCGCCGCTGGCGCTGGCGCTGCGCGACCACCACCTGCCCTTGCCGCTGCTGGACGACCTGCTCGACGCCTTCGTGCAAGACACCGGCAATCCGGTCTATCCCGACCGTGCTGCGCTGCTGGACTACTGCCGCCGATCGGCCAACCCGATCGGCCGGCTGATGCTGCACCTGGCCGGTGTGCGGGACGCCGCCTCGCTGGCCCAGTCCGACGCGGTCTGCAGCGCGTTGCAATTGATCAACTTCTGGCAAGACCCCAGCGTGGACCTGCCGCGGGGCCGCCACTACGTCACCGACACCGACCTGCGCCGCCACGGCCTGCAGCGCGCCGACCTGCACGCTGGCGCCGACTGCCCCGCCACTCAGGCGCTGGTGCGCGACCTCTGCGCCTGGGCCGCTGATTTGATGCGCGAAGGCGCGCCACTGGCCTGCAGCGTGCCCGGAAGACTGGGCTGGGAATTGCGCGGCGTGGTGCAAGGCGGCTTGCGCATCCTTGAGAGAATCGACCACATGCACTACCGCACCTTGTCCAACCGCCCGACGCTGGGCCTGCGCGACCTGCCCGTAACAGTCTGGCGTGCGCTATGTATGCGCAGCGGTCGGCCCACGCCCGGCTTTGCGCTGTCATGACGCCGCCCAACACAGCGGCGGTCAACCCGCAGCAATACGCCCAGGACAAGGCCGCCGGCAGCGGTTCGTCGTTCTACTACGCCTTTTTGTTCTTGCCGCCGCCGCAGCGCGCCGCCATCACCGCGTTCTACGCCTTCTGCCGCGAGGTCGACGACGTGGTCGACGAGGTGCGCGACCCCGGCGTGGCCGCAGTCAAACTGGCCTGGTGGCGTCAAGAGGTGGCGCAGGCCTTTGCCGGCCAACCCAGCCACCCGGTGATGCTGGCCCTGATGCCACACGTCCCTGTCTACGGCATCACGGCAGCGCACCTCCAGGCCGTCATCGCCGGCTGCCAGATGGACCTGGACCAGAACCGCTACCTCGACTTCCTCGCCCTGCAACGGTATTGCGACCTTGTCGCCGGCGTGGTGGGTGAGGTGGCGGCGCGCATCTTCGGCCACACCCAGCCCGCCACCCTCGACTACGCGCACCGGCTGGGGCTGGCGCTGCAACTGACCAACATCATCCGCGACGTGGGTGACGATGCGCGCATGGGCCGCATCTACCTGCCGGCAAGCGAGTTGCAGCGCTTTGACGTCAAGGCGCACGAAATCCTCAAGCGCGAAACCCCCTGGGGCTACAGCGACCGCTTCACCGCGCTGATGCGATTCCAGGCCGAGCGCGCCCACCAGACCTATGACGCTGCGCTGGCCCTGCTGCCCGATACCGACCGGGTGGCGCAAAAATCCGGCCTGATGATGGCCAATATCTACCGCGCCCTCCTGCGGGAGATCGAGTCCGACAACTTCCAGGTACTGCACCAACGCACCTCGCTGACCCCGCTGCGCAAGTTGTGGATTGCCCTGCTGACCCACTGGCGCGGCAGGTGACGTTGGCCGGGCCACACGGCCGGCCCGCGCGCCGTTTTGCGGTGATCGGCGCTGGCTGGGCTGGCTTGGCGGCTGCCGTGCGGTTGGTGCAACGCGGTGCCGACGTGACCTTGTTCGAGATGGCCGGCCAGGCGGGCGGCCGGGCGCGGCGGATCAGTACCCGCGCCGGCGATTTTGACAACGGCCAGCACATCCTGATCGGTGCCTACACCGCCACGCTGGCGCTGATGCGCACGGTGGGTGCAGACCCCGAGGCACTGCTGCTGCGCCGGCCACTCGCCTTGGTCACACCCGACGGCCGCGGTCTGCAATTGCCCGCGGGCGCTGCGGCGCCTGCCTTTGTGCGCGGCGTGCTGGGCGCCACGGGTTGGCGCTGGCCGCACCGGCTGGCACTGTTGCGTGCAACCGCGGGCTGGCAACTGCGCGGATTCAACTGCGCACCCAGCCTGACGGTGCAGCAACTGTGCGCCCGCCTGCCGGCTGCTGTGCACCAGGACCTGATCGAGCCGCTTTGCGTGGCCGCGCTCAACACCCCCAGCGACCAGGCCAGCGCCCAAGTATTTTTGCGGGTGCTGCGCGACGCGCTGTTCGCCGGTCCCGGCAGCGCCGACCTGCTGCTGCCGCGGGTGCCGCTGTCGACCCTGCTGCCCGACCCGGCGCTGCGCTGGTTGGCCGCAGCCGGTGTGCCTTGCCATACCGGCCACCGGGTGCAGCGCCTGCGCCTGGACAACAGCGACCGCTGGCAGGTCGACGGCGACGCCTTCGACGGCGTGGTGCTGGCCTGCACGGCTACCGAAGCGGCCCGCTTGACGACCGCCCTGGCGCCGAAATGGTCGACGACCGCGCTGCGTCTGGCCTACCAGCCGATCGTTACGGCCTATCTGGCAGATACCGGTCTGCGCCTGCCACAGCCGATGCTGGCGCTGCCTGCCGGCCCGGCCGCGCCAGCGCAGTTTGTCTTTGACCTGGGCGCCCTGGGTGGCACTGCCGGTCATTTCGCCTTTGTCGTCAGCGGCGCCGCCCCGGCGCTGGCGCAGGGTCTGGCCGCGTGTGGTCAAACGGTGCTGGCCCAAGCGCGCGCTGTGTTCAACGGCGCATTTCTGGCACCCGACGCGTCGGTGCTGCGACACCTTAGCGCCGAGCGCCGTGCCACCTTTGCCTGCACGCCTGCGCTGGACCGGCCTGCGCTGCAGATCTTGCCCGGCCTGGTCGCCGCGGGCGACTACCTGGCCGGGCCGTACCCAGCCACCCTGGAGGGTGCCGTACGGTCTGGCGAGGCCGCAGCGTCAGCACTGGGCTGATTCAGCACGAACCGGACCGCCGCGCCGGCACAGCAGCCCCATCGAGGCTGAATGAGAGAAAGCGACACGCCACGATGCCAACTGTCGTTTCGCCATGCAAAATAGCGCCATGCCCGGAACATCCTCATGACGACCAAGAAAGAAGGTCAGGCTCCGGCGATCCAGGTGATCGCCCGCATGTTTTCGCTGCTCGATGCCTTGGCGTCGCACCAGGACCCGGTCTCGCTCAAGACGTTGAGCGAAACCACTGGGCTTCATCCGTCCACCGCCCACCGCATCCTCAATGACCTGGCCATCGGGCGTCTGGTCGACCGGCCTGAGGCCGGCAGCTACCGGCTGGGCATGCGCCTGCTGGAGTTGGGCAATTTGGTCAAGGCCAGGCTGGACGTGCGGGATGCCGCGCTCGGCCCGATGCGTGAGTTGCACAAATTGACCCACCAACCGGTGAACTTGTCGGTTCGACAAGGCGACGAGATTGTCTACATCGAGCGAACCTACAGCGAACGATCGGGCATGCAGGTCGTCCGCGCGGTGGGCGGCAGGGCGCCGTTGCACCTGACTTCGGTGGGCAAGTTGTTCCTCGCCCATGACGATCCGCAGCGGGTGCGCGCCTACGCCGCCAGAACCGGCCTGTCGGGCCACACCCGCAACAGCATCACCGAAATTCCGGCGCTAGAACGCGAGTTGGCGTCGGTTCGCCAAAATGCGTTGGCCCGTGACGATGAAGAACTGGAACTGGGCGTGCGCTGCATGGCCGCAGGCATCTTTGATGACCAGGGCAGGCTGATCGCCGGTCTGTCGGTGTCGGCACCCGCTGACAGGCTCGAAGAAAGTTGGGCCGATCGGGTGAAGGCCACCGCAGACCTGATCTCGGCCTCTTTGGGCCACCGCGGCACCTGACGCCGGCGCGGGCCCGGCCAGCGCCGGCTCAGGAAACCCGGTGCACCGGCGTTGCCGCGGCCGCCGAAGTGCCCAACCACTTGCGGATGCGCTCAGCGTCGCCAATGCGCGAGTATTTGCCGGTTGAATCCAGCAACACCATGATCAACTTGCGGCCGGCCATTTGGGCCTGCACCACCATACAACGCCCGGCCTCGGAGATGTAGCCCGTCTTTTGCAGGCCGATGTCCCACTGGGGGCTGCGCACCAGGCCGTTGGTGGTGTGGAACTGCATCATGCGTTTGCCCACCGCCACCTGCGCCTCGTGCGAGGTGGTCAGCTCACGCAACAGCGGCACGCGGTGCGCCTCACGGACCAACAGCGCCAGGTCTTGAGCGCTGGACTGATTGCGGCTGGACAGGCCGGTCGGCTCGACGTAACGGGTATCGCGCATGCCCAGCGACGCAGCCTTCACGTTCATCACTGCCACAAAGGCGTCCAAGCCGCCCGGATAGTTACGGCCCAGCGCGTTGGCTGCCCGGTTCTCCGACGACATCAAGGCCAGGTGCATCATCTCGCCACGGGTCAGTTGAGTGCCGACGGCCAAGCGCGAGCGGCTGCCTTTTTCGGTGTCGATGTCGTCTTGGGTGATGGTCAGCACATCGGCCAGCGGCTGGTGGCTTTCGCTGATCACCAGGCCGGTCATCAGCTTGGTGATCGACGCAATCGGCAATACCGCCGCCGGGTTTTTCGAAAAAAGCACCTCGTTGGTGTCCTGATCGATGACCAGGGCCACGCTGGATTTCAGCGCCAGCGCATCCACCCCGGCATGCAAGCCCAACATTTGGCCAAAGCTGACGCGGGCTGGCGCTTCGGCTACACCGGCTACAGCGGCAACCGCGGCCACACGCCGAACCTGGATGCTGCGCGCACCCGCGGATTTGGACTTGCTGACGGCGGCCGCCTTGTGCAGCGACGCCTTGCGTGGCTCCGCCTTGGCCTGGGCCGGGCCACCCACGGCCAGTGCGACACACAAGCCCAGCAACAGCGGTGGCAATGACAGTTTCATGGGAATCCGAAAAGGTGGGAAAGAACAGCCAGCCGAAGTGTAGTCGTCAGCAAAAACACGCGCAAGATCAAAAACTTGCGCACGCTTGTTCAAGTGATGTTTGTCACCCCTGCGCAGCCACCCGGTCAAGATTGGCGTGCAGCTTGTTCAACGCCGCAAGATAGGCCTTGGCCGACGCCACCACGATGTCCGGGTCGGCGCCCACCCCGTTGACCACCCGACCGCCCAATTGCAGCCGAACCGTCACCTCGCCCTGCGATTCTGTGCTGCCGCTGGTGATCGCATTGACCGAATACAGCACCAGTTCAGCGCCACTTTGCACCTTGGACTCGATCGCCTTCAGGCTGGCGTCCACCGGGCCGTTGCCGTCGCTCTCAGCGTTGTGCTCGATATCGCCAGCGGCAAAAACCACAGCAGCGTGAGGTCGCTCACCGGTTTCGGAGTGCTGGGCAAGCGACAGCAATCGGTAGTGCTCATGCTCGCGGCTGACGCTCTCGTCGCTGACCAGGGCCAGGATGTCCTCGTCGAAAATCTCGCTCTTGCGGTCGGCCAGGTCCTTGAAGCGGGCAAAGGCAGCGTTAATCTCGCTCTCGCTCTCCAGCGCGATGCCCAACTCCTGCAGGCGCTGCTTGAAGGCGTTGCGGCCCGACAGCTTGCCCAGCACGATCTTGTTGGCAGCCCAGCCCACGTCCTCGGCCCGCATGATCTCGTAGGTGTCACGCGCCTTGAGCACCCCGTCCTGGTGGATGCCGCTGGCATGCGCAAACGCGTTGGCGCCGACCACCGCCTTGTTGGGCTGCACGACAAAACCCGTGGTTTGGCTGACCATGCGCGAGGCGGCGACGATCTGGCTGGCATCAATGCCCATGTCCAGCTTGAAGTAATCACGCCGGGTCTTGACCGCCATCACCACTTCTTCGAGCGAGCAATTGCCCGCACGCTCGCCCAGGCCGTTGATGGTGCATTCAACCTGGCGCGCGCCGCCAATCATCACGCCGGCCAGCGAGTTGGCCACCGCCATGCCCAAATCGTTGTGGCAGTGCACTGACCAGATCGCCTGGTCGGAGTTGGGGATGCGCTCGCGCAGTGTGCGGATGAAGTTGCCGTACAACTCGGGCACGGCGTAGCCCACGGTGTCGGGGATGTTGAGGGTGGTGGCGCCCTCCTTGATCACCGCCTCCAGCACC
>JANMXG010000026.1:0-8714 GCA_031394235.1 Betaproteobacteria bacterium
GCCAGCTCTTGCTGGGTGATGCGCAGCAGTTGCCCCACACCGGGGTAGAGCACCGGGTGGAAGAGCGCGGCCAGGCTCCGCGCCACCCGGGCGTCAGGCTGGTTGTTGCGGTCGATCTCCCGCGCCGCGATGAACTGGCCCAGCCGCTCGTTGAGTTGCGTCATCACGAAGCGGTTGAACGGGATGCTGCGCGCCAACAGGCGCCAGAACACCTCGATCGGCAGCCCGGCCACGGTGCTTTTGCGCAGGGCCTCAATGTTGTAGCGGTAGACCTCGCGCTTGAGCAACGTGCCCTCGCCAAACCAGGCGCCGGGCGGGATGCCGGTGTAGGTGATGGGTGTGCCCTCGATGCTGACGTTGCTCATCTTGAGCAGGCCGTCGATCACGCCAAACCAGTAAGTTGATGGCGCCCCGGTGCGGCAGACCCGGTCACCGGTGTCTGCCGTGACCACCATCAGCGACGCCGCCGCTTCGCGCCGGTCGGCGTCGGACAACACGGCCAGCCACGGGATGTTGGCCAGCTCGGCAGCGCTGGGCGCACGGGCCCGCTGCCGCAGGCTGGCGGGCGGTGCAGCCACCGCGGCCGCAGAAACCGGCGCAGCGGCGGCGAGATCAGCAGGCATCCGGTCTCTCCTTGTTCAAGTTCGGGGGTATGTCCTGTGCGCGCAGACCCTTAAATTGTCGTCCTACCGACAAGCGGACGTCAAACCCATCCCTAGCATCCGCCTTCAATCGCTGACCGGTCCAACCATCGTCCATTGCACGGGGCGGGTCTGGCTGAAGGAGTTGCTGGTGCTCACTACGTTTCCCCGCCTGATGCTGGACCACGCCAAGGCCCGGCCCGACGCCGCTGCCCTGCGCGAAAAATCCTATGGCATCTGGCAGACCACGACCTGGGCACAACTGGCCACGCTGGTGCGGCAATTAGCCTGCGGGCTGGCCGAGGCCGGCCTGCAGCGCGATGACCATGTGGTGGTGGTGGGCGACAACCGGCCGCGCCTGTACGCCACCATGCTGGCGGTGCAGTCACTGGGCGGGGTGCCGATCCCGCTGTACCAGGACGCAGCCAGCACCGAGTTTGTGTTCCCGATCAATAACGCCGACGTGGGCTTTGCGGTGGTCGAGAACCAAGAGCAGGTGGACAAGCTGCTGGATATCCGCGCGCAGTGCCCCAAGCTGGGCCGCATCTGGTTTGACGACCCGCGCGGCCTGCGCAAATACAGCGAGCCGGGCCTGGCCGCGATGGACGCGCTGATCGAGGCCGGCGCTGCGCGTGCAGCACGTGACCCCGGCTTTTTTGACGTCGAAGTGGCCAAGCTGCAGCCGGCCGATGTGGCGACGATGTTTTTCACCTCCGGCACCACCGGCAACCCCAAGGGCGTGGTGCACACCCACGGCTCGCTGCTGGACCGGGCGCGCGCCGGCGCCAAGTTCGACAAGCTCACGGCGCAAGAAGAAGTGCTGGCCTACATGCCGCTGGCCTGGGTCGGCCAGAACACCTTCAGCTACGCGCAATGGCTGGCCTGCGGCTACATCGTCAACTGCCCCGAGTCGGCCGCCACGGTGACGATCGACCTGAAAGAAGTCGGACCGACCTACTACTTTGCGCCGCCGCGGGTTTTTGAGGGTCTGCTGACGTCGGTGATGATCCGCATGGAGGACGCCAGCGCGGTGAAGAAATGGCTATTCCACACGGCCATGGCGCTGGCGCGGCGGGTAGGGCCGGCCCGCCTGGACGGCAAGCCGGTGGCGCTGCTCGACCGCATCAAGCTGACGCTGGGCGACTGGGCGATCTACGGCCCGCTGCGCAACGCGATGGGCTTGTCGCGGGTGCGCGTGGCCTACACCGCCGGCGAGGCGATCGGGCCCGACCTGTTCACCTTCTTCCGGTCGATAGGCATCAATTTGAAGCAGCTTTACGGCAGTACCGAGACCGCCGTGCTGGTTTGCCTGCAACCCGACAACGCGGTGTTTGCTGACACTGTGGGCGTGCCGATCGACGGTGTGGAAATCAAGCTGACCGACAGCGGCGAGATCCTGGTCAAGTCGGCCGGGCTGCTCAAGGAGTACTACAAGAACCCGGTGGCGACCGCCGAGGTACTGACCCAGGACGGCTGGTACCACACCGGTGATGCCGGCTTCATTGACGCGAGCGGCCAGCTCAAGATCATCGACCGCGCCAAGGACATCGGCCGCATCATGGGTGGGCCCAACGACGGCGCGATGTTTGCGCCCAAGTATGTCGAGAACAAGTTGAAGTTCTTCCCGCACATCAAGGAGGCGGTGGTGTTTGGCGACAAGCGCAGCACGGTCTGCGCTTTCATCAACATCGACGTCGAGGCGGTGGGCAACTGGGCCGAGCGGCGCAACCTGCCCTACGCCGGTTACACCGACCTGGCCCAAAAGCCCGAGGTCTATGCGCTGATCCGCGAGTGCATCGAAAAGGTCAACGCCGATCTGGCCAGTGACAGCCTGCTGGTGGGCAGCCAGATCCACCGCTTCCTGATCCTGCACAAGGAACTGGACGCCGACGACGGCGAGATGACCCGCACCCGCAAGGTCAAGCGCGGCTACATCAGCGAGAAGTACCAGGTGCTGGTCGAGGCGCTGTACGGCGGCCTGGGCGAGCAGTTCATCGAGACGGCGGTGAAGTTCGAGGACGGCCGCTCGGGGTCGGTGTCGGCCACGTTGAAGCTTGACGATGCCCAGACATTCCCCGCGATGAAGAAGGCGGCTTGAGATGGCTGAAACCACCCCAATGCCGGGTTCTGAGCACAGCGCTACCGGCAGCAGCGGCGCCGTGATCCTCGACGTCAACAACATCAGCCTGAGCTTTGGCGGCGTCAAGGCGCTGACCGACATCAGCTTCAATGTGCGCGAGCATGAGATCCGCGCCATCATCGGCCCCAACGGTGCGGGAAAAAGCTCGATGTTGAACTGCATCAATGGCGTCTACACGCCGCAGCAGGGCAGCATCACCTTCCGCGGCCAGACCTTCAGCCACATGAGCCCGCGCCAGGTGGCCGAGATGGGCGTGGCGCGCACCTTCCAGAACCTGGCGCTGTTCAAGGGCATGAACGTGATCGACAACATCATGTCCGGCCGCAACCTCAAGATGAAAAGCAACCTGTTCTGGCAGGCGCTGCGCATCGGCCCAGCCGCGCGCGAAGAAGCAGAGCACCGCGAGTTCGTCGAGCACATCATCGACTTTCTCGAAATCCAGGCCTACCGCAAGACCCCCGTGGGCCGCCTGCCCTATGGCCTGCAAAAGCGGGTAGACCTGGGCCGCGCGCTGGCGATGCAGCCCAGCGTGCTGCTGCTTGACGAGCCGATGGCCGGCATGAACGTTGAAGAAAAGCAGGACATGTGCCGCTTTGTGCTGGAGGTCAACGAAGAGTTCGCCACCACCATCGTGCTGATCGAGCACGACATGAGCGTGGTGATGGACATCAGCGACCGGGTGGTGGTGCTGGACTACGGCAAGAAGATCGGCGACGGCACGCCCGATGACGTGCGCAACAACGAGGACGTGATCAGCGCGTACCTCGGCACCTCGCACTGAGCCGGCGGGAGAAACGCGATGGGATTCTTCCTCGAAACACTGTTTGGCGGCCTGATGGCCGGCATGTTGTATTCGTTGATCGCACTCGGCTTTGTGCTGATCTACAAGGCCTCGGGCGTGTTCAATTTTGCGCAGGGCGCGATGGTGCTGTTTGCGGCACTGGCGATGGCGCGTTTTGCCGAGTGGTTCCCCAAGTGGTTCGGCTTCAACAACCACGGGCTCGCCATCGGCCTGGCCTTTGCCGGCGCCATGTTGGTGATGATCGCGGTGGCCTACATCATCGAGCGCCTGGTGCTGAGCAAGCTGGTCAACCAGGAGGGCATCACCTTGCTGATGGCCACGCTGGGCATCAGTTACTTCATGGACGGCTTTGGCCAGACCTTGTTTGGCTCGGACATCTACAAGATCGACATCGGCATGCCCAAGGACCCGATCTTTGTGTTGGACAAGGTCTTCGAGGGCGGTGTGCTGATCAACAAAGAGGACCTCTACGCCGCGCTGATCGCCGCTGCGCTGGTGGTGGTGTTGAGCATCTTTTTCCAGAAAACCGCCACCGGCCGGGCACTGCGCGCCGTGGCCGACGACCACCAGGCCGCGCAATCGATCGGCATCCCACTCAACCGCATCTGGGTGATCGTCTGGAGCGTGGCAGGTTTTGCCGCATTGGTGGCCGGCATGATCTGGGGCAGCAAGCTGGGGGTGCAGTTCTCGCTGGCGCAGGTGGCACTCAAGGCCTTGCCGGTGGTGATCCTGGGTGGGCTGACCTCGGTGCCCGGCGCCATCATCGGCGGGCTGATCATCGGTGTGGGGGAGAAGCTCAGCGAGGTCTACATCGGCCCGATGCTGGGCGGTGGCATCGAAATCTGGTTCGCGTATGTGTTGGCGTTGCTTGTGCTTCTCGTCCGGCCGCAAGGCCTGTTCGGGGAAAAGATCATTGACCGTGTTTAAACTGGCCGAGACCGCCCCATGATCTACAGAGAAAACGGTCAATTCAAAACCAGTTACCGGGCCGACCAGCAGATCTTCCCGATCCTGCAGGACAGGCTGGTGATCCTGGCGCTTGTGGCTTTTGCGTTCCTTGCGGTGCCCTTCCTGGCCAGTGAGTACAGCTTCCGCGCCATCCTGACACCGTTCTTGATCCTGTCGCTGGCAGCACTCGGCCTGAATGTACTGGTGGGCTATTGCGGCCAGATCTCGCTGGGCACCGGCGCTTTCATGGCGATTGGTGCTTACGGCGCTTACAACTTTTTCGTGCGGGTGCCCGGCATGCCGCTGATCGCTGCGCTGCTGCTGGGCGGGCTGTGCGCCACGGTGGTGGGCGTGCTGTTCGGCATCCCGAGCTTGCGTATCAAAGGCCTGTATCTTGCGGTTGCCACGCTGGCGGCGCAGTTTTTCACCGACTGGGCTTTCCTGCGCATCAAGTGGTTCACCAACGATTCATCGTCGGGCTCAGTCAGCGTGGCGGGCTTGAACGTGCTGGGCATGCCGATCGAAACGCCGGTGCAGAAGTACCTGTTCTGCCTGGTGTTTGTCTGCATCTCTGCGCTGCTGGCCAAGAACCTGGTGCGCGGCAACATCGGCCGCGAGTGGATGGCCATCCGCGACATGGACGTGGCCGCCGCCGTGATCGGCATCCGCCCGGTCTACGCCAAGCTGACCGCGTTTGCAGTCAGCTCGTTCATCGTTGGCGTGGCGGGTGGGCTCTGGGCCTTTGTGCACCTGGGTTCGTGGGAGCCGGCGGCGTTTTCGGTCGATCGCTCTTTCCAGCTGTTGTTCATGGTGATCATCGGCGGGCTCGGCTCGATTGCCGGCAGCTTTTTTGGCGCCGCCTTCATCGTGCTGCTGCCGATCCTGCTGGACGCACTGCCGGCCTACTTCGGCATCCCCATCGACACGGCGTTGGCATCGCACCTGACCTTCATGATCTTCGGCGCGCTGATCGTGTTTTTCCTGATCGTCGAGCCGCACGGCATCGCCCGGCTCTGGGCCACCGGGCGGGAGAAGCTGCGGCTCTGGCCTTTCCCGCATTAGATGACCCACCCCCGAAGCGCCTGCGGCGCTCCCCCTCAAGGGGGCGCCGCCAGCGGCCCGGCAGAGCCGGTTCCGCGGCGTCTGCTTGCTCACTGACCCTCACACTACCCTGGAGACGACGATGAACCTCAGACAAATTGCACTCACCACCGCCGCGCTGGCCTCAGTCTTCAGCGCCACGCTGTGCACCTCAGCCAGAGCGGCTGACGCCAAAGAGCAGTTTTTCCCGCTGCTGGTCTACCGCACCGGCCCCTACGCGCCCAACGGCACACCCTGGGCCAATGGCAAGCAGGATTACATCAAGATGATCAACGCCCGTGACGGCGGGGTCAACGGCGTCAAGATCAGCTATGAAGAATGCGAAACCGGCTACGCCACTGACAAGGGTGTCGAGTGCTACGAGCGCCTGAAGGGCAAGGCCGCCACGGCGTTCGACCCGCAATCCACCGGCATCACCTTTGCGTTGACCGACAAGGCGCCCGGTGACAAGATTCCGCTGGTGACGATGGGCTACGGCCTGGCCGCCAGCCAGGACGGCGGCGTGTTCAAGTGGAACTTCCCGCTGATGGGCAGCTACTGGACCGCCGCCGACATCCTGATCCAGCACCTGGGCAAGGTCAATGGCGGCCTGGACAAGTTGAAGGGCAAAAAAATCGCGCTGGTCTACCACGACAGCCCGTTTGGCAAGGAGCCGATGCCGCTGCTGGAAGAGCGCAGCAAGACCCACGGCTTCGAGTTGCTCAAGATCCCTGTCACTGCACCGGGTGTCGAGCAAAAATCGGCCTGGCTGCAAGTGCGCCAGCAAAAGCCTGACTACGTGCTGCTGTGGGGCTGGGGCGTGATGAACTCCACCGCGCTGAAAGAAGCACAAGCCACCGGCTACCCGCGCGACAAGATGTACGGCGTGTGGTGGTCGGGTGCCGAGCCTGATGTCAAGGACGTGGGTGAAGGCGCCAAGGGCTACAACGCGCTGGCGCTCAACGGCTCGGGCCAGCAGTCCAAGGTGATGCAGGACATCCTGAAGTTTGTGCACGGCAAGGGCCAGGGCACGGGCAACAAGGACGAAGTGGGCACCGTGCTCTATACCCGCGGAGTGGTGATGCAAGCCATGATGATCGAGGCGATGCGAGGGGCACAAGAGCGCTTTGGCAAGGGCAAGGTCGTGACCGGCGAGCAGATGCGTTGGGGCCTCGAAAATCTCAACATGAACGCCAAGCAGCTCGACAAGCTGGGACTGACCGGCACCATCCTGCCGGTCAGTACGTCGTGCCTGGACCACATGGGCTCAAGCTCGGCACGTGTGCAAGTCTGGGACGGCGCCAAGTGGAATATCGGCGCCGACTGGTACCAGGCGGATGAAGCCATCCTCAAGCCGATGATCAAGCAGGCCGCCGACAAGTACGCCGGCGACAAGAAGCTGACGCGCCGCGCGCCTGCGGACTGTCAGTCTTGATCGACTGAGCTTGCCGAGGGCCCCGGGCGGGGCCCTCTTCAAAGCGTCGCGCGCGACGTTTCGAAGAGTCGAAGGACATATCTCTGATGAGCACACCGAACATTCTTCTCAACGTCAACGGCATCGAGGTCATCTACAACCATGTGATCCTGGTGCTCAAGGGCGTCAGCCTGCAGGTGCCCGAGGGCAAGGTGGTGGCGCTGTTGGGCGGCAACGGTGCCGGCAAGACCACCACGCTGCGGGCCGTGAGCAACCTGCTTGCGGGTGAGCGTGGCGCTGTGACCAAGGGCACGATCGAGTTGCGCGGCGAACGCATCGAGCAGCTCAGCCCCGCGCAGATGGTGGACCGCGGCGTGATCCAGGTGATGGAGGGCCGGCACTGCTTTGCCCACCTCACGATCGAAGAGAACCTGATGACGGGCGCCTACACCCGTCAGGACGGCAAGGCGGCGACCGCGCAGACGCTGGAGAAGGTCTACAACTACTTTCCCCGCCTCAAGACCCGCCGCACCAGCCAGGCCGCCTACACCTCGGGTGGCGAGCAGCAGATGTGCGCCATCGGCCGCGCGCTGATGGCCAACCCGAAGATGGTGCTGCTGGACGAGCCCAGCATGGGCCTGGCGCCACAGATCGTCGAAGAGGTGTTCGAGATCGTCAAAGACCTCAACACCAAGGAGGGCGTCACCTTCTTGCTGGCCGAGCAGAACACCAACATCGCACTGCGCTATGCCGACTACGGCTACATCCTGGAAAACGGCCGCATCGTGATGGACGGCGTGGCCAGCAACTTGCGCGAAAACGAGGATGTCAAGGAGTTCTACCTCGGCATGGGCGGCGCGTCCGACGGCAGCCCGCGCAAGAGCTTCAAGGACGTCAAGAGCTACAAGCGCCGCAAGCGCTGGTTGGCGTAGATGGCCTACCCCCGAAGCGCCTTCGGCGTCCTTGCTGGCCGCGCTGGGCCAGCAGCCCAGCCGTTCGGCAGGCAAAAGCGGCAGGCCGTTTATGTCCGGCCACAGCCCCCTCAACGGGGCAGCCGAAAGCGGCCCGGCGAAGCCGGTTTCGCGGCGTCCACTTGATGGCTGCGGCCAAGATCCATGAGCACTGATGACTTTGGCTTTGACCCGCCGCCCTTCAGACCCGAGGACACGCTGGCTGGCTTGGCGCGCAGCTTGCGTGAGTTGGGCTTGGTAGAGCGTGCGGGCCGGTTTGATCGGCGGGGTACGCCGATCGCCCGGGCGGTGGTGGACGGGGGGGCGCTGCGCGCGGCGCGAGTCAAACGCCCGTCCCGCACCAGCCCCGAATGGCAGGACCGGCTGCTGCGCAGCAGCGCCGACGTGCGCGACTTCGTCGCCGACCTGAAAAAACAACTGGCGCAATGGAGCGACAGCGATGACTGACTTTTACGATGCGCTGGAGCAGCGCGACCCGGCCCAGCGCGAGGCCGCACTGCTGGCCGCACTGCCGGCCCACATCGCCCAGGCCCAGCGCAACACCAGCGCCTTTGCAACGTCGCTGGCCGGGGTGGATGCCACCAGCATCACCAGCCGCGCCGCGCTGGCCCAACTGCCGGTCATCCGCAAACACGAATTGCTCCAGCAGCAGAAGGCGCTGCGTGCTGACCGCTCGCAGCATGAGCCGTTTGGCGGTTTCTCGGCCATCGGCTGGCAT
>JANMXG010000027.1:0-4776 GCA_031394235.1 Betaproteobacteria bacterium
AGCGCCAGCGCCAGCCCCAGCAGCATCACCGGCATGGCGCGCAGCAGGCGCGGCGCCGGCCGGTGGCCGTAGACGACGCGGGCCCACAGCGCCGTCCACAGCGGGTAGGTGTTGAAAGCCAGCAGCGCCAGCGCCACCGGCAGCCGCGCCACTGCCGAATAAAGGCACAGGCTCTGCACGCCGACCAAGGCCGCGATGGCCGGCAGCGCGCGGCGGTGGCGCGGGCTCAGCGTTCGCGAGGCCGGCGGCTGCAGCAGCAACAGCAAGCCCACCACGCTGGCGGTGACGACGCTGCGCACGCTGACCGCGGTGGCCACGTCGAGGCCGTGATTGAAGGCCAGCCGGGCAGCGACATGGTTGGCGCCCATCATCAGCGCGATCAGCAGCAGGGTGGCGAAGGCGGCGACCGACAAGGCCGGTGCAACGGGGGCGCGCAAGGACATGACCACATTGTCGCGGTAGCGCCGCGCGGCCGGCCTGGCGGATGCCGGCACGCCCCACCCTCCCGACGCGCTGCAGCGGCATCGTTCGGCTGGTCACCGGGACGGCCGAACCCCAGGTGCGCGGCGGGCAGCTGGTGCTAAGCTGCCTTTTCCCCCGCAAAAAGGAGACACCATGCCCGGTCTGCTGCCCGACGTTGACCCCGATGGCCTGCTCGAATACTCGGTGGTCTACACCGACCGCGCACTGAACCACATGTCGCAGAAGTTCCAGCGCGTGATGCGCGACATCTCGGCGGTGCTCAAGGAGGTCTACCACGCACGCTCGGCCATCGTGGTGCCCGGCAGCGGCAGCTTCGGCATGGAAGCGGTGGCGCGCCAGTTCGCCACCGGCAAAAAGACCCTGGTGATCCGCAACGGCTGGTTCAGCTACCGCTGGACCCAAATCTTCGAGATGGGCGGCATCCCCGCCAGCAGCACGGTGTTGAAGGCGCGCCGCGTCGCCAACCACCCGCAAGCCGCGTTTGCGCCGGCCCCTATCGCCGAAGTGGTCGCCACCATCCGCGCGCAGCGGCCCGACGTGGTGTTCGCGCCGCACGTGGAAACCGCCGCCGGTTTGATCCTGCCCGACGACTACCTGCGTGCGGTGGCCGCGGCCACACACGAGGTCGGCGGGCTGTTCGTGCTCGACTGCATCGCCTCGGGCACGGTCTGGGTCGACATGGCCGAGATCGGTGTCGACGTGCTGGTCAGCGCACCGCAAAAAGGCTGGAGCGGCCCGCCCTGCGCTGCGCTGGTGATGCTGGGTGACGCAGCGCGCCAGCGCATCGAATCCACCACCAGCACCAGCTTTGCCTGCGACTTGAAGAAGTGGCTGCAGATCATGGAAACCTACGAGGCCGGTGGCCATGCCTACCACGCCACCCTGCCCACCGACGCGCTGACCCAGGTGCGCGACGTGATGCTGGAAACCCGGGACCGCGGCTTCGAGACCGCCCGTGCCCAGCAGCAGGCGCTGGGGGACGCGGTGCGTGCATTGCTGGAGCGCAAGGGCTTCAAGAGCGTGGCCGCGCCCGGCTTCAAGGCGCCCGGCGTGGTGGTGAGCTACACCGACGACACCGGCCTGCACAGCAGCAAGTCCTTTCTCGGCCTGGGCCTGCAGACTGCCGCTGGCGTGCCGCTGATGTGCGATGAGCCGGCCGACTTCAAGACCTTCCGGATCGGCCTGTTCGGGCTGGACAAGCTGGCCAACGTCGAGCGCACTGTCGCCCACCTGGAGTTGGCCCTGAACCAGCTCGTGTTGCCAACCCAGCCGGCGGCCGAGGCGTCCGGGGTTGTGGCGGGGGCTGCCACGGCGACGGCCTGAGTGGCTGGCGGCATACAGCGCCGGCTTGCCGCCGCCCACATGGACGCGGCTCAAGTCCCGATAGAAGACCTGCTCGGCCTGGCGATCCGCCACGTCAACGCCGGCCAGCGCGACCGGGCGCGGTTGCTGTGCGCCGAGGCCCAAACCCTGCACCCGCCACACCCTGCAGTACTGCAACTGCTGGCGGTGCTGGCCATGCAGGAAGGCGATGCCGCACTGGCCGCACGTCACGCCGCAGCCAGCCTGGCACTGCGGCCCGACCACCCACCCACCCTGGTGTTGGCCGGCACGGCGCAGCAGCAAAGCGGCCATTGGGCAATGGCCTTGTTGACGTTGAATCGCGCCACCGAGTTGCTGCCCGACCATGCCGACGCCTGGTTCACCCTGGCACTGGCACGGCAGGACGGCGGTGATCTGGCAGGTGCCGCGCGGGCGCTGCGGCGTGTGCTGGACCTGGCACCGCAGCGGGCGGATGCCGCGCTCAACCTGGGCATCGTCCTGCAAGACCAGGGCTTGATCGATGGCGCTTTTCAGGCCTACAGCCGGGCCTACTGCGCCCATCCTGACAGCTTGGGCCGCATCGCCCACGCGCTGGCAGCCGCACCGCAAGGCAAACTCTGGTTGGATCTGGACGCGCTGCGCAGCGCATTGCGCGCCGGACCGGCTTGAAGCCGCCCGGGCGGCGCCTCGACTGTTGACGCCAGCGCTTCAGACCGCGCCGCGTTGGCGCCGGCGCAGCCGCCGGTAAACCCCGGGTCCGGCCATGATCTGCTGCGCCAGCGCATCGGCCCGCTGCAGGTGCGCGCTGTCCATCGCCTCGCACACCAGGCCGGTAGTCTCGCGCCGAACGGGGTAACACTGCGCCACCGGCGTGCCACGCAGCAATACGCCGTTAAATCCTGGTTCAGTCCAGCGCGCCGGAAAGTTGATGCCCACCCCCTTGAAATGGTCCGCGTCCACCAGCCCGGTGATGAGCCGAAACGGCAGATCGTCGCGGTTGACCGGGTGCACCACCATCAACGACCAGCCGGGGTCGAGTTCGATGGTCCAGAAGCTGTTGAACTTAATTAGTGAATGCGCGCCCTGCGCCAGCGGCGAGCCCGCCACCTGCTCGGCCACATGAAAGCTCAGCGGGGAGCGCGGCTGGTGCTGCAACGCCAGCGCCGGCAGTGGCCAATTCCAGCTGAACACGCCGTCCTGAACACGCACTTCGCACGGCAGCAGGATCAAGAAGCCGTGCGCCATCGCATCGACAAACGGCGGGCATTGCTTGACGCTGCGGATGCTGCGCTGGTGCAGTGCCGATGCCACCCGCGGCGCCATCTGGCGGAGCCAGTCTGGCAGGCCGGTCTGCGCCAGTATGGGGCGCGGCAGCAAGTCGATCAGCGCGGGATCACAGCGGAAAGTGATGTTCATGGGCGACTGTCGCATGGGCATAGCGGCGAGGGTAGGCGGCGAGCAACAGCGCCGGGCGAGGTGTCGGGGACCCAACGGCAAGGCCCTCACGTAAAAACGCCGCGCGGGCCGGTGTGGCCCCGCGCGGCGCGGCGTTCAAACAGACGTCAAAGTGCTCAGCGCACGCGCCCTTCCTTCCAGGCGTTGAGCAGCTTCTCGTAGACGATGGTTTCGCCCTTGGGCTTCTCGTTGGCCAGCTTCTTCCAGGGCGCGGCCTTGTCGCTCAGGTACTTGTTCGGGTCGCCCCGCGGGTTGAGCTTGGGCGCGCAATGCGCCATGCCGGCGCGGCCCAGGCGCTCCATCACGTCGTCCATCTCCTTGGCCAGGTTGTCCATCGCGGCCTGCGGTGTCTTCTCGCCGGTCACGGCCACGGCCACGTTTTTCCACCACAGTTGGGCCAGCTTCGGGTAGTCGGGCACGTTGGTGCCGGTCGGTGTCCAGGCGACCCGGGCCGGGCTGCGGTAGAACTCGATCAGGCCGCCGTACTTGGCCGCGTTCTTGGTGAAGTACTCGTGCCGGATGTCGCTGTCACGGATGAAGGTCAGGCCAGTGATCGACTTCTTCAAGGACGTGGTCTTGGACGTGACGAACTGCGCGTACAGCCAGGCCGCCGTGGCCCGGTTCGGCTCATTGGACTTCAGGAAGGTCCAGGAGCCCACGTCCTGGTAGCCGTTCTGCATGCCCTGCTTCCAGTACGGGCCGTTCGGGCCGGGCGCCATGCGCCACTTCGGCGTGCCGTCGGCGTTGACCACCGGCAAGCCCTGCTTGATCATGTCGGCGGTGAAGGCGGTGTACCAGAAGATCTGCTGGGCGATCTGGCCCTGCGCGGGCACCGGGCCGGCCTCGCCAAAGGTCATGCCGGTGGCCTCTTTGGGGGCGTACTTCTTCATCCAGTCGATGTACTTGGTCAGCGCGTAGACGGCGGCCGGCGAGTTGGTGGCACCGCCACGCTCGACAGCGGCACCGACCGGCGTGCACTTGTCGTCGCCTACTCTGATACCCCACTCGTCGATCGGCAAGCCGTTCGGGATGCCGATGTCGGCGGTGCCGGCCATCGACAGCCAGGCGTCGGTGAAGCGCCAGCCCAGCGACGGGTCTTTCTTGCCGTAGTCCATGTGGCCGTAAATCGGCTTGCCGTCGATCATCTTCACATCGTTGGTGAAGAACTCGGCGATGTCCTCGTAGGCGCTCCAGTTCAGCGGCACCCCCAGGTCGTAGCCGTACTTGGCCTTGAACTTGTCCTGCAGGTCCTTGCGCGCAAACAGGTCGGCGCGGAACCAGTACAGGTTGGCAAACTGCTGGTCGGGCAGCTGGTAGAGCTTCTTGTCCGGCGCGGTGGTGAAGCTGGTGCCGATGAAGTCCTTCAGGTCCAGCCCGGGGTTGGTGAACTCCTTGCCGGCACCTTCCATGTAGTCGGACAGCGCCAAAATCTTGCCATACCGGTAGTGCGTGCCGATCAGGTCGGAGTCGGAAATCCAGCCGTCGTAGATCGACTTGCCCGACTGCATCGAGGTC
>JANMXG010000028.1:0-11372 GCA_031394235.1 Betaproteobacteria bacterium
AAATCGAGGCTCAACCCGCGCTCAACACACCAGACTGCCATGGCACCCCACATGCTGCGGTAAACCGTGACCGAAGAATGCTCCCGCAGCGCGCCATGGCGTTTTTGGCTGGTCAGCCAGACATCAAATGCCGCCAGGTAGCCGCGGACATCCGGCGCTGGTGTTTCGTCAAAAAGATCGCGGGTCTGGCCGTGCATGGTGGGGCAGGGAATAGGGGAATGGGGGAGTGGGGGAATGGCGGAGTGGGGGAGTGGGGGATGAACTGCTTGGTCGAGGGCCAGGTTTGGCGGTAGTCGCGCTTGCGTCGGCGTCGGCGCCGGGACTGAGCCGCATGGCAATAGTCCGTGCAACGCCCCAGGGATCAAACCCGTCAGAAATGAACTAACAGCAAAGGCGGGAGCCTCTCTTATCGGTTTGTTTCAGGGCAGAAATCAGCTCAAGCGGGCCGTTAGACAGATTTCGGCGTCCGTCACCCACGGGAGGCCTATTGATCTGAGCGGGTTTTCAGGTTTTGAACATTTGCCCACTGCTGTTAGTTCACTTTTTTTGCGGCGAAGATTGCTGCTGTCCAACCCCACTCGACCGCTCAGCCCGTCGCTCAGCCCAGATCGTCAGGCCCGTAATGACCCATGCGGCGCGACTTGGTCTGCAGATAGCCCTGGTTGTGCGGATTGGACGGCATGTGCAGTGGCAGCCTCTCGACCACCTCGACGCCCAAATGCTGCAACGCATCCACCTTGGCCGGGTTGTTGGTCAGCAGGCGCACGCGCTTGACACCCAACTGCCCCAGCATCTGCGCGGCGATGGCGTAATCGCGGGCATCATCAGGCAGGCCGAGCAGGCGGTTGGCCTCGACGGTGTCAGCGCCCGCCTGTTGCAGCGCATAGGCCCGGATCTTGTTGACCAGGCCAATGCCGCGGCCCTCTTGGCGCAAGTACAGCAGCAGCCCGCGCCCCGCGGCGGCGATCGCGGCCAGCCCGCCTTCAAGCTGCGCGCCGCAGTCGCACTTCAGGCTGTACAGCGTGTCGCCGGTCAGGCATTCGCTGTGCAGGCGTGTCAGCACCGGCTCGCCGTCGTCCAGACAACCGAGGCTCATCGCCGCATGCTCGGCGCCGGTTTTGGGGTCAACCAGACCGTGAAGGTCAAACTCGCCGAAGCGGGTGGGCAGGCGGCAAGAGACCAAGGTGCCGGGCAGCACCCGCAGGTCGTTCGGAGCACCTGCGGCGGCAGGCTGAAAGCGAGCGTTCATGGCATGGACCGGGCACGTCAGCGCGGCCAAAGGAGCAGGGACCGATTTGCATTGTCGGTGAACCCACGCCGCCCCGCCCAGCACGCATGGGTCTCAGACGATGCGGCTCTTGTGACCGGCCCAATACGGGTCGCGCAGCACCCGCTTGTAGAGCTTGCCCGTCGGCAGGCGCGGTAGCTGCACACTGAAATCGACCGACCGCGGGCACTTCTGGCGCGACAGGTGCTCGGCACAAAAAGCCATCAGCTCCAGCGCCAAGTCGGGCCCCGGCTCCACACCGGGTATCGGTTGCACCACCGCCTTGACCTCCTCGCCCAGGTCGGCATTGGGCACACCAAACACCGCCGCGTCCGCCACCTTGGGGTGGGTGATCAGCAGGTTCTCGCACTCCTGCGGGTAGATGTTGACCCCGCCCGAAATGATCATGAAGGTGGACCGGTCGGTCAGGTACAAAAACCCGTCTTCGTCCAGGTAGCCCATGTCTCCCACGGTGCTCATGCTGCCGTCGGGCGAGCGGGTCAGCGCGGTGCGCTCGGGGTCGTTGAAGTAGACAAACGGCGACGCGGTCTTGAACCAGACCTCGCCGGCCGTGCCCTTGGGCACAGGCTGCATCGTCTCGTCCAGGATGTGGATGTCGCCCAGCAGCACCCGGCCCACGCTGCCGCGGTGCGCCAGCCACTCGGCTGAGTTGCAGGCGGTAAAGCCCAGGCCTTCGGTCGCACCGTAGTACTCGTGGACGATAGGCCCCCACCAGTCGATCATCTGCGCCTTGACCTGGGCCGGGCAGGGCGCTGCGGCATGGATCGCAATCTTCAGCGACGACAGATCGGCCTGCGCGCGCCGCTCAGGCGGCAGCTTGAGCATGCGCGAGAACATCGTGGGCACGAGCTGGGTGTGGGTGATGCGGTGGCGGGCGATCAGGTCCAGGTATTGCTCGGGGTCGAAGTGCTCCATGATCACCACCGTGCCGCCGTTGCGCAGCGCCAGGCTGACGTTGGCCAGCGGGGCCGAGTGGTAGAGCGGCGCCGGCGACAAATACTGCATGCCCTCCTCGCATTGCCACAGGTTGTTCAGAAAGTGAAACAGCGGTAGCGGCTTGGCGGGCGGGTCTTCGGGCAGCGGCCGCAAGATGCCCTTGGGCCGGCCGGTGGTGCCTGAGGAGTACAGCATCGCCGTGCCCAGCCACTCATCGGCCACTGGCGTGCCGGGCAGGCCGGCCAGCGCCGATTCATAGTCTTGCAGCGCGGCGGTGCCGACCTGGCCGGCGGCATCGGCCCCACCGCCCACGACCAGGCACAGCTTGACATGGGGGCAATCGGCCAGCGCCTGGCGCACCACTGCCAGTTTCTCGGCCGAGGTGATCAGCAACTGCGACTCGCTGTTGTTCAGGATATAGGCCAACTCGTCGGCGGTCAGGAAGGCATTGACGCAGGTGTAGTACAGGCCGGTGCGCTCGCCCGCCATGCAGGCTTCGATGAAGCGGCTGTTGTTCTCCATGAAGATGGCGTAATGGTCCAGCCGCTGCAGGCCCTGGGCGCGCAGCAAATGGGCCAGCCGGTTGCTGCGGATCTCCAGCTCGGCGTAGGTCAGGGACTCGCCGCTGGTCGCCATGATGAACGCCGGCCTGTCGGCATGTTGGTGGGCATATTTTCCGGAGTACATCGGAGGGGCTCCTGGGTCGGGGGTGGGAGGCGGGGCAGGCCAGGGGCGCCGCCGCGGGTGATGGCATTGTCTGGACAGGGCCACCGCAGGGGCTTGGGGATTGCCCGCTGTCAGCCGGGGTCGGCGCCGGCCGGTCGCGCGCCGGCCGATGCTTGCCAGGCCTGCTTTCCAGGCGTGTTTCCCAGGCCACACCGGGCCGTACACTGCCTCCGGTGATGCCCACCACCAACCCTGCCGCAGCGCCCGCCGCCCCGTCCTTCATTGCGCTGGGCCTGTCGCCGGCCCTGTCCGCCGCGGCAGCCGAGCTCGGCTGGGCCGTGCCCACACCCGTCCAGGCCGCTGCGCTGCCGGCCATTCTGCAAGGGCAGGATGTGCTGGCCACGGCGCCCACCGGCTCGGGCAAGACAGCCGCCTTTGTCCTGCCGCTGCTGCAACGCTTGCTGGCTGAGCCTGACGACCTGGCGCACCGGCCCCGCCCGCTGCGGGCGCTGATCCTGGCGCCCACGCGGGAGCTGGCGCTGCAGACCGCTGAGGTGCTGCAGCGCCTGGCGCAGCACGCTGCGCCCGCGCTCAAGACCGTGGTCGCCGTGGGTGGCCGGTCGATCAACCCGCAGATGATGGCCCTGCGCGGCGGCGCGCAGGTGGTGGTGGCCACGCCCGGCCGCCTGCTGGACCTGCTGGACCACAACGCGCTGCGCCTGTCGGAGCTGGCGGTGCTGGTGCTCGACGAGGCCGACCGCCTGCTCGACCTGGGCTTTGCCGACGAGGTCGGCCGCTTGCTGGCCGCGCTGCCGGCCCGGCGCCAGACCTTGCTGTTGTCAGCCACGCTGCCGGCAGCGGTGCAGGCACTGGCCGGCCAGTTGCTGCGCGCGCCACTCAACATCACGCTGGCGGCGGACAGCGCCCTGGCACCGAACACACTGCCGGACAGCGACGGTGCGGCAGCCGCAGCGGCGACAGCGCTGCCCCCGACCATCACCCAACGGGCGATCGAGGTTCACAGCACCCGGCGCACGCCGCTGCTGCGCCACCTGATGGCCAGCGAAGGCTGGGACCGGGTGCTGGTGTTTGTGGCCACCCAGTACGCCAGCGAGCATGTGGCCGACAAGCTCAAGCGCGCTGGCGTCCTGGCCGCCGCACTGCACGGCCAGCTCAGCCAAGGCCGGCGCACGCAGGTGCTGGCGGACTTCCAGGCCAGCCGCCTGAAGGTGCTGGTGGCCACTGACCTGGCCGCGCGCGGCCTGGATGTCGCCGGGCTCGCGGCAGTGGTCAACCACGACCTCGCGCGCTCGGCGGTAGACCACATCCACCGCATCGGCCGCACCGGCCGGGCCGGCGCGCTGGGGCAGGCCGTCAGCTTCATCGCCGCTGACGCACCGGGCAGCGAGGCGCATTTCCGCCTGATCGAGAAGCGCCAGGGCCAGCGCGTGCCGCGTGAGCAGGTCCCCGGCTTCGAGCCAGCGCTGGCCGCCCCAGCGCCTGGGGCGCCTGCAGCGCTTGCAGCGCCTGGGGCAAGTGGCGAGGCAGCGGCGGTGACTGGCCCGGCGGCGGCTGGCGCCACCGACCCGAACGGCGGCGTCAAGGGCCGGCGCAAGAGCAAAAAAGACAAGCTGCGCGAGTTTGCCGCGGCCGTGGCGCGCCGGTCACCCCGGACACGCGGCTGATCGGGCGGCTGATCTTGCGTCGGGGTACGCGGCGGATTGACGGGCGGATTGACAGGCGGTTTGCGCGGCCGAGCGCCGCCAAGGCGCCGTCGAACATGCCACCCCGCGTCCCTCAGGCCGCGGGCGCGCCCCAGGCCTCGCGCAACTCCCGCTTCAGCACCTTGCCGATCGCGCTGCGGGGCATTTCGTCGATCAGGCGCACGCCCGCTAACCGCTGGGTCTTGCCCACCTGCTGGTTGAACCAGCCGCGCAGGTCCTCGGCGCTGTCGCCGTGGCCGTCGCGCCGCACCACAAACGCCACCGGCGTTTCGCCCCATTCGTCCGACGGCACACCCACCACCGCCGCGTCAGCCACCGCCGGATGGCCGCGCAGCACGGCCTCCAGGTCGCTGGGGTAGATGTTGAAGCCGCCGGAAATCACCATGTCCTTGCGCCGGTCGTGCAGCGTCAGGAAGCCGTCGGCATCGAACCGGCCGACGTCGCCGGTGCGGATGTAGCGCCGGCCCTGGTCGTCGAACCATTCGGCTTCGGCCGTCTTGGCGGGCTGGTTGTGGTAGCCCGTCATCATGCCGCCTGACCGGCCCACCACCTCGCCGCTGTCGCCCACGGTCGTCACCGGGGCGCCGTCCTCGTCGATCAGCCGCACGTCGTGGCCCTCAGCGGGCTGGCCGACGGTGTGCAGCTTGTCCGGGTACAAATGGGCCTGCAGGATGCAGGTGCCGCCGCCCTCGGTCATGCCGTAGTACTCGACCAGGCCACCCGGCCAGCGCGCCAGCACATCGGCCTTGAGCGGTGCCAGAAACGGCGCGCTGGTACACAACTTCATGCGGAAGGACGACAGGTCGTACTGGTCAAAATCGGGCCGCGCCATCAGCCGCTGGTACTGCACCGGCACCAGCATGGTGTGGGTCACCCGCTCGGCCTGCGCAGCTTGCAGATAGGCACCGGCGTCAAACTTGGGCATCAGCACCACGCAGCCGCCGTAAGCCAGCGTCGGGATCACCGCCACCAGCGTGGTGTTGCTGTAGAGCGGCGTGGCGATCAGCGTGACGGTGGATGCCTCATAGCCCGAGATCGATGCACGCTGGATGTGGGCCCAGCGCATCGCGTGTGACTGCACGATGCCCTTGGGCGTGCCGGTGGTGCCGGACGAGTAGATCAGGTTGAACGGCCAGGCCGGGTCGATCGCGACCGGCGTGGGCCGGGCGGGTGCTGCCAGCAGCCAGGGCGAAAGCGGCAACTGCGCACCGTCGGCATCGAGCCGGGTGATCGGCAATGCGGCCGGCACCTCGACTCCGGCGCGCTGCAGCGCGGCCAGTACCTCGCCGTCGATAAAAAACCGCCGTGCACCGGCGTCCAGCGCCATGCTGACCAGCTGCGCCGCGGTGGAACTGGGCGCCAACGGTGCCACAGCCAGGCCGGCACGCAGCGCGCCGAGGAACAGCGCAACGTACTCGACGCTGGACCCACCGCACACCGCCACCACCTCCTGCGGCCGGGCACCGTCGCGTTGCAGCGACGCAGCCACCCGGTCGGCCAGCGCATCGAGCGCGGCATAGCTCAGCCGCAGCGGCCCCACCACCAGCGCAGTGGCTTCCGGGCGGCTGCGGGCGGTGGCAGCCACCATCGCGGGCAGGTTGTCAAAAGGCAGGTCGTCGTCGGTCGTGCTGGCGGGGGTCATGGTGGTTGGCGGCGCGGGGACGCGGTGAAGTGAAGGGGGCAGGGCGGTGCCAGACAGACCACCGACGATAGCAGTGTGGCCCCAAGCCCCGATGTCGCTCAGGTGCTTGTCGCGGCCCGGCGGCGCCGGCTGAATGGCGCAATGACAACCCCATCGACAACCCGTTTGGAGGGCAAACCCATGGATATCGCTGGCAAGGTGGTGGTAGTGACGGGTGGCGCCTCGGGCATCGGCCAGGCGCTGTGCCGGGCCTTTGCCCAGGCCGGCGCACGCGCGGTGGTGGTGGCCGACCTGGACGCCGCCGGCGCGGCAGCCGTGGCGGCCGAAATCGGCGGCCTGGCCGTGGCCACCAACGTCGCAGTCCAGGCCGAGGTGCAGCAGCTGGTGGCGCAAGCCACCGCGCAGTACGGCCAGGTCGATGTGTTCTGCAGCAACGCGGGCATCATCTCGCGCGTTGACGCCGATGCATCCACCGCCACCTGGCAGCGCCACTGGGACGTCAATGTGATGGCCCATGTCCATGCGGCCAATGCGGTGCTGCCGCAGATGCTGGCACGGGGCGGCGGTGCCTTGCTCAACACCTGCTCGGCCGCCGGCCTGCTCAGCCAGGTCAACGCCGCGCCCTACTCGGTGAGCAAACATGCGGCAGTGGCATTTGCCGAATGGCTGGCCATCGCGCACGGCGATGCCGGCATCCGGGTCAGCTGCCTGTGCCCGCAAGGCGTGCTGACGCCGATGCTGATGGGCCTGGGCAGCCAGGGCCCGGACAGCGAGGGCAGCGGGCGCAAGAGTTTCTTGGCTGAGGGTGCGTTGTCGGCCGACGCCGTGGCCGCGATCGCGCTGCAGGGCTTGCGCGAGGGTCGGTTTTTGATCCTGCCGCACGACGAGGTGCTGACCTTCTGGCAGCGCAAGACCACCGATATCGAGCGCTGGCTGCGCGGCATGCGGCGCCTGCGTGCCAAGGTGGTCGGCGGCGAGGCGGGCTGAGGCCACGTCAATCAAAAAAGGGCTGACGCGCTGTCAGCCCTTTTCGGTCAGCGGGGCCGGCAATCGCCGGCGCAAGCGCTTACTTGGCGGCCGACGCTGCCGGCATCACAGCCTTGGCAGCCGGTGCGGCTTTGCTGCCAGCAGCCGCATGCTTCTTGGCATGCTTTTTGGCATGCTTTTTGGCATGCATCGGCTGGGACGCGGCAACCGCCGGGGTAGCCGCCATCATCGGCGCTGCGGCGGTCATCGCGGGCTTGGCCGGCACGGCGGGCATGGCCGGCGTCGCGGCCTGGGTTTGGGCAAACGACAGGCTGGCAGCAGAAGCAAACAGCGCGGCGATGAGCAAGGACTTGGTCATGGTGGTGGTTTCCGGTTCAGGCAAGATTCGCAGGAGGCTCCGACTCTGGTGAGCGGGCCCTGCAAATGCCGGGCTTGTGTCTACAACGCCGGGTTTACCCGGAAGGTTGACACGGCGCTCGCGCCGTCGCGCTACAGCAGCGTCTTCAGCGCTACCGCCGGATCGCAGGCTAGCGCCGGCGCCGGGTGGCGGCCCGCCTCCAGCAGCTTGCGCGACATCACGTGGTCCATCGCCGCATTGACCGACTCCACGCAGACCAGCCGGTCGTCGCGGTAGTGCAGGATCGAAAAACCGGCCGGTGCCGGGTGACCTGCTGCGCCTGCGGCCGCGGCCAACGCAGCGCCGGGCCGGCGGTGGCGGGTGACGCCGGGCGCGTCAGCTGCCGGCATCAGCCCGGCCATTTGCAAACGCAGACTGCCCTGCTCGGACCAAAACCACGGCAGCGCCGCATAACGGGCGGCCACGCCTTGCAGCGTTGCGGCAGCGGTGCGGGCTTGGTCGTTGGCGTTTTGCACCGATTCCAGCCGCAGCCGGGTACCGGCCGGCGCCCAGGCCTCGGCCACAGGGAAGTTGGCCACGTCACCGATCGCCAGGATGGTCGGGTCACTGCTGCGCATCGCCGCATCGACCACGATGCCGTTGCTCAATGCCAGCCCGGCGGCTTCGGCCAGCGCGGTGTCGGGCTCGGCGCCCACGCTCAGCAGCAGCAGGTCGACGCCGCAGCGCTCACCATTGACCTGCAACGACAGCAGGCGCTCGGCCGTGAAGTCCGCCGTGCCGACGTGGGCGCCGAGATCAACCACGGTGCCCGCGGCCCGGTGCGTGGCCAGCACATGCGCCGACAGCTCGGCCGATACCGACCTCGCCAGCAGCCGCGGCGCGGTTTCGATCACCCGGACAGTCAAGCCCAGCGCACGCGCGGTGGCGGCCACCTCCAATCCAATGAAGCCGCCCCCCAGCACGGTCAGGCTGGTGGCGCTGCCCAGTTGGCTGCGCAGCACGGTGGCATCAGCGGCGTTGCGCAGCACCGCCACGTTGGCCATGCCCGCCGGCAACTGTGGCAGGCGCCGCGCGCGGCCGCCGGTGGCCAGCACCAGTTGGCCATAGGCCAGCTCGGTGCCTGATTGCAGGCGCACGGTCTGCGCAGCGCGGTCGATCGACTGCGCCGGATCGTTGCGGTGCACGGTGATGCCGGCGCTTGCAAACCAGGCCTCGGCGCGCATCGGCTGCAGCGGCTCGGCCAGGCTTTTCAGATACGCCTTGGACAGTGGCGGCCGCTGGTAGGGCAGCGCGGCCTCGCCACACACCAGGTGCACACGGGCGCCCAAACCGGCTTCAGCCAGTGAGCTGCACAACTGGGCGGCGGCATGACCGCCGCCAATGATCACGATAGAAGTCATGCGCTGGATTATCCGCAAGGGCGGTGGCGCGCTGCCGCCGGTCATCCGGCGGGTGTCAAAGGCCTTTCAGCCAGTCCAGCAACAGGGAGGTCACCTGTTCGGGCGCCTCTTGCTGGGTCCAGTGGCCGATGCCAGGCAACACCTGCGCGCCGCGCAGCCCCGGCAGGTGCGGCGCCATGAGGTCCAGCGGGTGTACACCCGGCATCATCTTGAGCGCCAGGTCCCGATCGCCGCCGATAAACAGCGACGGCTGCGCGATCAGTCGGCCCTTGAAGCCCTGCTGCCAGGCGAAGTCCGGTGTGTGGTTGCGGTAGCGGTTGAGCGGCCCGTAGAAGCCCGAGACGGTGAATTCGGCCACGAAGTGGTCCTCGTCTTCGCGGCTCAGCCAGGCCGGGAAGGGCTGCGGGTCGGGCAGCCGGTCCAGCAGGGCGGCGCCGTGCGGCTTGTCCCGGGGCCAGGTGCCGTCGGGCGCGTCACCGCTGAGGGCGTAGTAGAACTTGCGCAAGCTGCTGCGCACGTCCGCCTGCAACTCGGCCTCGGCCACGCCGACATCCTGAAAATAGACCTGGTAGAAAAACCGCCCCTTGTCGGTGAAAGCCCGCTGGATGCCGTCCAGGAAGGGTGCTGCCGGCACGCCGGTCCAAGGCACCGACAGCCCGGCCACGGCCCGCACCCGGTCGGGCTGGCTGAGCGCCGTGTTCCAGACGATAGGTGCGCCCCAGTCATGGCCGACCAGCACGGCCGGGGCCTGCGGCGACAGTTGCTCAACCACACCGGCCACATCGGCGGTGATCTGGGCCAGACTGTAGTCGGCCACTGCCGGTGGTTTGTCCGATCCGCCATAGCCGCGCACATCGATGGCGCAGGCGGTGAAGCCGGCCTCGGCAATCGGGCCGATCTGGTGGCGCCAGCTGTACCAGCCCTCCGGAAAGCCGTGCACCAGCACCACCAGCGGACCGCTGCCCTGGACGGCCGCGCGCAGCCGGATGCCGTTGCTGGGGACGGTGATGAAGTGGGGGGTCATCGTTTCAGGTCACAGTGCTCGAAGTGCCGGGGCTGGGGGCGTCGGAGCGCCGGTGAGGAGGCGACAGCGGCGGCGCTGGCCACCGGTGACAGGTCACGGATCACGGATCACGGGTCACGACCTGCGGTTCACAGCGTCAGGCCGCCGTCCACCACCAACGTCTGGCCAAAGATGTACGCCGCCAGTGGCGACGCCAGGAACAACGCGGCGCCGGCCATGTCCTGGGGCGTACCGATGCGGCCGGCCGGGATGGACGCCAGCGCGCCGGCCAGGCGCTGCGGGTGCCGGGTGGTGACTTCGGTCAGCTTGGTCGCGACCAGGCCCGGCGCCAGGCCGTTGACGCGGATACCGTCGGGTGCCCAGGCCTGGCCCAGCGTGCGGGTCAGGCTGATCGCGCCGGCCTTGGACGCGGCATAGGCTGGGTTGCCCTTGTTCGCGCCCAGCCCGGCCACCGAGCTGACGATGATGATGCGCCCGCCCGGGCTTGGCCCGCCGACTTGCTCGCCAACCCGCTCGCCACTGCGCGGCAGCAGCAGCGGTTTGAAGCGCCGGCAGCAGTGCATCAGGCTGTCCAGGTTGACGGCCATCACCCGGTCCCAGCCGGCGCGCTCAAATTCACCGCGCTGGTAGACCACCGTGCCCTGGCACAGCACCAGCACGTCGAGTGTGTTGCCGGGATCGGGCGCGGCGGCGATGGCGTCCGGGTCGGCCACGTCCACGCCCTGGTAGTGCAGCCCGGTCAGGTCCGAGCCGTCAACACCGGCGTAGTCCTGCGCGGTGTCGCGGGTGCCCCAGACATGAACCTCGGCGCCCCGGGCCCGAAAGGCTTGCGCCATGCCGTTGCCGATGCCGCTGGAGCCGCCGACCACCAGCACCCGCTGGCCACTGAAATCCATACTGTTCATGGTGGGCAAGGCCGCTGCGGCGCGCTAGGCACCCGCCAGGCCCTCGGTGTCGAGCTGCCGGCGCAACTCGGCCTTGGCGATCTTTTCGAGCGTCGAGCGGGGCAGCTCGGTCACCAGCCGCACCTCGTGCGGGCGTTTGAAGTCGGCCAGATGGTGTGCGCAAGCGGCCGCCACCCGGTCGGCCAGGCCAGCCGCCGCACCCGGCACCGGCAGCACAAACACCACCGGCACCTCGTCGAGCATGCGGTGCTTGCGCGCCACCACCGCGCACTCGTGCACGCCGGGCACGGCGGCGATCACCCGCTCGATCTCGGACGCGGCGACGTTTTCACCGCCCACCTTGAGCATGTCCTTGGTGCGGTCGCCAAAGCGGATCGAGCCGTCCTGCAGCAGGTCGACCCGGTCGCCGGTGCGGAACCAGCCGTCGGCGGTGAAGCTGGCC
>JANMXG010000029.1:0-3786 GCA_031394235.1 Betaproteobacteria bacterium
GCCTTGGCGCCGCACGCTGCACGTCGAACGCCGAACGCCGAACGCCGAACGCCGATCGCCGAACGCCGAACGCCGAACGCCGAACGCCGAACGCCGAACGCCGAACGCCGAACGCCGCACATCGAACGACTGCATCCCCACCAGAGGAAAGACAGCAAAGAGCTGCAACCCGCCCACTGCCAGCCGCGTGACTGCACGGGCGGGCTACCGCGCCAATGCCGCCAGCAATTTGGCGTGGATGCCGCCAAAGCCGCCGTTGCTCATCACCAGCACCTGGTCACCGGGTCGGGCGGCTTTGATGATCGCGGCGACCAACTTGTCCACGCTGTCTGCGACGATGGCCTGAGCGCCCATCGGCAGCAGCGCGTCGGCAGCGTCCCAGCCGTAGTTGCCTTGCAGGCAGAAGGCCAGGTCGGCTTCTTCCAGCGCCCAGGGCAGGGCGGCCTTCATGGCGCCTTGTTTCATGGTGTTGGTGCGTGGCTCGAAAACCGCCAGGATTCGCGCCAGGCCGGCCTTGCGGCGCAGACCGTTGATGGTGGTGCGCATGGCGGTGGGATGGTGCGCAAAGTCGTCGTAGACCTTGATGCCGCCCGCCTCGCCCAGCAACTCCAGCCGGCGGCGCACGTTCAGGAACGAGGCGAGCGCGGCGGCGGCGACCTCAGGCGCGACGCCCACGTGCTCGGCCGCACCGATCGCCGCCAGGGCATTGAGCTGGTTGTGCTCACCCAGCAACGGCCAGTCGACCCGGGCAATCTTCAGGCCGCCGCGCAGCACATCGAAACCGTGCGGCTCGCCACGTGCCCGCAGCACGCCGGGCTCCTCCTTGCGGGCGCCAAAGCGCTGCAGCTCGCTCCAGCAGCCGCGGGCCAGCACCCGGTCCAGCGCCGTCTCCCGGCTGTTGACCACCAGCCGACCGCTAGCCGGCACCGTGCGCACCAGGTGGTGGAACTGGGTCTCGATACGCCAGGTCCGGAAAAATGTCAGCGTGGTCGTACTCGAGGTTGTTCAGGATCGCGGTGCGCGGCCGGTAGTGCACAAACTTGCTGCGCTTGTCGAAAAACGCAGTGTCGTACTCGTCGGCCTCGATCACGAAGGGCCGAGGCGCGTCGGGTGTTTGGGTCGGATCCACTTGGCCCAGCCGGGCCGATATGCCAAAGTTCAAGGGCACACCGCCCACCAGGAACCCCGGCTGCAGCCCGGCTTGCGCCAGTATCCAGGCCAGCATCGAGGTGGTGCTGGTCTTGCCGTGGGTGCCGGCCACCGCCAGCACATGGCGCGGGTGCGCCGGGTGGTGCAGCACGTTTTCAGCCAGCCATTGCGGGCCGCTGGTGTAGGCCGCGCCGGCGTCCAGGATCGCCTCCATCAGCGCATTGCCTCGGACAACGACATTGCCGATGACCCAGACATCGGGTTTGAGCGCCAACTGGTCGGCCGCAAAGCCCTCGATCAGCTCGATGCCCAGCGCCCGCAGCTGGTCGCTCATCGGCGGGTAGACGTTGGTATCGCAGCCGGTGACCCGGTGGCCGGCCTCGCGGGCGATGGCGGCGATGCCGCCCATGAAGGTGCCGCAGATGCCGAGGATGTGAAGGTGCATGGGGGATGATTTTTAAAAGCGTGATCTCTCCGTGCCCGGGCTGGCGCAGCCGGGCGCAGGCGCTCAGACCGTCAAGCCTTGACGCCCTACCCACTCTTGCCCCGGGGCCAGCGTCACCGGCGCGCCGATGGCTGCCGCCTCAACACACAGGAAGCGCTGCCAATCGTGGTCTGGCAGGTCGTCAATTTCGGCTGACCTGACCGGACCCGGGTTCCAGACCACCGCGTCGTCAAAGCCAACGTTTTGGATCGTCATGCGGCCCATCGCGGTGGCCAGGCCCAGCGGCCCCTTGTTGATGGCATGCACGTCGTAGTAGACGCGGTCGATCTCGCCAGCAAAACCGAGCGGGTCGAGCTCTTGCGGCTGGGTCTTGCCGCTCAGCTTGTCGAGGTAGCGCACGCCGTAAAGGCCGGCCAGCCGGGCATGCTTGAGATCGTCGATCAGCAGGTAGCTGTGCAGTGCCGCGGTGAAGGTAAACGGGCTGTCGCCGGTGTTGGTGATCGCCAGCTCCACATCGAGCTGCAGGCCCGACAGGCTGAAGCTCAACTCGGCCTCGAAGGCATGCGGCCAAAGTGCCCGCGTGGCGGCGTCATCGGTCAGGCGCAGCACGCCGATCACCACGTCGCCGCGGGTTGCGCCTTCGATCCACTGCCAGGCCCGGTCCCGCACCAGGCCGTGGCGCGGCAATGGTCCGAGCAGCGCAAATTGCGGAAAGATCACCGGGATGCCGCCGCGCACGGCCTCGCCGTCGCCGGCCACCGCCATTGGCGACAGGTAGAGCCGCTCCTGATCGCCGGCCGGGATCCAGGACACCAACTGGCCGCCGTGCAGCAACACGGTGGCCTCGGCGCCGTCGGGCGCGCGCAGCCACATCGCGGGCTGGCCCAGCACCGTGGTGGGCTTGATCATGTGGCTAACGCGCGGAAGGCAAGCCGCGCCGCCGCCACCGTGGCGGCGATGTCGTCGGTGCTGTGCGCCGCGCTGACAAACCCGGCCTCGTACAGCGCCGGTGCCAGGTAGATGCCCTGGTCCAGCATGGCATGGAAGAAGCGGTTGAAGCGGTCTTTGTCGGTGTCCATCACGACGCCGTAGTTCTGCGGCAGTTCATGGGCAAAGAAGAAGCCGAACATGCCGCCCTGGCTGTCGCCCACCAGCGGCACGCCGGCCTCGTGCGCGGCGGCGGTCAGGCCGGCGACCAACGACTGGGTGCTGACTGACAAGGCTTCGAAAAAGCCCGGTTGGGTGATCTCTTTGAGCGTGGCCAAGCCGCAGGCGGTGGCCACCGGATTGCCCGACAAGGTGCCGGCCTGGTAGACCGGACCGAGTGGTGCCAGCAGGGCCATCACCTTTTTGCTGGCGCCAAACGCGGCCAGCGGCATGCCGCCGCCGATGACCTTGCCAAACACGCTCATGTCGGGCTGGAAGCCGGGGATCAGCCCGGCGTAAACGCTTTGCGCGCCGCCCAGCGCAACGCGAAACCCCGTCATCACCTCATCAAACACCAACAGCGCGCCGTGCTTCGTGCACAGCTCGCGGATGCGCGCCATGAACGGCACCGACGCCCGCACGAAATTCATGTTGCCGCAGATCGGCTCGATCATCACGCAGGCGATCTCATCGCCCTGGCTGGCAAACAGGTCCTCGAGCTGCTGCAGGTTGTTGTACTCCAGCACCAGCGTGTGCTGCACCACCTCGGGCGGCACGCCGGCGCTGGTCGGATGGCCGAAGGTGGCCAGACCCGACCCGGCCTTGACCAGCAGCGCATCGGCATGACCGTGGTAGCAGCCCTCGAACTTGACGATTCTGCTGCGCCCGGTGGCGCCACGCGCCAGCCGGATCGCGCTCATGCCGGCCTCGGTGCCGGAGGACACCAGCCGCACCTGCTCGACCGATGGCACCAGGGCGATGATGGCCTCGGCCAGCTCGATCTCGCGCTCGGTCGGTGCGCCAAAGCTGAAGCCGTCCAGCGCAGCTTTTTGCACCGCCTCCAGCACCGCCGGGTGGCCGTGGCCCAGAATCATCGGGCCCCAGGAGCCGATGTAGTCGATGTAGCGCTGGCCCTCGGCGTCCCAGATGTAGGCGCCGTGGCCGCGGCTGATGAAACGCGGTGTGCCGCCGACCGCGCGGAAAGCGCGCACAGGCGAGTTGACGCCGCCGGGGATCACGCGCTGGGCGCGCTCGAACAGGGCTTG
>JANMXG010000030.1:0-4685 GCA_031394235.1 Betaproteobacteria bacterium
GCTAGAATGCCGGGTTAACCTTTAAGTATCGAATCTCAGGAGTTTTTCATGGCCATCGAACGCACCCTCTCGATCATCAAGCCTGACGCCGTCGCCAAGAACGTGATCGGTCAGATTTACGCCCGCTTCGAAGGCGCCGGCTTGAAGATCATCGCGTCCAAGATGACCCACCTGTCGCGCGGCGAGGCCGAGGCCTTTTACGCGGTGCACAAGGCCCGGCCGTTTTTCAATGACTTGGTCAGCTTCATGATCTCCGGCCCGGTGGTGATCCAGGCGCTTGAAGGTGACAACGCCATCGCCAAGCACCGTGACCTGATGGGCGCCACCGACCCGAAAAAGGCCGAGAAGGGCACCATCCGTGCCGACTTCGCCGACTCGATCGATGCCAACGCCGTGCACGGTTCGGACGCGCCTGAGACCGCTGCCGCCGAAGTGGCGTTTTTCTTCGCCGGCATGAACGTCTACAGCCGCTGATCGGCACGCAACGGCCTGCAGCGGCACTTACCCGGCTCTCGTGGAAGTGGCTTCGGTCAACCAGCTCGACTTCGACCTCGATGCGCTTGCCGCCTGGTGCGGCGCGCAAGGCGAGAAGCGGTTCCGTGCCGTGCAGTTGTTCCGCTGGATCCACCAAAAGGGCGAAAGCGATTTCGCCCAAATGTCCGATCTGGCCAAGTCGCTGCGCGACAAGTTGGCGGCGCATGCAGTCGTGCAGCCGTTGAAGGTCATCAGCGAGCAGGTTTCGACCGACGGCACGGTCAAGTGGCTGTTTGATGTCGGCCGCGGTGATGCGGTCGAGACCGTGTTCATTCCCGAGGCCGACCGCGGCACCTTGTGTATCTCGTCGCAGGCGGGTTGTGCCGTGGGTTGCCGGTTTTGCTCCACCGGGCACCAGGGGTTCAGCCGCAATCTGAGCACCGGCGAGATCATCGCCCAGCTCTGGTTTGCCGAGCACCAGCTGCGAAAACGCCTCAAAACGGTGCAAGGCAACCGCATCATCAGCAATGTCGTGATGATGGGCATGGGCGAGCCGCTGCAAAACTACTCGGCGCTGCTGCCCGCCCTGCGGGTGATGCTCGACGACCACGGGTACGGTCTGTCGCGCCGGCGGGTGACGGTGTCCACCTCCGGCGTGGTGCCGATGATCGAGCGCCTGCAGGCGGACTGCCCGGTGGCGCTGGCGGTGTCGCTGCACGCGCCGGACGACGCCTTGCGCGAGCAGCTGGTGCCGCTGAACCGCAAATACCCGCTGGTGTCGCTGATGGCGGCCTGCCGTGCCTATCTGGCTGCCGCACCACGTGACTTCATCACCTTTGAGTACTGCATGCTCGACGGCGTCAACGACAGCCCCGATCAGGCCCGTGCGCTGATCGCGCTGGTCCAAGGTCAGGGGGAGTCCCCACGGGTGCCTTGCAAATTCAACCTGATCCCGTTCAACCCGTTTCCAGCGTCGGGCCTGACCTGCTCGCCGCGTGACCGGGTGATGGCCTTTGCCAAGCTGCTGCAGGACGCCGGCATCGTCACCACCGTGCGCAAGACCCGGGGCGACGATATCGACGCGGCGTGTGGCCAGCTGGCCGGCGAGGTGCAGGACCGCACCCGCGTGCAGGCCCGGCTGACCCGCCCGGTGATCCGCATTGAGGCACTGCCGTCGAGCGCCGCATGAGGGGCGCCCGCTTGCTGGCGGATAGCGGCGCCAGGCCCTGCGCGCCCTCGGCGCGCCGGCGCAGGGCCGGCTGGCTGGCTGGCTGTGCGTTGGCCGTGGCAACCGCTGCGGCCGGTCTGGGCGGTTGTGCCGTGCCTTCGGCTTTGCCGCCGGACCAACCTAGCGCCATCCCCACAGCGTCCGACCAGACCGACGTCGATCGCCGCGCCCGCACCCGACTGGAGCTGGCCAGCGCGTACTTCGGCCAGGGCCAGACCGAAATCGCGCTCGATGAAGTCAAACGGGCACTGGTGGCCAATCCCAACCTGGCCGAGGCCTACAACCTGCGCGCGCTGATCTACGCCGCGATGGGAGAAGACCGGCTGGCCGAGGACAGTTTTGCCCGGGCCTTGCAGGTCAATCCGGCCGATGGCGCGACACTGCACAACCAGGCCTGGTTTCTTTGCCAGCGTGACCGGTTCGGCCCGGCGCAGGCCCAGTTCTCTGCCGTGCTGGCGTTGCCGCAGTACCGCGATGCCGCCCGCACCCTGTTGGCCCGAGGGGTGTGTTACGGCCGGGATCGCCAGTGGCCCGAGGCCGAAGCTGCGCTGATGCGCGCCTACGAACTGGAACCTGCCAATCCGGCCATCGGCGTCAGCCTGGCCGAGGTGCTGTACCAGCGGCAGGACTATGACCGTGCGCGCTTCTACATCGGCCGTGTCAATGACGCACCGGGTGCGTCCAACGCGCAAACACTGTGGCTGGCGGCGCGCATCGAGCGCAAGCTCGGCAGCGACTCCGCTTCGCGCCAGTTTGGCGCCCGGCTGCGCGAGCGCTTTCCGCAATCTCCCGAGGCTTCCTTGTTCGAGCGTGGCCGATTTGATGAATGATCCCTCCGCCACCCTGAGCCCAGCAGCGCCCGGCGCCGACCCGTCCGCGTCTGGCCGCGCCGGCGATGCCGCTGCCACCCACGGCATGGCGGGTGCCCTGCTGCGCGCAGCACGCCAGCAACAAGGCCTGCACATCGCGGCATTGGCGGCCTCGATCAAGGTGTCGCCGGCCAAGTTGGAGTCGCTTGAATACGGCCGGTACCACGAGTTGCTGGACATCACCATAAGCCGGGCGCTGGCGCAGACGGTCTGCCGGGTACTCAAGATCGACCCGGCACCGGTGCTGGCACAGATGCCCGGCGCGCCGCCCGACGCGCTGGGTCGGGTTGATGGCGGGTTGAACATGCCCTTCCGGGAGCGGCCCGGCCGCGTGGCGCCGGCGGACTGGGCGCCCTGGCGCCATCCGGTGCTGTGGTTGGCGGCCCTGTTGCTGATGGCGGCGGCGGCGTTTGTGCTGGTGCCGAGTTCGGCCGTGCGTGACCTGGCGTTGCCGGGCAGCGCAGGCGCGCTGCCCGTGATGCCACCGGGCGATGCGGCCACGGCCGTGGGTTCGGACGGTGCAGCCTTGCCGCCCGCAGTCGGTGCATCTGCGGTACCCGGCATGTTGCGTCCTGCAGCGAGTGGTGTGTTGGGTGCTGCCGGCGCCGGCTCCCTGCTGTCCACCGTGCTGGCCACCGCCGACCCAGAGGCCGGCCGTCCCAGCCCGGCGGCGTCCCTTGTGGGCAACGCTGCCGCCAGCCCTGCAGTCGCCGGCGATACCGTCGCCTTGCGGGCGCTGCAGGCCACCTGGGTGCAAGCCGTCGACGGCAGTGGTCAGACCCTGATGTCCCGGCTCGTGCCCGCCGGCGAAAGTGTTGAATTGACCGCCCATCCGCCCGTGCGGCTCAGAATCGGCAACGCTAGCGGCACCGAGCTCAGCTTCCGCGGCCAGCGGGTGGACCTGACAACCGCCGCACGTGACAACATCGCCAACATCACACTGCCCTGACCGCACCGCTGACACCCGCCAACACCCGCTGACACCCGCTGACACCCGCCTACACCGCCCGCCCATGCCCACCGAAAACGCTGATGACCTGCTGCTGATCACCCCCGCTGTGCCGGCGGCCCGCCGCTCGCGCCAGTCCCGTGTGGTCTGGGGCGACAGGGTCGTCACGGTGGGTGGCGACGCGCCGGTGCGGGTGCAGTCAATGACCAACACCGACACGGTGGACGTGATCGGCACCGCGATTCAGGTCAAGGAGTTGGCGATTGCCGGCTCGGAGATGGTGCGTATCACCGTCAACACGCCCGAGGCTGCCCGGGCCGTGCCGGCCATCCGCGAGCAGCTTGACCGCATGGGCATTGACGTGCCGCTGATCGGTGACTTTCACTACAACGGCCACACCCTGCTGACCGAGCACCCGGACTGCGCCGCTGCGCTGAGCAAGTACCGCATCAACCCGGGCAATGTCGGCAAGGGCCAGAAGCGCGACCGCCAGTTTGCCCAGATGATCGAGGCCGCCTGTCGCCACGACAAACCGGTGCGCATCGGCGTCAACTGGGGCAGCCTGGACCAGGAGCTGCTGGCCCAGATGATGGACGACAACGCCCGGCGTGCCACGCCCTGGGACGCCAAGCAGGTGATGTATCAGGCCTTGCTGCAGTCAGCATTGCAGTCTGCCGCCTGGGCGCAAGAGCTGGGCATGAGCGCCAACCAGATCATGATCAGCTGCAAGGTCAGCGGCGTTCAGGACCTGATCACCGTCTACCAGGCGCTGGCCGCGCGTTGCGACTACCCCCTGCACCTGGGCCTGACCGAGGCCGGCATGGGCACCAACGGCACGGTAGCGTCTGCCGTGGCCATCGGCCAGCTGCTGCAGCAAGGCATTGGCGACACCATCCGCGTCAGCTTGACACCCCAGCCCGGCGAGGCCCGGACCCAGGAGGTGGTGGTGGCGCTGGAGATTTTGCAGGCACTCGGCCTGCGCAACTTCAACCCCAGCGTCACCGCCTGCCCGGGCTGCGGCCGCACCACCAGCACCACCTTCCAGGTGTTGACTCAGCAGATCGACGACCACCTGCGGTCCATGATGCCGGTCTGGAAGCTCAAGTATCCCGGCGTCGAGAACCTCAAGGTCGCGGTGATGGGCTGCATCGTCAACGGCCCCGGC
>JANMXG010000031.1:0-4270 GCA_031394235.1 Betaproteobacteria bacterium
CACCAGCGCCAGCGAGCTCACGATCTCAAAATAAAGCAGCGCCAGGCCGCCGGTCTTGCCGACCTTTTTCATGTCCTCCATGCCGGCGATGCCGACCACCACGGTGCAAAAGATGATCGGCGCGATGATCATCTTGATCAGTTTGATGAAGCCGTCGCCCAGCGGTTTCATGGCCTCGCCGGTGGCGGGCCAAAAATGGCCGAGCAGCACGCCGATCACGATGGCCGTGATGACTTGCACATACAGTGATTGGTAGAAGCGGCGGGGTTTGGGCGCGGGCGTGGCGCTTGAATTCGGGGTTGAGGCAATGGCGGTCATACGGGTTTCCTCCTGGGTGCCGCATGATCCGCCTCAGTGGTCGGGTTGGCTTCCGTAGTTACCACAGCCCCGGCGCCATGAGTCGCCTGGATTGATCTGGATCAAATTCCAAACGTTCTGCAGCGCGGCCCGGCGCCGGCGCCTCAGGCCGGGGTCATCGTCGCCAGCAGGTCCAGCACAGCCCGCGCAGTCTCCTGGGGCTTTTCCATCGGGAACAGGTGGGTGCCGTCAATCCACAGCAGGCGTTCGCCGGCCAGCCTGCGCACCGCCTCCAGCCCGCCGTGGCGGACCTCGGCAGAGCGCAAACCCGCCACAAAGCCCACCGGGCAACGCAGCGGGTGCCGGCGCAGCACCGTGCCCAGATGGTGCGGCAGGGTGTTGTAGATGCGGGTTTCGACCGCGCGGTCGAAAGCCAGCACGGTGTGGCCGCCGCGCCGCACCGTGCCGGCGGCGACGTAGTCGGTCAACATGCCCGGCGCCCAGCGGGCAAACATGGCCTTGGCAGCGTAGTGCTCAAACGCGGCCTGGCGCGACGGCCATTCATGCCGGCGGGTGATCGCCACCTTGCCCGGCCCCAGCCGGTGCATCAACCGGCTGCGCTTGAGCACCTGCACCGTGTGTGCCCGCCAGCCGGTGATCACCGGCGAGTCCAGCATCACCAGGCCCAGCGCCAGCTCGGGCCGCTTGCTGGCCGCCTGCAGGCTGAGCAGGCCGCCAAGGGAATGGCCCACCAGGTAGGCGCCTTGGGGTGCCCGGTCGGCGATGAAGTCGATCAGCTGGTCACGCAGCCGGGGCCAGTTGCTGGTGACCGGGTAGCGCGGGTCATGGCCAAACTGCGGCACCGCCAGCACCTGCCATCCCGCCGCCCGCCAGGTCGCAAAGAGTCGCCGGTAGGTGGCGGCCGGGTAGCCGTTGGCGTGGGAGAACACGAGGGTAGGGCGCATGGCGTTGTCAGGCTTTCGGGTTATCCCTGGATTTTGCCCGGCTGCAGCGGGCCGGGTGGCCCGCTGGGCCTGACTAGACTCACGCACTGTCCGATCAACCCGCCGCACCCCTGCCCATGCTCAACCCGATCATCTTTGCCGTGCCGGTGTTCCTGGCGATGATGGCCGTCGAGTACGCGGTTGAGCGACGACGCCAGCTGGGGGTGTACCGGGCAGCCGACACCGTGGGCAGCCTGTCGCTGGGCATCATCAGCCAGCTGGTGGGGGTGTTTACCAAGCTGGCGGCGCTGGGCATCTACACGCTGGTCTACCAGCATGCGGCTTTGTGGCGGCTGCCGGTTGAGTCCCCCTGGGTCTGGATAGGCGCGCTGCTGGGTTACGACTTTTGCTACTACTGGCTGCACCGAACGGGCCATGAGGTCAACCTGCTGTGGGCAGCGCATGGCGTGCACCACAGCAGCGAGGAGTACAACCTCAGCACAGCGCTGCGCCAGACCGCCACCGGGCACCTGTTCGGCTGGATCTTTTACCTGCCGCTGGCGCTGCTGGGCGTGCCGCCGCTGGTGTTTGTGGTGGTGGGGTTGGTGGACTTGCTCTACCAGTTCTGGGTGCACACCCGGCTGGTGGGCAAGCTGGGCTGGTTCGACCGGGTGTTCTGCTCACCGTCCAACCACCGGGTGCACCACGGCCAGAACGACTACTGCATCGACCGCAACTACGGCGGCCTGTTGATCGTCTGGGACCGGCTGTTTGGCACCTTTGTTGAAGAACGTGACAACGAGCCCATCGTCTACGGCATCCGCGGCGCGCTGCGCAGCTTCAACCCGGTGTGGGCCAATGCCTACGGCTATGCCGCGATCTGGCGGGACATCCGGCTGACACGCACGCTGGCCGACAAATTGCGGGTGTTGTTCAAGCACCCCGGCTGGCGGCCCGCCGATGCCGCAGCGGCGCTGCCCTTGCCGGCCTTTGAGATACAGCGCTTCGAGCGCTTTGCGCCGCCCCTGCCGCCCGCGCTGGCGCTGAATGCACTGCTGCAACTGGCCGTGTTGATCGCGTTGGCGCTGCACTTTTTGGCGGTCGCGCCGCCACTGGGCGCGGCGATGGCGGCGGCCTATGCGGCCGCGCTGATCGTGCAACTGGCCGGCCTGTCGCGGCTGACCGAGCGTGGCCTGGACGCGGCGGGCTGGGAGGCCGCACGCTGGGCGCTGGGCGGGCTGCTGCTGGGGCTGTCACCCCTGCACGGCTGGGGCTGGCTTGCTGTGTGGGGCGTGGCTGGTGCTGTAGCGGTCTGGTCGGGGCTCACCGCCCGGAATAGCCCGTCTCGCTGAGGCTGTGGGTCATCAGGTCTCCGCCTGCCATCCGCCGCCAGGCTGGTAGCGCCAGACCCCCGCGTCGTCGCCCAGGCGGAACAGGTGCAGCCAGCCGTTGTCGAGCAGCTGGCGCACCGTGGCGCTTCCGGCAATGGTGCTGTCGATGGCTGCCTGTGGCGCCTGGATGAACACGCTCAGCCGCAGGGGGGTGTGGCGGAAGTGCTGGCCGTCGTGCAGCGACTGCATTGGCAGGCCTATGCGCAAGTCGCCACCGTTGCCTTCGAACACGCCGATGTTGCCGCCCACCACGTTGTGCAGCACCTTGTCGCCGCTGCCGTAGCGGGTGTTGTCCACCGTCGAGGCGTGGTACTGCAGGTTGATCCAGTTCGTCACCACCATCGGCGCCGTCATGATCAGGGCCAAGACCTTGAAGCCGCTGTCGCGCTGCCAGTCGTAGTCATGCAAAAAGCTGCGGCCGGCCAGGTTCAAATGCTGGCTGCGGCTGCGCGGCGCCACGATGAACGATGCGCAATTGGCCAGGCCCCACTCGGGCCGCACCTGTGCCCAGTCGGTGCTGCGGGCCTGCACGGCCGTGCGCAATGCGGTGGCATCGGCTGCAGCTGCACCCAATCCGAGTGACGCGGCACGCTCGGCCCGTGCCCGGCAGCCTGCATCTGCCAGCCAGGTTTTCAGCCGGGACAAGTCCTGGGCATGGCCGGCGGGCAGCAGGTCGAGATCAATCAGCTGCATCTCGTCGGTCGTGGTGTTGTGCAGCCCGGCCAGAAACCAGGTGCTCTCGGGCACCACCACGCCGTGCGCCAGCAAGCCTTGGCGCACCTGCGGCTCGTTGAGCAGCAAAGCCAGCGCCCGGGCGTTGACCTCGCCGGTCTGGCCGCCACAGGCGCCGCAGTCCAGCCCAGCGGCGTGCGGGTTGTTGGCGCTGGTGCTGCCGTGGCCGGCCAGCAGCACCAGGCGGGCATGGTTGGCAGTCAGGCCCATCGCGCCCAACGCGGTGGCCGCAGCCTGGATCCCGGCATCGAGGGCGGCGCGGCCCTCGGTTGAGGCATCGGCGCCACCCGCTGGCAGCAAGCGCGGGCGCAGCTGGCTGCGCTGCGCTGGCGACAGGCTGGTCTGCTCTACGGCCAGCGGGTCGGGCTCGCCGCCCAAGCCTCGCTGGATCAGCTTGCCGGCAAACAGCAGGCCACAGGACTCGACAAACGAGAAGCTCGACCCCGCGCCGCTGCGGAACGCCTGCCACTGCTGGCGCCACTGCAGCTTCTTGCGCCGCTGCAGGGCCAGCGCCTGGCCCAGGGCCGGTGCGTCGCAGGCGTCGGTGATGCAGGGGCCCGGCGCCAGCAGGCCAGGCAACTGCGGGCGCACCATGTGGGTGCCCAGCGGCTGGTAGGCGACGAACATCGCAAAAAAGCCGGCAAAGCCCAGCGTCTGCACGGCAGGGCTGCTGGCCTCCAGCGCGCGGCGGTAGACCTCGGAGCGCACGTCGATGCAGAACACGGCCTGCACGGCGGGTGACGTTGCTGCGGCGGCGGGCTCAGCCGGGGCAGCCGGGGCGCGGTGCAGCCCCTGGCAGAGCGGCGCCTGGTAGCTGCGCTCCAGGGCGGCTTGCCAGAGCCAGTCGGCCTGCTGCGCGCGCTGCGCCTGCGCCACGCACACATCACTGCCGCGCCAAGCGCTGAC
>JANMXG010000032.1:0-2497 GCA_031394235.1 Betaproteobacteria bacterium
CTGAGGCCGGCGACGGCGGGGTCGATTTCGGTCACGAGCACGATGTTCTTGCGCAGGCTTGCGGTGTGCAGAATGTCTTGCACTTCTTTAAGCACGGTAGGCAGGTCAACCGCCTCGGGGAAGAAATCGAACTTGCCGGACTCGACCTTCGACAGGTCAAGCACGTCGTTGATCAGCTGCAGCAGGTGGCGCCCGCTGGTGCCGATGAGCCCGAGGAATTCCTGGTGCTTGGGCGAATCAGGCTTGACCATGCCCGCGTGCAGCAGGTCTGCAAAGCCGATCACCGCGTTCAGCGGCGTGCGCAGCTCATGCGACATGTTGGCCAGAAACTGGCTCTTCATCCGGCTGGCCTCGTGGATCTGGCGGTTCTCGGTCTCGATCGCATCCATTCGCCGCGCATCCGCCTCGGCGAGCTTGCGCGCGCTGATGTCCTGCACCGTCCCGCGGGCGCCGACGATCTGGCCGTCGGCCGACCGAACCGCTTCTGCCCGTACGGCCACCCAGATCGGACTGCCGTCCGCATACAGCGCCGGCAGCTCCAGCTCATACGCGGTACCCACCTCGGCGGCCAGGTCCGTGGCCAGGCTCAGGCGCTGCCACGCCTGACGCGGATACAGCACGCCGCATTGCTCGGCCAGCGGCGGGATCTCGTCACGCCCGAAGATGCGGCACATCTCGTCGCTGCACACGGTGCGGTCGGTGCGGGCGTCCCAGTACCAGCTGCCGATGTGGGCGAGGCGTTGCGCGTCTGCCAAAACCAGGTCGCGCTCCAGCAGCGCTGCATGCGTTGCCGACAAGGCCTGGGCGCGTTGGCTCAACAATTCAGCGGTGAGTGCCATGGCCTGGCAGGCCTGGTCAGCCTCTCGAAAACCGGCGTCGAAGGTCCGCGGGTTGTCGCCAGACGCCACGGCTTGCGCTGATTCAGCAAGCGCCTTGACCGATCCGGCAATCCTTTGGGCCAGCCGTTGTGCGAACCAGCCGCCGGCAACAAACAACAACAAGCCGCTGGCGCCGAGCCACAGCAGATTGCGCTTCAGATCGGCCTGGAGCGACGCCAGCGGTATGGCGATGGCCACTGTCCAGCGCGTTTCTGTCGAGCGGCTGTAGGCCAGCAGGGCCGGCACGCCCTCCTTGGTCACGGCCTCAAAGGCCGCCTCCGGCGCTGCCAACAGCCGCCGGGTGATTTCTGGGTTCACCAACTGTCCGACAAACTTCTCACCTTGCAAAGACCGCGCGGCAATCACGCCATTCCGGTCAGAGATGCTGCTGACCCAATCGGCAGGCAGCCGCTGGTCGCGGAGCAGGCCGGCCAATTGGTCTGTATCGATGCCAATACCCAGCGCGTACACGACCCGGGGCCCGTCAAACACCGGCACCATCACGACGAGCCGCGGCTTGCCCGTCACGCCGCCACGGAACAAGGGGCTCAGAACGGGCTTGGCGGTGTCAAATACACGGCGCACCTCCGCCGTCAGCACGGGCTTGGGCAGCGGCATGCCCCAGGGCACCAAGGTGTTGACACGGTGCTGGCCTTCGGCGTCGATGAGGAAGACATTGACCCCGAAGCCCTCGCGCTTGATCAGCTCGCTGGCGCGCCGATGAAAGCCAGGCCAATCCTCCGAGGCGATGAAGTTCGATTGCGAGAGGGCAACGGCAACAACCCTGGCCGCGTCGAACTGGCTATCGACCGCCGTCACCATCGCCCGCGCGGTCAGGAGGGTGTCCTTCTCGATCTGCAGGCGTCCGTCCTCGTACATGCGGTACATCAGCACGGCGACACCGACGAGGCCCGGGACCAGGCAGATCAGCAACAGTCGCAGCAGCAGCGCACGCAGCGACGGGATGGAGGATGGGCGGGTTGACGGGCTTGTAGACAACTGCGAACCGTCCGGCGCAGAAACGGAGGGCATCGGCGGCGACTCTCGGTGGTTACGGCAGCCCGGCCAAACCGCCGGCGGGTGGGTGCAGCAGCGAACGGATCTGGGCGGCAAACTTGTTGACGTCGATCGGCTTGGAGACGTAACCATCACAGCCAGCCGCCAGCATCTTTTCCGCGTCGCCCCGCATCGCATAGGCGGTGAAGGCCACGATCACGATGTGCTGGGTAGCCGGCGCGGCCTTGAGCCGGCGTGTCAGCTCCAGGCCGTCCATGCCTGGCAGCTGGATGTCCATCAGGATCAACGCCGGCCGAAATGCGGCGATCTTCTGAACCGCCTCGTCGGCGTCGGCGGCCGACTCGATGTCGAAGCCGTCGGCGCTCAGGACGACCTGCGCAACGACCACGTTCAGTGCGTTGTCGTCGACGATGAGCACCCGGGTCGCGCTCACGGTGGCCCCCCGGCCAGGACAGCCGCCGCCGCCCCGCGCCAGCGGCGCAAGCCTTCGAGCAGGTCAGCCACCCCGCCGCCGCCCTTGGCCAGGATGGCGCGTGCCGACCGGGCCAACAGCGCGCATTCCTCGTCGGTCAGCAGCAGGCTGGTCCAGATGTAGACGGGCA
>JANMXG010000033.1:0-33791 GCA_031394235.1 Betaproteobacteria bacterium
ATCGGCAGCGTGGCGGGGATCTCGCCAGCACGCTTGAGGCGTTGCAGCGTCAGCAGCAGCGCCTGCGCCCGGCCCACCGCAAACGAGGGCAGCAGCACCTTGCCGCCACGCCGCACCGTGTCGCGCACGGTGCGCGCCAACTCGGCAACAGCGGCTTCAGTGGCGCCCGCCGGGTGGCACCGGTTGCAGTAGGTCGACTCCACCAGCAGCACATCGGGGGTGGCACCTGCAACGGTGCCCAGTTGCGCTCGCGCAGCATCTTGTAGCCCTGGAACATGCCGCAATCCAGCAGGATGCGCTGGTCGCCCAGTGTCACCAGGTGTCTGGACCCAGTGACGGAATCGGCGGCCCCTAGAAATTGGAGTTGCATCGTTTCCCCTGGAAGGTCCCGGCCGGGCCGCTGTGCTCAGCCGCGCCGGGTTTGGTACTCGAAGAACATCTGCCCACCAAACGCCAGCGTACCCATCAGCACCGTACCACCCACCAGCAGAGCGGTCACCACGCCAAGCACCGGGCCCCAGCCTGTGGGCCGCACCGGCTGGCCGGGGTTGTGGCGCTCGGCCCAGCGCTCGTCGGGCGTCAGGCCGTAGACGATGGCCGCCAACATGCCGATCGACAGCATCAGCCCCAGCACCGGGATCAGCAACCAGGCAGCGTGGTCATCCTGGCCGAGGTTTTGCATGCGCACCGCGCCGGCCAGGCCCAGCAGCGTGGGCACGGGGTGCAGCCAGGCCCGTGCATCACGCCGGCCGTACAGGTAGAAACGGTGCGCGCCCAGGCTGCCCAGCAGCAGGGCCAGCCAGGTGGTGACCGTTTTGGATTTGGTGTGCAAGCGCATCCTGGTGTGCTGGCCGTTCAATCTGCGGCCGGCAGGCTGTCGCCGCCGCCCAAGGCGCGCTGCATCAGCACAACGTCCAGCCAGCGGTCGAACTTCCAGCCCGCAGCCTTGAGTACGCCGGTGTGCTCAAAGCCCAGCGCGGCATGCACCCCGATCGACCCGGCGTTGGCCGCATCGCCGATCACCGCCAGCATCTGGCGCGCGCCGGCGGCCTCGCAGCGGCCCACCAGTTCGGCCAGCAGCAAGCGGCCCACGCCCTGGCCGCGGGCATCGGCATGCAGGTAAATCGAGTCTTCGAGGCAGAACCGGTAGGCCCTGCGCGGCCGAAAGTGGTTGGCATAGGCGTAGCCCAGCACCTGCTCGCCGGCCTGCGCCACCAGCCAAGGCAAGCCCTTGTCCAGCACGTCGTCGCGCCGGCGGGCCATCTCCGGGCCATCGGGTGGGTCCAACTCAAACGTGCCGGTGCCGTGCAGCACGGCATGGGCATAGATCGCGGTGATGGCGGGCAGGTCGGACGGGGTGCTGGGCCGGATCAGCAAGGCGGGTCGGTTCATGGTTTCCACAGTGTCGGTCAATGGCGGCTGGTCAGCTCGCGCAACGGCAGTTTATAATGTTGGGTTTTCGGCGACGGCTGGTGGCAACACCGGCGTATCTACGGGGCCGAAATAGGTGCTTGATCGCACCAAGAAAAGTACTCAGGCGGTACGCAAGAGTACGCAAGACAGTGCCGCAGCATCCGACGAGGCGATCACGCCTGGGTCGATTGCGGTAAACAGATGGACCCGTCCCGAGTGTCTCCGGGGTGGGCCGATCGCCTACGAATCTCTGGAAAATCATCATGGTCGTTATCCGACTGGCTCGTGGCGGCGCCAAGAAGCGCCCGTTCTACAACATCGTCGTGGCGGATTCGCGCGAACGCCGCGACGGTCGCTACCTTGAGCGGCTGGGTTTTTACAACCCGATGGCCTCGGGTGGCGAGCAGCCGCTGCGCGTGGCACTCGACCGCGTCGGCTACTGGCAAGGTGTCGGTGCCCAGCTGTCGCCCACCGTCAAGCGCCTGGTCGGCGATGCCGCCAAGGCGCAGGTCGCGCCGGCCGCCCCCGCGGCTGCCTGATTCCGGCGCCAACCGCCCGGTTGGGGTCAACGGTGCAGTCCGCTGACATGACGCCGGCGGCGCCGGTAGTCGCTACCGGCAACAGCGCCCCGCCCGCCAAGCCAGACGACGCAGCCTTCCCTGGCGATGCGATCGAGGTCGGCCGTGTGCTGGGTGCCTGGGGTATCAAGGGCGGGATTCGGGTCAAGCCGTTTTCCAGCGACCCCGAAGCCCTGTTCTCGTCACGGCGCTGGTTCATCCAGCCGCCGGAGAGCATCCTGGGTGCCAAGTCCGGTGTCACCCGCTTCCCACCGGTGCTGCACATCACCAGCAGCAAGCCGCAAGGCGACAGCGTGGTGGCCACCGCCCGAGAGTTGCCCGACCGCAACGCGGCCGAGGCAATGCAGGGTGCACGGGTGTTCATTGCCCGGTCCAGTTTTCCGACCGCCGGCAACGGCGAGTACTACTGGATCGACCTGATCGGCCTGGAGGTGGTCAACCGCCAGGCGCAAGCTTTGGGTACGGTCATCGGCTTGATCGACACCGGTGCGCACAGCGTGCTGCGGGTGCGCCGGCCCGGTGCCGCGCCGGATGCGTCGCTCGAAGACAGTGAGCGGCTGATCCCGTTTGTCGCCGCCTTCATCGACGACGTCAGCCTGACGGACCGGCGCATTACCGTCGACTGGGGCCTGGACTACTGACCGCGGTGGCGATGCGCTTCGACGTCATCACGCTGTTTCCTGACCTGTTTGGCCCGCACCTGTCGCAGGGCATCACCCGGCGGGCGTTCGAGTCGCGCCTGGTCGATGTGCGGCTGTGGCCGCTGCGCGACTTCGCTGAGGACACCTACCGGCGGGTCGACGACCGGCCCTATGGCGGCGGGCCGGGCATGGTGATGCTGGCCGAGCCGCTGGAGCGTGCGCTGGCCGCCGTGCGCGCCGACCGCCAGCCAGCTGCCCAGCCCGACGCCGCAACGCTGGCTGACGGCGGAGCCGAATCCGCAAGCGCCGCAGTGTCGGTCATCCACTTCAGCCCGACCGGCCTGCCGCTGACGCAGACGCTGGTGCGCCACATCGCCAAAGGTGAAGGCGCCGTGCTGCTGTGCGGCCGCTACGAAGGCATCGACCAGCGGTTCATCGACCGCCATGTCACGCTGGAAATCAGCCTGGGTGATTTTGTGCTGTCGGGCGGGGAGTTGCCGGCGCTGGCGCTGCTGGATGCGGTGGCCCGGCTGCAACCCGGTGTGCTGACACCCGAGTCGCACGAGCAGGACAGTTTTTCAGCCGACGGCCTGCTCGATTGCCCGCACTACAGCCGGCCCGCGGTGCTGGTCACGCCCGAGGGGCCGCTGCCGGTACCGCCGGCACTGCTGAGTGGCCACCACGCGCACATCAGCCGCTGGCGCCGTGATGAGTCGTTGCGGCTGACGGCAGCGCGCCGGCCCGACCTGATTGCCGCTGCACGCGCCGCGGGCCGGCTGTCGGCGCTGGACGAAAAGACGCTGCAAGGCTGGTTAGCACCGTCTCAAGCGCGAAGCAAGCTATAATCAAAGGCTTTTCGATCCTCTGCCGGGCCAGTTTCGAGCGCCGCCATGATCGCACCAGGAGAAACCCAGTGGACATGATCCGCATCCTCGAGCAAGAAGAAATTGCTCGCCTGAACAAGACAATCCCAACCTTCGCCCCAGGCGACACGGTAATCGTCAGCGTGAACGTCGTCGAAGGCACGCGCAAACGGCTGCAGGCCTATGAAGGCGTCGTGATTGCCAAGCGCAACCGCAGCCTGAACAGCAGCTTCATCGTGCGCAAGATCTCCAACGGTGAAGGCGTTGAGCGCACGTTCCAGCTCTACAGCCCGCTGATCGCGTCGATCGAAGTCAAGCGCCGCGGCGATGTGCGCCGCGCCAAGCTGTATTACCTGCGTGAACGCTCAGGCAAATCTGCACGTATTAAAGAGAAGCTCGGCTGAGCAAAGCTCAGCCCAGCGCGCTAGCGCCGTAGCGCGCGCAGCGCGATGAGGAGCGAACGCGGCGCCAGCCGCAGAAGCTGGTCACGCTGCGCGCCACAAACCGCACCGCTTCAAAAGCCGCCCTCGGGCGGCTTTTTCAATCCCTCCTCAGAATCCACTCTGATGACCCCTTCACCCCACCGCATCGTCGACCCCCAGGCCATCCCCGTGATCGGCACTGACGCACACCTGCCACCGGTGCCCGCCGATCGCCTGCAGCCCGAGGCCCTGCGCCGCCGTTTTGCCGATCCGCCGGTCTGGACACCGAACATTGCCGGTGATGGCCCGCGCTTCAACCCCGACGGTGCGTCCGTGGCTGCGTCGGTGCTGGTGCCGTTGGTGATGCGCGCCGACGGGCTGCATGTCTTGCTGACCCGGCGAACCGCACACCTGCGCGACCACGCCGGGCAGATCAGCTTTCCAGGGGGGCGTAGCGAACTGGACGATGTCGACGCGGTTGCCACCGCGCTGCGGGAGACCGAGGAAGAAGTTGGCCTGGACCGCAGCCACATCGAGATCATCGGCATGCTGCCCGTCTACTACACCGTCACCAGCTACGCGGTGACACCTGTGGTGGCGTTGGTCGAGCCCGGCTTCACGCTGACACTCGATGCGTTCGAGGTGGACCAGGCCTTTGAGGTGCCGCTGCAGTTCTTGATGGCACCGGCCAACCACCGCCGGCACAGCGTCCTGCTGGGCGGTCAGCAACGGCAGTTTCTGTCGATGCCCTGGCCGCAAACGCAGCCGTTGCCGGGGGACGAGCCGCCGTTTTTCATCTGGGGCGCGACAGCCGCGATGTTGCGCAACCTCTATCACTTTCTGGCCCTCGAATGAGCGCGGCTGCTGGGTATGATGGTCGCCGATGAGTTTCTTCGCCGTCCTGTTTGCCCTGATCATCGAGCAGTTCAAACCACTGCCGCGTGACAACTGGGTGCACCACACCCTGGTGGCCTGGGTCGATTGGACTGGCCGCAACTTCGACGCTGGCCGCGAGCGCCATGCCTGGGTGGTTTGGGGCGTGTCGGTCGGGGCGCCCGGGTTGCTGCTGGCCGGGCTGTACCTGGCGGTGCACCACTGGAGCGTGCTGCTGGCGCTGGCGTTCAACATCGGCGTGCTCTACCTGACGCTCGGGTTCCGCCAGTTCAGCCACTACTACACCGACATCCGCGACGCGCTGGAGCGGGGCGACGAGGTCGAAGCCCGCCGCCTGCTGGCCGAGTGGCGCCACCTGGACGCCAGTGAGTTGCCGCGCACCGAGTTGCTGCGCCACGTGATCGAGCATTCGCTGCTGGCCGCGCACCGCCATGTGTTTGGCGTGTTTTTCTGGTTTGTGCTGCTGTGCTCGCTGGGCCTCGGGCCGCTGGGCGCGGTGATGTACCGCATGGCTGAATTTGCCGCCCGCTACTGGAGCTTTCCCAGCAAGTCGCTGGGGGTGCCGGCCAACCCGCGGTTGATGGGTGTCTCGCGCCTGATGTTCGGCCTGATCGACTTCCTGCCGTCGCGCCTGACTGCGTTTGGTTTTGCGGTGGTGGGCAACTTCGAAGAGGCGATCAATGCCTGGCGGCGTGATGCGGTGCTCTGGAAGTACCCTAACGAGGGCGTGATCCTGGCCTCGGCCGCCGGCGCGGTGGGTGTGCAACTGGGCGGCAGCGCCGCGCCCGGTGTCACGCCCGACCGCACCCGCGGTTTCGAGGCCGGCCCGACCGAAGACGTGGCGGCCGAGGGCTCGACCGGTGGCGATCCGCCCCAGCTGGGCCATTTGCGCAGCGTGGTCGGCCTGGTCTGGCGGTCGGTGGTGCTGTGGATGCTGCTGGTGGCGCTGCTGACGCTGGCCAATCTGGTCGGTTAGCCGCCGTCGGGCGCTGCGCCGGGCGGCGGGGCCACTGCGCCCAAGTTCACCATTTGGTGGCTGACAGCTCTGCGTGCAACTCGGTGTAGATGCGGTAGCGCGACGGGCTGATCAGCGCTGCCGCCAGCGCGTCCCGCACGCCGCAGCCCGGCTCGTGCAGATGGCTGCAGTTGTAGAACCGGCAGGCCTGTGCATGGTCACGGATGTCGGGCATCAGCCGCGCCAGGTCGGTGGCCTGCAACTGGCGCAGGCCAAATTCCTGAAAGCCGGGTGAGTCGATCAGCGCGCTGCGGCGGGCGCCGTCCAGCCAATACCAGGTGGTGCTGGTCGTGGTGTGGCGGCCGGCGTTGAGCGCGATCGAGATCTCGCCTACCTGGGCGGCGGCGGCTGGCACCATCAGGTTGATCAAGGTGCTCTTGCCCATGCCGCTGGGGCCCAGCACCAGTGTGGCTCGACCGTCCAACATCGGCCCCAGCAGCGCGCGGGCCTCGTCCGGGCGGCTCTTGAGCGACAGCTCATGCACCGGCACGCCCATCGCCCGGTACGGCGCCAGCCGGTCGCGCGCCGCAGCGAGTGTCGGCAGGTCGGTCTTGTTGAGCACGATCTGGGTCGGGATGCCGGCACGCTCGGCCGCAATCAAGGCCCGGGTCAGCTGGGTCTCGGCGTACATCGGTTCTACCGCCACCAGCACCAGCAGCTGGTCGATGTTGGCGGCAAAGGATTTGGTCTTCCACTCGTCCTGGCGGAACAGCAAGTTGCGGCGCTCGGCCACCCGCTCGATCACGCCGGCGTCACCGGCAATCTGCCAGTGCACCCGGTCGCCCACCACCACGTCGCTTTTCTTGCCCCGGGTGTGGCACAGCACACGGCGGCCGTCGGCCGTCTCGACCATCGCCTGCCGGCCATGCGCTGCCACCACACGACCGTTGCCGGCCAGGTCGTGGGCGTGGGTGTCGCTCATCCGGCCGCGCCAGCCTGCAGCGCCGCCAGGCGCTCAGTAGTGGGCGGATGGGAGTAGTAGAACCGCACGTACAGCGGGTCGGGGGTCAGCGTGGCGGCGTTGTCCTGGTGCAGCTTGAGCAGTGCGCTGGACAGGTCGGCGGCGCTGGACTGGGCACGGGCGTAGGCGTCGGCCTGGAACTCATGCCTGCGCGACAGCTGCGCCATCAGCGGCGCGACAAAGAACCCAAACACCGGCAGCGCCGTCATGAACAGGATCAGCGCCAGCGCATCGTTGGGGGCCGCGATGTTGGGCCGCACGCCCAGGCCGAGGTAGAACCCGGTTTGCCCCGCCAGCCAGCCCAGCAGCGCCAGGCCAGCCAGGCTCATTGCAAACATCATCACCAGCCGCTGCGTGACGTGGCGGTGCTTGAAATGGCCCAGCTCATGCGCCAGCACGGCTTCGACCTCGCCCGGCGACAGCTTGCTGAGCAGGGTGTCGAAAAACACTACCCGCTTGGACGCACCCAGGCCGGTGAAGTAGGCGTTGCCATGGGCCGAGCGCTTGCTGCCGTCCATCACGAACAAGCCCTTGGCGGCAAAACCGCAGCGCTGCATCAACGTCTGCACCCGTACCTTGAGCGCCTCATCGGCCAGCGGCTCGAATTTGTTGAACAGCGGCGCGATCACGGTCGGGTACAGCACCATGATCAACAGGTTGAACGCGGCCCACATGCCCCAGGCCCAGAGCCACCACCATGCGCCGGCAGCACCCATGATCCACAGCACCGCAGCCGCCAGCGGCAGGCCGATGACCGCGCCAACCGCCAGGCCCTTGACCATGTCGGCGAGGTACAACCGCCAGGTGTTGCGGTTGAAGCCGAACTGGGCCTCGATGCGGAACGTGCTGTACAGCTCAAACGGCAGGTCCAGCAGGCCGCCGATCAATGCAAACGCGGCCAACAGGCACAGCTGGTAGGCCAGGTTGCCAAACTGGGGCTGCACGGCGTCGCGCACGACGGTATTGAGTGCATCCAGGCCACCGAGCAGGGTCCAGCCCAGCAGCACGGCGCTGCCAAACGCGGAGGAAAACAGGCCGAAGCGGCCTTTGGCCAGGGTGTAATCGGCGGCGCGTTGGTGGGCTTGCAGGCTGACGTCACTGGCAAATGCAGCCGGCACCTGGTTGCGGTGCAACGCGACATGCCGCATCTGGCGAGTCGCTAGCCAGAACTTGACCGACAGCGACAGCACCAGGGCGGCGGCAAACAACAGGGTGAGCGGGGTGGCAGGCATGACCGGAAGTGTAGGCGGCGCGCTGCGACAATCTGGCCATGAACCCGACCGACACCCCCGCGGCCGCCGCGGCGCCCTCCCCATTGAGCTGCAGCGACCAGAACCTGGTCTGGATCGACCTGGAGATGACCGGGCTGTCACCGTTCACCGACCGCATCATCGAGATCGCGGTGGTGGTGACCGACGCCCACCTGACCCAGCGGGTCGAAGGTCCGGTGTTTGCCATCCACCAGAGCGATGCGGTGCTGGACGGCATGGACAAGTGGAATACCGGCACCCACGGCCGCAGCGGCCTGACCGACCGGGTGCGGGCGTCCACGGTGGATGAAGCCAGCGCGCAGGCCCAGGTGATCGAGTGGCTCAAGGCCTACGTGCCCAAGGGCAAGAGCCCGATGTGCGGCAATTCGATCTGCCAGGACCGGCGCTTTCTGGCCAAGGACATGCCGCTGCTGGAGGATTTTTTCCACTACCGCAACCTCGATGTCAGCACCTTGAAGGAACTGGCCAAGCGCTGGAAACCGGCCGCGCTGGAGGGCTTCAAGAAGGCCCAGGCCCACACCGCGCTGGCCGATATCCACGAGTCGATCGACGAGTTGATTCACTACCGGCAGCATCTGCTGGCGGTTTGACCTCGGTCTGGTCTCAGGTCTGGCTGGCGCGGGCTGCAGCCGCCGCAGCGGCTGTTGCCTGACGCCGCCGCGGGCTGTCGACACGTTCAACACGCGGTGTGCTGCGGCTGCGGCACAGCTGCCGCCAGGCCTGCAGCAGCGCCTGCGTCTCGGCGTCGGGCTGCGGTTTGAGCTTGCGGTACTCGGCGCAATCGCTCGTGCGTGCCATCAACTGGTGGTTGATCAACTCGCGGCGCAGCGTGACGTGGTCGCCAAACGCGTTGGCCGCCTTGAGCACCTCGTTGACCTCGCGCTCGGTGTAGACGCGCCGGCCATCAAACAGGGTCCAGAGCACCCACATCGCCAGCGTCTGCACGCTGTATTTGGTGGGCCAGCGCAGCAGCCGGCCCCGGCTGTCGAACTGCATCAGCGCCTTGCGGGCGTTGTCGCTCAGGCGGGCGGGCGCCGGCCGGTCTTCTGCCGCCAATGGCGGTTCGGGAAGCTCCTGGATCAGTGCCTCGCCAGACTGCAGCGGCATGGCCTGCCGATCATCAAGCGCTACGGCCAGCGGCGGGCTGGCGCGGGCGACTTGCAGGCTCTGCAGGTTGCGGTGGCCCAGCGCACGGGCCATCAGGTTGAGCAATTCGACATGACCGGGCGGCGGGCTGCCGGCGGCATGGCGGATCTTGAGGGACTGGCCCAGGGCACGCGCAAATTGCGACGCATCGGGCACAGTCAAACACAGCGGCAAACGGCTCATGGCCAGTGTCTCCACACGCACGACGCTACCCTGGAGGGGCGCTGGGGGTTGCCGACTTCCAGCCAGGTCGCACGCAAGAGGCGGCAAAGGCTGTGGGGACGCTCGATAATCGAGGGCAGATTTAGCACGCGAGGGTTCGCGCGGCAACGCCTGGGTGAACTGCCGACCGAAAGCATAGTTTAACAAAGTCGGCGGTCGGCGGTCGGCGCTTGAATGTGCCGGGTGCCCGTGGCCGACCCACCCGGCCGGCTGCTTGGTGCATGATGCGCGGCACCTGCAGCCAACCCCGGTTCCTCAGCGCCATACCGCCATGCCGATGGTCTCCACCCTGCCCACTGTCGCCCCGCTCAATGCTGGCACGCCCCGCAGCGCCCAGCCGGCTATCAGCTGCGTGGTGCCGGCCTACAACGAAGCGGCCAACCTGGGGCCGCTGCTCGAAGCGCTGACGTCCACATTGCGTGCCTTGTCGCCGCACTGGGAGGTGATCGTGGTGGACGATGGCAGCAGCGACGCCACCGGGCTGGCGATGCTGCCCTGGCTGCAGCGGCCGGGCGTGCGGTTCCTGCAGTTGTCGCGCAATTTTGGCAAGGAGGCGGCGCTGACGGCCGGCATCGACCATGCGCTGGGCGACGTGGTGGTGCTGATCGACGCCGACCTGCAGCATCCGCCGGCGATGATCGGCGCGATGATCGAGGCCTGGCGCGGTGGTGCCGACATGGTGTGCACGGCACGCGCTTCGCGCTCGGATGAGTCGTGGCGAAAACGGCTGGGTACCTGGCTGTTTTACCGGCTGGTCAACACCGGCTCGGCCACGCCGATCCCGGTGGACGCGGGGGACTTCAGGCTGATGGACCGGCGGGTGGTCGAGGCCTTGAAGTCCTTGACTGAGCGCAACCGCTTCATGAAGGGCCTGTACGCCTGGGTCGGCTTCAACACCGTCGTGCTGCCCTACACACCCGCGCCGCGTCACGCCGGCAAAAGCAGTTTTTCGATGCGCCGGTTGTCCCGGCTGGCGTTTACCGGCGTCACTGCCTTCACCAACGCGCCGCTGCGGCTGTGGAGCGCGCTGGGCGGCATCATCGCGCTGGCCTCGCTGGTGTTTTCGCTCTACATCGTGGGTGAACACTTTCTGTTCGGGCACGGTGTGCCGGGCTGGGCCACGTTGGTGACCGGGATCGCGTTTTCAATCGGTGTGCAACTGCTGTCGGTCGGCATCCTGGGCGAATACATCGGCCGCATCTTCGACGAGGTCAAGCAGCGGCCGGTCTACATCATTGGCCAGGCGCTGGGGCAGGGCGGACTGGCGGGTGCCGCAGCGCCCGTGGCGGACGCTGGCCAGCCCAGGCGGGCGGTCGGCGGCGGGGGTGCCTGAGGTGGCGGGGGCGTTGCCCCGTCGGGCGCTGCTGGTCTGCGCCGATGACTATGGCCTGACCCCTGGCGTCGATGCCGCCATCACTGGCCTGGTGCAGGCGGGTAGGCTGGGCGCGTTCGCCTGCTTGAGCAATGGTCCCGCGTGGCAGCGCGATGCGCCTGCCGTGGTCGGGCTGCGGGTGCAGGCGCAGGCCGGCTTGCACTTCAACCTGACCGAGGGTCGGCCGCTCAGCCCGGCGCTGGCCCAGCTCTGGCCGCAAATGCCGACGCTGCCGCGCCTGCTGCTGGACGCCCACCTGGGCCGGCTGCCGCTGGCGGCGGTGGCCGACGAACTGGCGGCGCAGTGGCAGGCCTTTGTCGCGGCCACAGGCGTGACTCCCGATTTCATCGATGGCCACCAGCATGTGCACCACTTGCCGGGTGTGCGCAACCTGTTGCTGGACTGGCTGCAGCGCCAGCCCAAGCCCACGCCGGTGCGCTGCACGGCGCGGCTGGGCGGGCCGGGCTACGGCTTCAAGCGCTGGGTGATCGAGCACAGCGGCGGCCGTGCGCTGGCGCGTGCGCTGTCCCGCCAGACGCAGCCGCACCGCCTGCCGTACAACCAGATCCTGCTGGGCGCCTACGATTTTGCCGCCCCCGACTACGGCGCCTTGATGCGGCAGTGGCTGGCCCAGGTGCCCGAGCAAGGTGCGCTGCTGTTTTGTCACCCGGGCCGGCCGTCGGACCGCACACCGGACGGTGGCAGCAACAACGGGGACGCGCCCGATCCGATCGCTGCGGCACGCCAGCTTGAACTGGCCTACCTGGCGGGTGCAGACTTTCCGCGTGATCTGGCTGCTGCGGGGGTGGTGCTGGCGTCGGTCTGGTAACCAGGACGGCGGGACAGGCGGCAGGCTGAGGTGCTTCGGCGCTCAGCCAAAGGCCCAGCGCCGGTTGATCAGGTAGGTCAGCACCAGCACCAACAACGTGGCGCCGGCTTGCGCCAGCAGGTAGTGCAGGCCCAGTGCCACGCCGGCGGCCACCACGGCGACACTGGTCACGCCGCCCAGCAAGGCGGTCAGCTGGAACCGCCACCACGCCGGCAGCCAGGGACCGCGATGCTGGAAGGTGAACCAGCGGTTGCCGACAAAGCCGACCTGCGCGCCCAGCGCTGCACCGGCGCCGGCGGCGAGCGCGGGCCACCAGTGACCGTGCTCGACCAAGACCCACAGCAGGGCGTAATGCGCGACCGTGGCCACGGCGCCCACGGCGGCGTAGCGCAGCGGCGCCAAACGGCTGCCGGCGCCTGGGCGGGGTGCCGAAGCGCCGACGTCAGCGTTCATTTGCCGGGAGGCCGTGTCGCGGCTGTCCCACCTGCATCACCTGCCGCACCTGCCGCACCTGCCGAATCTGCCGCACCTGCCGCAGGCACGGCACAGTTCTGCGGCTCGGCCCGCCAAAGCTGTGCGTATTTGCCCCGCAGCACCCGCACCGCGCCCGGCACCGCCGCCGCACGCGGCTGGTCGGTGTTGCCGTCGACCAGCCACACCCGCTTGCCCCGGCACACCAGCGCCGGCAACTGGTCGATCGGGTACAGCACCGCCGCCACCTTGGCCGCATCGAACCGCACCGTGTCGGCCAGTTCCTTGCGCCAGCTGTCGCGGCGCTTGACGTCCGGGTCGTCCCAGTTGCTGGCCACCAGCGGCACCTGCGTCAACCGAGCCTCGAACACCACATCGTTGAAGCTTTCCCCCACCAGCACCACGACATCCGCCGGTGTGACCAAGCCGCGCAGCAGGCGGCCCACGTCTTGGCCCGATTTGGGCGCCACCCAGGCCAGCGTGCCCACCAGCGCCAGGCAAAACAATGCCGCCAGCACCACCATCGGCCGCAGCCAGCGGTGGGTCTGGCCGTCACGGCTGACCAGCGGCAGTGCCAGCAGGGCGCACACCGGTGCCAGCGCCGGCATGATGTAGCCGACCAGCTTGGACGCCGGCATCGAGAAAAATGCCAGCACCACCAGCGCCCACCAGATCAGCAGCCCGGTCCAGCGCCAGTCGGTGGCCCCGCTCTTGGCTTTGGCATCCCACCGAAGCCGGGCCACACTGGCCACCGCCCAGGGTGCCCAGGGCAGGGTCAGCAGCGGCAGCACCCAAAGGTAGAAATAGCGCGGCTGCAGGTTGTTGAAGGTGGTGCCGGCAAAGCGCCGGAAATGCTGCTCGACGATGAAGTAGTCGAAAAAATCGGGAAAGCGCTGCTGCATCGCCAACATCCACGGCAGGGCCACGGCGGCGAACATCAACAGGCCGAGCGGGTTGAGCAGCCGCAGCATGTCGCGCCAACGGCCCTGCGCCAGCAGCCAGGGGCCGATCACGATGGCCGGCAGCACCACGCCGATCAGGCCCTTGGACAGCACCGCCAGGCCACAAAACGCCCAGCCGGCCAACAGCCACCGCAGCACGGGCGCGCCATCGGCCAGCGCCCGGTAAAAACACAACACGGCCGAGGTGATCGTGCCGGCGACCAGCATGTCGTGGTTGGCGTACTGGCCGCCAATGAAGAAAAACGGCGTGCTGGCCAGCACCACCAGCGCCACGCCGGCGCGGCGCACGCCTTGCTCGCGGCGCAACGTCAGCCAGAGTGCAGCGCCCATCAGCCAGGCGCCCAGCGCCGGGCCCAGCCGCACACTGAACGCGGTCGGCCCGAACACCGACATGCCCAGCATGTCAACCCAGTAGGTCAGCGGCGGTTTGTGGAAAAACGGCACACCGTTGAGCACCGGCACCAGGCCGTCGCCCATCCACATCTGGCGCGCCACCTCACCGTAACGGCCTTCGTCGGGCAGCAGCAGCGGGCGCAGCCATGCCGTGCACAGCAACCAAAGGGCCAGCAAAGCCAGCACTTTGGGTGCTGATGCGGTCCAGGCCGGCCAGCCGGTGGCGCCACCCGGCGTTGTGCGAGATTCGGTCATCGGGCAGGGCCGCAAGGCCGGTGCGGGGGGTGTCAGGCGGGGCAGCGGCGCCCCGCCCGGCGTTGCAACAACGTCAGACAGCCAGCAGGTCGACTTCGAACACCAGCGTGGCGTTGGGCGGGATCACACCGCCGGCACCGCGTGCACCGTAGCCCAGCTCGGATGGGATCAGCAGCATGCGGGTGCCGCCGACCTTCATGCCTTGCACACCTTCGTCCCAGCCGCCGATGACCTGGCCGGCGCCGAGGTGGAACTTGAACGGGTCGCCCCGGTCCTTGCTGGAGTCGAACTTGGTGCCGCGGCCGTCGGCTTGGCCGGGGGCGTGCAGCCACCCGGTGTAGTGCACTGACACCCGCTGGCCGGCAGCGGCCTCGGCGCCGGTGCCAGGGGTGGTGTCTTCGTACTGCAGGCCTGAGGCGGTGGTGATCATCTTGACGGTCCAGTTCAACGGGGTTTGACAAAGGCCCGCATCATGCCACCGCGCCGGCACGGCTCTCCGACACAGGCGGGCCCCAGCGCGCGCGCCAGTTGGCGGTGGCGGCCGCCAGCCAGTCGGGCACGGTGGCGGCAGGGGCCGGGCTCAGGCCGAGGGTCTGGCCGGCCGCGGCCAGCGCTGTCAGCACGTCCAGCCTGCTTTCGCTGGCAAACGGCAACGCGCCGTTCTGCTTGCTCAGCTTGTGGCCGTCCGCGCCCAGTACCAGCGGGCTGTGCAGGTAGCGCGGCGTGGCCCAGGTGGACAACCCGGCGCCCAGCAGGCGCTGCAGGTGGATCTGGCGCGCGGTGTTGTCCACCAGATCGGCGCCGCGCACGACATCGGTAATGGCCTGGTCGGCGTCGTCCACCACCACCGCCAGCTGGTAGGCCCAGAGGCCATCGGCCCGGTGCAGCACAAAGTCACCGACCTCGTGCGTCAGGTTCTGCCGCTGTGGCCCCAGGCGCCGGTCGCACCAGTCGATCAGTACATCTGCGCTGCCGCCGTGCACGCTGCGCAGCCGGACCGCACGGGCGGGCAATCCGCGCAGGCCACAACGGCAGGTGCCGGGGTAGATGCGCTCGCCAAAGCGCTGGTGCGGCACGCCCTGGGCGGCGAGTGCGGCGTCAATTTCACGCCGGCTGCAGCCGCAGGGGTAGGCCCAGCCCGACCCGACCAGCCGGGCCAGCGCGGCGGCATACAGCGCGCTGCGCCGTGATTGCCAGACCGGCGTCTCGTCGGGGAGCAGCCCGCAGGCTGCCAGCTGGGCCAGGATGTGCTCGGCTGCGCCGGGCACGCAGCGCGGGTGGTCCACGTCCTCGATGCGCACCAGCCAGCGCCCGCCATGGGCCTGTGCATCGAGCCAGCTGGCCAGCGCTGCGACCAGGCTGCCGGCATGCAGCGGGCCGGTGGGCGAGGGCGCAAAACGCCCGGTGTAGCGCGGCCCGGACACCGTCAATCCAGCGGCGCCAAAAAGCCGCCGTGCCGTTCCAGCAGCGCCTGGCGGGTGGTGGGGCTTTCCAGCTGGGTCAGCCACCATTGCAGCGCCAGGCCTTGCGGCGCCTTGCGCGGCTGGGGGGTGGCGGCGCCGCGCCAGGCATAGCCAAACTGCGCCGGCAAGCGGCAGCGCTGCACCGGCTTGGCGATGAGCCGGCCGGTACGCAGATGGGCGCGAACCTGGGGCTCGGGCACAAAGCCGCAGCCCAGGCAGCGCAGCAAGGCCTCGATCTTGGCTGCCATGGTGGGCACGGTGAACACATCCTGCCCGGGCAGCAGATTGACCGTGATGGGTGAGGCGCGGTGTGCCGAGTCGGCCACCGCCACCGCGCGGTGGGCCATCATCTCGGCGTCACTCAGCGGCTCGTTGACCGAGGCCAGCGGGTGGTGCGGTGCCATGGCGTAGACAAAGGCCACCTCGCCCAATGGCCGCAACTCGATGCCCGACTGCGGCGGCGTGTTCATGATCGCGCCAATGGCCAGGTCGGCCTGGCCGCTGACCAGCGACTCCCACAGCCCCGCCAGCACCTCGTTGCGCAGCCGAAGCCGGGTGCCCGGCCCGGTGCCATCGGCGCTGCGATGGGCAAAAAAGCCCTCGACCAGCTCAAACATGGTCAGACGCGAGATCACGTCGTCCACCGCCACCGTCAGCTCGCTCTCCCAGCCGGTGGCCACCCGGCGCACCCGGTTGGCCACCGCGTCCATCTCGGCCAGCAGGCGGCGGCCTTCGTCCAGCAACTCCTGGCCGGCGGCGGTAAGCCGGGCCTGGCGCGAGCTGCGGTCGAACAGCAGCACATCCAGCGCGTCCTCCAGCTGGCGCACGCTGTAGGTCAGCGCCGACGGCACCCGGCCCAGTTCCCGTGCGGCAGCGGCAAAACTGCCGGTGCGGGCAATGATGTCCATCATCTGCAAGGCGTCAGGGGTCAGGGCATTGCGGCGGGGTTGGTTCATTTGCGCTTCATCTTATTTGAACGCCCGCTTCAAGCGCGGCGGGTGCCACGGGCTGGCCGTCAGTGCGACGATGCCCGCATAGAAACAGGAGACCCGACATGATCACCCTGCGCCGCAGCACTGACCGGGGCTATGCCGACCACGGCTGGCTCAAGAGCTTCCACACCTTCTCGTTTGCCGACTACCACGACCCGGTGCAAATGGGCTTTGGCAACCTGCGCGTGATCAACGAGGACCGCATCGCCCCCGGCACCGGCTTTGGCACCCACGGCCACCGTGACATGGAGATCATCAGCTATGTGCTCGAAGGCGCGCTGGCGCACCAGGACAGCATGGGCAATGGCGAGGCCATCCGGCCCGGCGAGGTGCAGCGCATGACGGCCGGCAGCGGCGTGCGCCACAGTGAGTTCAACCATGCGCAGGACGCCACCACCCACTTTCTGCAGATCTGGCTGCTGCCCAGCGCGTCAAATCTGGCGCCGGGTTATGAGCAGAAAGCCTTTTCTGACGCTGACAAGCGGGGCCAGCTGCGCTTGGTGGCCGCGCCCGATGGCCAATCCGGCGCGGTGACCTTGCACGCCGATGCTTCGATCCGCGCCGGCCTGTTCGATGGCGACGAGTCGGCCGAGCTGGCGCTGGACCCGGCCCGTCGGACCTGGGTGCATCTGGCGCGCGGTGCGCTGACCGTCAACGGCCAGGCGCTGCAGGCGGGTGACGCGCTGGGCATGATGGGCGAGACCCGGCTCAGCCTGGGCCGGGGCCAATGCGCCGAGGTGCTGGTGTTCGACCTCGCCGCTTGAGGTTGAACCGAGGCGGCTGCGATGCCGCGGCCCTGGCGCCCAAGCGCTGCGCTGGCGCCCCCAGGGGCGCTATGCGTGCCCGTCGACCAGCAATTGCGCCATCAGTGCACGCACGATCACCAAACCCGGCGGCAGCGTGCGTCGCCTCAGGGTCACCAGTCCAAAACGGGCAGACGCCGAGAGCGGCGGCTGCACCGTCAGCTCAATCAGGTCGGGCGCTGCTGCGCGTATCGCCAGCAGAACGGTGTCGCTGCGCCGCGTGACCTCGATCAGGCGCGCGACCTCCTCGCATTTCAAGGTCATGAACTGGCTGGGTTGGGCACGGGGTCCATACCGGTCAACCAGCAGTCGCGCGACTTCGTCTGACAGCCGTGTCGATGCCATGGCGTAGCCCAGCAGGTCGTCAAAACCCGGGCCGCTGCGGCGCCTTGACAGGGGATGGCCCTGGCGCACCATGAAGGCGCCGATCATGCCGTGAAAGTCCTGGGCAATCTGGTCCGGGGCCGGGCGAGGAGAACGCGTACCGACGATCAGCGCATCCAAGGTGCGCTCACGCAGGGCCTGCACCAGCAGATGGGTGTCGGCGCGTGCGATCTCCACCCGCCACTTCGGCTGCTCTTGCGCCATCTTCAGCAGCAGCGGGGTCATCGGCATTGCGCCGGGGCCCGAACCCATGCCGATGCGCAGCACACCCTCCTGTCCAGCGTTCGCCAGGCCCCCGCTGTTGCGCAGGTCGTCTGCGGCGAGCACGAGCTCGCGCGCCTGCGCCACCGCATGGCGTCCAAAAGGCGTGAGCTCGCTGCGCTGGCCGATGCGGTCGAACAGCGCGTGCCCGAGGTCCAGCTCCCGCGCGTGAAGGCTGCGGCTCAACGCCGGCTGCGTCAGAAACAGCGCTGCAGCCGATTGGCTGAATGACCCGGTCTGGGCCAGTGAGATCAGGTGTCGAAGCTGGACGAGGGTCATGGCAGACCTCGCACAGTGAGAACGTCACACTCGCAGCAATCATCAAAACAATGCCTTGAACTTTGCACCTTGGGGCTGTCTACCTGTTGGGCCAGCAGGTGATTGTTGAAAACCTCGGCGGTGTCAGCGGTGCCATGGCAGCGCAGAAAGTGTGGGCCGCACCTGCTGACGGCGTCCACCTGTTCCAGGGTTCGCCCAACGAGGCGGTCAGCGCTCGGAGTGGTTGAAGAACGTGCCGTCGGCCAGCGAAGGGCAGTCGCTGAAGAACTTCTCGTACAAGATCTGGACCGGCTACATGGCGCCCAGGAGCACCCCCGAGGACGTGGTACTGCGCCTGCATACCGCCTCGGCAAGTCGCTGCAAGACCCGGCGCTGCGGGCACAGTGGGCCGCGCAGACCCAGGTCGCGTCGCCGCCCTTGACGCTGGCCGAATCGGCAAAGTTCTTCGATGCCGAAACAGCACGCTACCGCGCGATTGCCGAGCAGATCAATTTGCAGCCGCAGTGAGCCGGCCGTGACCTGTTTGTTGCACGTGCCACGTTGATCCGCTGCAGGCTGCGGCGGCAACGGTCGGTGTCTTGCCTGCCGGCACAACCGCAAGGTGCCGGTGAAGGGGGCTGCAAGGTCCACAACCCGGGCCGCAAGTTCAACGGCGACCATGTCGGCAGTGGCTGCTGGGTGCTGCTGGCCGAATGCAGCCTGGCTGAGACAGGCGCCGCTGCAGCCCGCTAGATTTTGATTTCCGCAGGAGAGCGCCCGCCAGCAGCCGAGGCCACCGAAGGCGCAAACTCCCATGAACGCTCAGGTCCCGTACTGCACACCACCATCGCCGTCTGCAGAGACTTCGCGCCCGTGAAGCACCGAAGGAGCAAAGCCCGGCGCGCAACGCCGGGCTGAATCGCTCAGGTACCCAGGACAGGGGGATCGGCCATCGAACCTCGCCATGCGGCGTGGTTCGTGTCACCTGACCTTGGGATCCTCATCATGAAAGTCATCGTTCTCGGCGCCGGCCGGCTCGGCGTCACTTCGGCCTACTTCCTGCGCCAACAGGGTCACGACGTGAGCGTGGTGGACCGCCAGGCCTGGCCCGCTGCAGAAGCCAGTTTTGCCAACGGCGGCCAGATATCGGTCAGCCATGCCGAGCCCTGGGCCCACCCGAGCGCGCCACTGAAGGTGTTGAAGTGGCTGGGCAAGGAGGATGCACCGCCGCTGTGCCGCATCCGGGCCAACATGCGTCAACTCGCTGTGGGGCCTGCAGTTTCTGCGCGAATGCACGCCGTCCCGCACCCGCCACAACATCGAGCAGATCGTTCGCCTGGGCACCTACAGCCGCGACATCCTGCAGCAGTTGCCGCGCGATATCGGCGTCAGCTACGACGAACGCACCCAGGGCATCCTGCACTTCTACAACAGCCAGCAGGAGTTTGACGGCGCCGAGGGCCCGGCCGCGCAGATGCGGGCGCTGGGCTGTGACCGCCGGGTGATCCCGGCCGACGAGGCCGTGAAGCTCGAACCCGCACTGCGCCATATCCGGCCGCAGCTGGCGGGGGCCACCTACACCGCTGAGGACGAATCGGGCGATGCCAACCTGTTCGCCCGCGAACCCGTCAAGCGCTGCGAGGCCGACGGCGTGCAGTTCCTGATGAGCCACACCGTGACCGCCTTGCGCGACGCGGGCGGCCGCATCGACCACGTCGAAGCCACCGACCACAAGGGATGGTTTCAGCGCCTGCGCGCCGACGCCTGCGTGCTGGCGATGGGCAGCTTGATCCCGCTCTACACCCAGCCCTTGGGCCTCTCGCTGCCCATCTATCCCGCCATCCCGCCAAAGGTTACTCGGTCACGATGCCGGTGAAAGACGCCTCGATGGCCCACCAGGTGTCGTTGACCGACGATGAATACAAGCTGGTGTTCTCCCGCCTGGGGGATCGCTTGCGCATCGCCGGCACGGCCGAGTTCAACGGCTACGACCGCGACTTGAACCGGGTGCGCTGCGAAGCCATCGTCAATCGCGTGGTGCACTTGTTCCCAGGCGCCGGCGACAGCACACAGGCGCAGTTCTGGACCGGCCTGCGGCCAGCCACGCCCAGCAACCTGCCCACCATCGGCCGCAGCAAGCTGCCCAACCTGTTTTTCAACACCGGTCATGGCACGCTGGGATGGACCCACTCTTGCGGGTCAGGCAAGCGCATGGCGCGCACCGTCAGCGGGCTGCAACCCGAGGTGGATTTCGCATTCACAACGGGTTGTCCCAGACGCAGTCCGGGCCGGGCCGTGAGGCATGGCTGCGGGGACCCAAAGGCGTCGACCACCCTGATCTCCGCAGCGGGCGGACGCGGTCGGGGGGCGGGCAGGTCAAGTGCCGCTTCTCGGCTGACGCTGTTGTCCAGACCGCTCTGTTGTCGCGCCGCCGACAGCCGGGTTAGCACAGGCTTGACGCCCGCCGTGCGCCCATCTGTTGATGCATGATGGCCAGCGTCAACCGACACAACATCGACTGGAGACAAACATGAACAAGCAATTGGTGGCGGGTGTCCTGATCGCTGGCAGCGTGCTGGCACAAGCCCCGGCGCAGGGGCAAGACAGTGGGCCAGCCCGTTTTCCGGTGCTGGACCCGGCGCAACTGTCCGCAGCGCAAAGCAAACTGGTCAAAGACCTGCTCTCCGGTCCGCGTGGCGGCGGCGACAGCAGCCCCGAGGCTGTCAAACGCATCTTGGAGAACGGCCCCTTCAACGCCTGGGCGCGCAGTCCGGTGTTGGGGGACCGCTTGCAAAAAGTGGGTGAATACATTCGCTATGGCAGCTCGATCCCGCCGCGCCTCAATGAGTTTGCCATCCTGATCACGGCACGCTTCTGGACCTCGCAATACGAATGGTTTGCGCACCACAGCCTGGCCATGAAAGCCGGCTTGAGCCCCAAGATCACCGAACAATTGGCGCTCAACCGGCGCCCTGAGGGCATGAGCGAGGACGAGACAGCGGTCTACAACTTCTGTACCGAACTGCACCAGCAAAAAAACGTCAGCGATGGCACCTACCAACAAGCCGTCAAGCTGTTTGGCGAACAAGGCGTGATGGACCTGATCGGCGTGAGCGGCTACTACACCGCCGTGTCCATGACGCTGAACGTGGCACGTGTACGTATTCCGGGCGGCCTGCCTGACCCGCTGAAGTAAGCCGCCGCTGCACACACTGGCACCGTGCTGGCGCCAGTGCACCCACCCTCACTGGCCCAGCAGTTCGCCAACCGGGTTCAGGTCGTCCACCCGGTCGCACACCGTCTTGACAACCATCAGCAGCGGCACGCCCAGCAGCAGGCCCCACAAGCCCCACAGCCAGCCCCAGGCCAACATGCCGACAAACACGGCCACCGGATTGAGCCGGCTGGCGCGGCTGGTCAGCCAGGGTGTGACCAGTTGGCCAGACACCAGGTGGATCGCCAGCGACATGCCGCCGATCAGTGCCGCCATGCTGGGTGTGCCGAACTGCAGCAGACCCACCAGCGCCAGCCCACCGGTGATCACGATCGAGCCCAGGTAAGGCACCAGATTGAGCACCGCCGCCGCCACGCCCCAGACCGCGGCGCGCTCCAGCCCGACCCACATCAGCGCCAGCCAGGTGACCACGCCCACCCCCAGGCTGGTCACCAGTTGCACCATCAGGTAGCGGTGGATCTGGTCGGTGACCTCATCGAGTGCCTGCACGGTGATCTTCTTCTTGCTGAAGGTGGGTCCGGCGATGCGCACCATCTTGAGCCTGAACTGGTTGCCCGACGCCATCAGGAAAAAACCGATCAGGAACACCAGCATGGTCTGCCCGGCAAAGGCCACCAGACCCAGGGTGCCAGTCCAGAGGTATTCCTTGATGTTGAAATGGCCGCGCTCGATCTGCACCCGGGTCACGCCGCGGCTGACCACCGGAGCGGCCGAGCCGCTTTCTTCGGCCGCCTGCTCCAGCTGGGTTGCCGCACGTTGAACTTTTTGGATGGCGCTTTCGGGTGCGCCGCGTGCGCCGCGAAAGGCCTGCCCCAGTTTTTGCGCCGCGCTGGGCAACGATTCGACCAGCGCCGCCGCGTCGTCGGCCATGGACCAGGCGGTGGCACCCAGGCTGCCCAGCACCGCCAACAGCAGCACACCAGCGCCCAGTGCGCGCGGCACATGCCAGCGCTGCAGCCGGTCCACCATCGGTGACAACGAGTAGCTCAGCAGCAAGCCCAGCAGCAGCGGGATGAACACGGCCGCCGCCCAGTGCAGCGCGTAGACGCCGGCCAGTGCAGCGATGACTGCCAGCGATACGCTGCGCACGTCGATCGGCATGTGCAGGTGCACCCGCGAGGTATCGAGCTCAGTTGTCTCGCTGACCACCGGCGCCGTGGGCTCGGGAGGTTCAATGCGCTCGGTGGATAAGCTGTTCAACAAGGCAGGTCTCCTCTGGCAGTGCCCAACGCTGAGCTTGTCTTGCCCGCTGACCCGTGACTGTAGGACAAGCCGCCAGACACGGGCAGGGCAACACGATGATCCGCCAGCCTGCGGTGCAGGGCGGCACTGCAGGATGCCTTGCGGCGGGGGTCAGAACCGCTTGAACGCTACAGTCCGACCCCATGGATACCTTGCTCAAGGCGCTGACGCTGTTGCCCTGGATCGACTGGCTGGCGGTAGTGCTTTTTTTCAGCGGCTGGGCGGCGTACGCCCACTTCTCGCGCCGGCTGGCACAGGTGCGGCCGTCGATCCTGTTCACCACCAACCAGTGGCGGCGGCGCTGGATGCTGCAAGCCACTTACCGCGAGAACCGCATCGTCGACTCGGCGGTGACGCAAAGCCTGTCGGCCAGCCCGTCGTTTTTTGCGTCGACCAGCATCCTGATCATCGGCGGCCTGCTGGCCGCGCTGGGCGCGACTGAAAAAGCCAGTGAGCTGGTGCGCGAGCTGCCTTTTGCCGCCCGCACCTCGGTGTTGGTGTTCGACATGAAGCTCACGCTGCTGGCGGCGATCTTCGTGCACGCGTTTTTCCGTTTCACCTGGAGCCTGCGGCAGTACAGCTTCGGCGCAATCATGGTGGGCGCCGCGCCTGAGGCCCGGCACTTCGAGAACGACGCACAGCGTGAGGCCTTTGCCGACCGCGCGGGCCGTGTGATGGGGCTGGCGGCTGAGACCTTCAACGACGGGCTGCGCGCCTACTACCTGTCGTTTGCCGCCGTGGCTTGGTTCATCTCGCCCTGGGCCTTCATCGCCGCCACCGCGACGGTGCTGTGGGTGCTGTACCGGCGCGAGTTCCACTCCGAGGTGCTGGTGGCCTTGCGTGCGGGCCTGACGCACTGATCTGGCGACTTTTGCGGCGGGTGTTGCGCCGATCAGGGCGCTGCCAGGCCCAGGAAAGCCTTGACCGCGGCCACCGTGCGCAGCGGGTCTTCTTCGTGCGGCACATGGCCCAGGTCGTCGAACACCGCCAATTGGCTGCCGGGGATGTCCGCCGCAAAGCGCTGGGCCAAGACCGGCGAGATCAAGCGGTCGCGGCCACCCCATAAGATCAGCGTGGGGGCCCTGACGCCCACGACCTTCTCCACCCCCTCTTGCGGTGACCAGGCCTGCAGCCGCTGCACCAGCGCGGCGCGGTTGCCGGCGCGCAGCGTCAGCTCGTAGTAGCGGTCAATCAGCGCGTCGTCGATTTTGGCGGGGTTGCCGTACACCGCGCGCAGGCCTTGCAGCACAAACGGGCGTGGCAGAAAGTGCTCGGTCACGCGGCCCAGCACTGGCAGCCGGGCAATGCGCCAGCCCAACGGCACATCCTCGGGGGTGAACCGGTAGCCGGCGGCGTCCACCAGCACCAGTTGGGCAACACGGTCGGGCGCGGCGGCGGCGATGTGCCAGGCCACGTCGCCGCCCAGCGAGTTGCCGGCCACGACAAAACGTTGCACCCCCAGCCGGTCCAGCAGGTCCAGCACAAAGCGGGCGTAGTGATCGGCGGTGTAGAGCGGCTGGCCGGCCCAGCGTGCGAGGTAGTCGCCGGCAAACGGGCCGGTCAGGCCAAACGCGGGCAGGTCCAGGCTGATGACCCGGCGCTGGCCGCGCAGTGCCTTGCTCCAGCCCTCCCAGGTGTGCAGGCTGGCGGACGTGCCGTGCAGCAGCACGATCGGCGCAGGGTCGGCGCGCGGGCCGACGTCGCGGTAGTGCACCAGTTGGCCGTTCAGGTCGATGAACTCGGACGGCGGCGGCGCCCAGCGTGCCACCAGGGTCTCGACCGGCCGGTCGGGCGCCTGCAGCACCGGCAATGCCAGCGCGGACACCAGCAGCAACAGGCCAAACAGGCGCAGCAGCAGGGACATGGTCGCGCTCAGGCCGCCAAAGTGGTGTCGAGGCCGGCGCGTTCGTCAAAGACGAAACAGCGGCCGTGCCAGCCCGGCGCCTGGCCGGCGGTGGCCTCGAAGTACTTCAGGATGCCGCCGTCGAGCAAGTAGCTGTGCTCCAGCCCCAGGCCCTGCATCACCAGCGCGGCCTTTTCACAGCGGATGCCGCCGGTGCAGTAGCTCACCACGGTGTGGCCTTCAAGTTCGGCCCGGTGCGCGGCCAGCGCGGCCGGGAAATCACTGAACTTTTCCAGCCGCCAGTCCACCGCGCCGTCGAAGGCACCGGCGTCCACCTCAAAACCGTTGCGCGTGTCCAGCAACTTGAGCGGCCGGCCGGCGTCGTCCGTGCCTTGCGTGATCCAGCGCGCCAGCGTGGCGGCGTCCACCGCCGGTGCCCGGCCGGCAGCGGGCGCCACCGTGGGCAGGTTCATGCGGATGATCTCGCGCTTGATCTTGACCTTCAGGCGCCGGAACGGCTGGCTGGCGCTGTGGCTGTCCTTGGTGGCCAGGTCGGCAAAGCGCGGGTCGGCCCGCAACTGGGCCAGCCAGGCGTTGAGGGCGTCGGGCGGGCCGGCCAGGCACAGGTTGATGCCCTCCTTGGCCAGCAGCACCGTGCCCAGGATGCCCTGCGCCAGCGCGGCGTCGACAAGCTGCTGGCGCAAGCTCGGCAAGTTGTCGAGCGGGGTGAACCGGTAGGCGGCGATGTTCAGGAAAGGCGGATACACCAAAGAGATTTTAAGGCGCGGCTGGCGCGGCCCAGCGCTTGGCGGGCGGTCGGTTGCGGCTTCCTACAATCAGCTGCATGTCATTTGTTCACCTGCGCACCCACACCGAATACTCTGTCGTCGACGGCACCTTGCGTATTGACGATGCCGCTGCGGCGGCGCGTGCCGACGGCCAGCCGGCGTTGGCGATCACCGACCTCGCCAACCTGTTTGGCGCGATCAAGTTCTACAAGGCCTGCCGCGGCAAGGGCATCAAGCCGATCATTGGCGCCGACATCTACCTGGAGCCTGACCCCGAGATATCGGGCAGCGACAAACAGGCCAGCCGGCTGCTGCTGCTGGTGCAAAACCGCCAGGGCTACCTGAACTTGTGTGAGTTGCTGGCCCGCGGCTGGGTCAAGAACGTGCAAAAGGCCCAGGCCTGGATCAAGTGGGACTGGCTGCACGAACTGGGCGACGGGCTGATCGCCCTTTCGGGCGCCGACTTTGGCGCGGTCGGCCTGGCGCTGCTGGCCGGTGATGCGCCGCGAGCCCGGCTGGCGGCGCTGCGCCTGTCAGGCTTGTTTCCGGGCCGTTATTACCTGGAGCTGCAGCGCGCCGGCCTGCCCACGCATGAGGCGCATGTGCGCGCCGCCGTGCCGCTGGCCGCCGAGCTGGGCCTGCCGGTGGTGGCCACCCACCCGATCGAGTTTGCCGTGCCGGATGACTTTGACGCCCACGAAGCCAGGGTCTGCGTGGCCGAGGGCGAGGCGCTGTCCAACCCCAAGCGCATCAAGCGTTTCTCCCGCGAGCAGTACTTCAAGACCCAGGCCCAGATGGCCGAGCTGTTTGTCGACTTGCCGTCGGCCCTGACCAATTCCGTGCAGATTGCCCAGCGCTGCAATTTGACGCTGGCAATGGGCAAGAACTACCTGCCCGACTTCCCGACGCCGCTGCTGACCGACGGCCCCGACGCCGGCAAGCCCACACCGATGGGCGACTACTTCCGCCAGGTCAGCCACGAGGGCCTGGAGGACCGACTGCGCATGCTGTTCCCGGACCCGGCCAAGCGCGAGGCCCAGCGCGCACGCTACGTCGATCGCCTGGATTTCGAGATCACCACCATCCTGAAGATGGGCTTCCCCGGTTACTTTCTGATCGTGGCCGACTTCATCATCTGGGCCAAGACCCACGGCTGTCCGGTCGGGCCGGGCCGGGGGTCTGGCGCCGGGTCGCTGGTGGCCTATGCGATGAAGATCACCGACCTCGATCCGCTGCAATACAACCTGCTGTTCGAACGATTTTTGAACCCCGAGCGGGTGTCGATGCCCGATTTCGACATCGATTTTTGCCAGGGCAACCGCGACCGGGTGATCGACTACGTCAAGGACAAATACGGCCGCGAGGCCGTCAGCCAGATCGCCACCTTCGGCACGATGGCGGCCAAGGCGGCGCTGCGCGACGTCGGCCGGGTGCTGGGCATGGGCTATGGCCATGTCGACAGCATCGCCAAATTGATCCCAGCGCCGCCCGGCAAGACGGTGACGCTGGCGCTGGTGCCCGAGAAGCCCGACCCCGGCATCATCTACGCCCGCATGGAGGCGCCTGAGCTCGAGCAGCGCGAGGCCGCCGAGGAAGAAGTGGCCGAGCTGCTGAGCCTGGCGATGCGGGTCGAGGGCATCGTGCGCAACATCGGCACCCACGCCGGCGGTGTACTGATTGCGCCAGGCAAGATCACCGACTTTTGCCCGCTCTACCAGCAGCCGGGCAGCGACTCTGCCGTCAGCCAGTACGACAAGGACGATGTCGAGGCGATCGGCCTGGTCAAGTTCGACTTTCTGGGCTTGGCCACGCTGACCATTCTGGAGCTGGCCAAGGACTTCATCGTCGCCCGCCATCCGGGCCGCGAGCGCTTCAGCTTCGAGACCATCCCGCTGGACGACCCCAAGGTCTACAAGCTGTTTTCCGACGGCCTGACCGAGAGCGTTTTCCAGTTTGAATCGCGCGGCATGCAGGCGATGCTGAAAGAAGCGCGGCCGAGCCGGCTGGAGGACTTGATCGCGTTGAACGCGATGTTCCGGCCCGGCCCGATGGAGAACATCCCGAGCTTTTGCGCTCGCAAAAACGGCAAGGAGACCATCGAGTACCCGCACGCGCTGCTGGCGCCGGTGCTGTCCGAGACCTACGGCATCATGGTCTACCAGGAGCAGGTGATGCAGGCCGCGCAGGTGCTGGGCGGTTATTCGCTGGGCGGCGCCGACCTGCTGCGCCGGGCGATGGGCAAGAAAAAGGCCGAGGAGATGGCCGAGCACCGGCAGATCTTCCGCACCGGTGCGGCCAAGCAGTCCATCTCGCAGGACAAGGCTGACGAAGTTTTTGATTTGATGGAGAAGTTTGCCGGCTACGGCTTCAACAAGAGCCACGCCGCTGCCTACTCGCTGCTGGCCTACCACACCGGCTGGCTCAAGGTGCATTTCACGGCCGAGTTCTACGCCGCGAACATGACCATCGAGATGGGCGACACCGACAAGTTGAAGGTGCTGCTCAATGACGCCAAGCTGTTTGGCATCAGCTTCGAGCCGCCGGATGTCAACCGGGGCACGCACCGTTTTGAGCCCGTCAGTGCCAAGGTGGTTCGGTACGGTCTGGGTGCGGTCAAGGGCTCGGGCCAGGGCGCGGTCGAGGCAATTGTCGAAGCGCGCACCGAGGGCGGACCGTTCCGCAGCTTCTTCGATTTCTGCGCCCGGGTCGACCGCAAACGCATCAACAAGCGCGCGATCGACGCGCTGATCAAGGCCGGGGCGTTTGATGCGATCAACCCCGACCGCGCCAGCCTGGTGGCCAGCGTCGGGCTGGGCTTCGAGTTTGCCGAGCACCAGGTGGTCAACGCCTCGCAGGGCGGCTTGTTCGACGACGGCGATCATGGGTCCAGCACGCAAGAGCCTGCGCTGCAGCAGACCGAGCCCTGGGGCTTGCGCGAGCGCCTGCTGCTGGAGAAATCGGCGCTGGGCTTTTATTTGTCGGGCCATTTGTTCGACGAACACAGCGCCGAGGTGCGGCGCTTTTGCAAACGCCAGAACGCCGACCTGGCCGACAGCCGAGAGCCGCAACTGCTGGCCGGCATCGTCGGCGAGTTGCGCTTTGTCACCGGCCAGCGCGGCCGGGTGGCGATCTTCAAGCTCGACGACAGCAGCGAGTTCATCGAGGCGGTGGCCAACGACGACCTGATCGAGGCCAACAAGGCCCTGCTGGTCGAGGACGAGTTGCTGATCGTGCAGGGCAAGGTGCAGAACGACCGCTTCTCGGGCGGTTTGCGGCTGAACGTGGCCCAGGTCTGGGACTTGGCCGGTGCGCGGGCGCGTTTTGGCCGCTACCTGGGCATGGCGCTGGCGGGTGACGGGCTGGCAGGTGATGGGCCGGCGGGCGTGGCCCGGCTGGCCGAGCTGGTGGCCACCTGGCCGGCGCGGCGCGAAATGACCGACCAGGGCGAGCTGACGCTGGGCCTGCCGGTACGGCTGCAGATCACCCGGCCCAGCGCCAGTGCCGAGATCGATCTCGGCGACGCCGGCCGTTTCTGGCCCACCGATGAGGCGCTGGCACGCTGCAAGGTGCTGGCACCGGGCGGCCAGGTGGGCATCGTCTACGAGCAGGCCTGACCCGGGGCAGAAGGGCCGCCTTCACCCCGCCTTCACCCCGCCTGCGCCTGCCACGGGCTGAACTCCTGGCGCTCCCGAGGTATCCCGCCGCCGCGCCGGTGGGGCTTCAGCGCGGATATCTGACCGTTTATCCCCGTACCAGGGACCGCGGCATCGGCCTACAGTGGGCGCGATGTACGAAACCCCGCTCACCGGACTGGTGCTCACCGGCGGCGGCGCCCGCGCGGCCTACCAGGTCGGCGTGCTGGGCGCTGTTGCGCAGTTGCGCCGGCGGGCCGGCGTGGACCGGCGGCGCAACCCGTTTGCGGTGATCTGCGGTACATCGGCCGGCGCCATCAACTCGGCCGCACTGGCTTGCCGCAGCGACGATTTCGACGACGCGGTGGCACGGCTGCAGGCGGTGTGGCGCGACTTTCGGGCCGAGCAGGTGTTCCGCGCGGATTCGCTGGGCGTGGTCCGCAGCGGCGCGCAGTGGCTGACGATGCTGTCCGTGGGCTGGGCCATCAACCGATTCCGCAAGGCACGGCCGCGCTCGCTGTTGGACAACAGCCCGTTGGGTGACCTGCTGGCCAACGCCGTGCCGCTGGACCGCCTGCCGCGGCTGTTGGCGCAGCGCCATGTCCAGGCCCTGGCGATCACCGCGTCGGGCTACGGCAGCGGTGAGCACGTCACCTTCTACCAGTCCGCCGTGCCGATCACGCCCTGGACCCGCTCGCAGCGGGTCGCGCTGCCCACCGAACTGACGCACCGCCACCTGTTGGCGTCGTCGGCCATCCCGTTTGTATTTCCAGCGGCCGAGTTGCCGCGCGGCGACCAGACCGAGTGGTTTGGCGACGGCTCGATGCGGCAGATGGCGCCGATCTCGCCGGCCATCCACCTGGGCGCGCAGCGGGTGCTGGTGATCGGTGCCGGCCGGATGCACGAGCCCGCCGGCCGGATCGCGCCCAACACTGGATACCCCAGCGTGGCGCAGATCGCCGGCCATGCCCTGTCGGGCATCTTTCTGGACGCGATGACCGTGGATATCGAGCGCATGGCGCGTATCAACCGCACGCTGGCGTTGCTGCCCGAGGCGCAGCGCCTGGACACGGCGCTGCGCCCGGTGGAGGCGCTGGTGATTGCGCCCAGCCAGCGCCTGGATGACATCGCCGCGCAGCACATCGACAGCCTGCCGCGCCCGGTGCGTGCGCTGCTGGGTGGTGTGGGCGTCAGCAGCAAGCTGGCCCAGCAGGGGCCACGCGGCGCCGCACTGGCCAGCTACCTGCTGTTTGAGGCGCCCTACACCCGGGCACTGATGGCGCTGGGCGAGGCCGACACGCTGGCCCGTCAGGTGGAGGTTCTGGCTTTTTTCGGCTGGCGCCCGCCGGCGGCTGCCCAGGCCGCTGGCGTAGGCGAAAACCTACAAAAATTTGCAGTCAACGCCGACAACGCTGCGGGCGCCCAGCGCGTTGATTGAAAGTGCCCCGCGCTGCGGGGCCCCAAGGAGACAGCCTGATGCAATGCCCTATTCAAATCAAAACCGTTCTTGCCCTGGCGCTGGTGGCCAGCTTGGGTGCGTCTCTGCCCGTGCAGGCCGCTGACGTCGGCGTATCCATCGGCATCAGCCAGCCAGGGGTGTACGGCCGCGTCGACATCGGGCGCTTTCCGCAGCCCGTGCTGGTGGTGCAGCAGCCGGTGATCATCGAACGGCCTGCGGTCTACACGGCAGCGCCACCGGTATACCTGTGGGTGCCGCCAGGCCACCAAAAGAACTGGCGCAAGCACTGCAGCCACTACAACGCCTGCGGCCAACCGGTGTATTTTGTGCAGGACAACTGGTACCGCGAGCGTGGCCCGGGCCGCGAGGTGAACCACGCCTACCGCGAGGGCTATCGTGAGGGCTACCGGGACGACCGTAGCCAAGGCTACGACGATGACCATGGCAAGGGCCACGGCAAGGACAAAGACAAGGGCAAGGACAAAGGCCACGGCAAGGGCCGCGACTAACCCGGGCCCGCGCGCGCCAGCAGGTCGTCGCCCAGCTTGAGGGCGGCGGCCACCACCTGGTCCATGTTGTAGTAACGGTACTGGGCCAGCCGGCCGACGAAACTGACCCCGGCCTCGGCCTCGGCCAGTGCCGCATAGCGCTGGTACAGCGCCTCGTTGTCGGGCCGCGGGATCGGGTAGTACGGCTCGCCGTCGGCTTGCGGAAACTCCCGCACGATCGAGGTGCCCGCGGCGGACTGGCCGGTGAGGTGGCGAAACTCGGTGATGCGGGTGTATGCCCGCGTGTTCGGATAGTTCACCGTGCCGCAGGCCTGGTAGCGGTCGGTTGCGGGCAGGTGCTCATGCTCGAACCGGATGCTGCGGTAGGGCAGCGCGCCCAGGCGGTGGCAAAAGTAGGCGTCGATCGCACCGGTGTAGACCGTGTGCGGCGCCAGGCCCAGGCCCCGCACTGCCTCGAAGTCGGTGGCCGGCCGCCAGCAAATCAGCGGGTGGTCCAGCAGGCGCTCGAACAGCGCGCTGTAGCCCGCTGCCGGCATGAACTGCCAGCGGTCGCTGAAATAGCGGTCGTCATCATTGCAGCGGGTGGGGATGCGGGCGGCCACGCCGGCCGACAGCTCGCTCAGGTCCAGCCCCCACTGTTTGCGGGTGTAGCCGCGAAAAAACTTCTCGCACAGGTCGTGGCCTACCGACGACAGCACCACGTCCTCGCTGCTGCGCAGGGGCTGGCGCGGCTGGCGTACGCCGGCCAGAAACGCTTCGGCCTGCGTCTCGTCCAGCTGCAGACCGTAAAGCCGGTTCAGCGTGCTGCGGTTGATCGGCAGCGGCAGCAGCTGGCCATCGACCTCGGCCAGCACCCGGTGCTCGTAGAACCGCCAATCCGTGAAGCGTGACAGGTAGCGGAACACCCGCTCGCTGTTGGTGTGGAAGATGTGCGGCCCGTGCGGGTGGATTCGCACGCCGTGGGCGTCCAGCAGGTCGGCCGCATTGCCGCCGGGATGGGCGCGCCGGTCGATCAGCAGCACCCGCCGGCCGCCGTCGGCCAACTGGCGGGCGCAAACCGCGCCGGCAAACCCGGCGCCGGCGATCAGATGGTCAAAGTCGGGCATCGGGGTGATTTTCCAGCCCGTCCAGCCGGGCTGAACCATGAAAAACGCCCCGCATTGCGGGGCGTTTCGGCTGGCGTTGAAGCGGTGGTTACTTCTTGGCGGCCGATGCAGCAGTGTCGGGCTTGGCAGCCATCTTGGCGGCCTTGGCGTCGGCTGTCGCCTTGGCCTTGGCGGCCTTTTCGTCGGCGGCGAGCTTGGCTTTGGCGGCCTTTTCTTCGTCCTTCTTGGCCTTGGCAGCGGCCTTGCTGTCAGCCTTGCTCATCGGGGCCGAAGCGGCTTCGGTCTTGGCCGTGGCTTTGGCGGCCGGCATGGCGGCGGCTGCGGGGGCGTCGGACTTGACAGCGGCCTTGTCGGCCTTGGCGGGCTTGGCCGCCGGTGCAGCAGCACCCTTGAAGCCCTGGCCGTTGACGGTCAGGCCTTCGGTCGAGAACTTGGCGGCATTGCCGTCGCCCACGCCCTTGACACGCTCAACCAGGTCCGACCAGTCCTTGAAGTTGGCCTTTTTGCGCTCGTCCAGGATCTTGCCCGAGATGGACGGGCCGATGCCCTTGACCGATTCGAGCTCGGCCTGGGTGGCCTTGTTGGCATCGACCGCTGCAAAAGCGCTGGCGGCGCCCAGCGTCAAAAGAACGGCAAACAGTGCGGCAAACAAGCGTTTGATCATGCGGTACTCCGGTGGTGGATGGGGGCAGCTTGCCCCTGGGCTGGGTCCTGACGTCGTGTTGTGGCGCAGGTGCTTGGTCAACGCGGGGCAGGGCGTACCGGTTGACCTGCATCTGGCGCAGCGAGCCTGGCGGATCAACGCGGGGCGTTCAGGCCCGCACACCCCGCCAGCGGAGCACCGCACGCTTGGCGGCAAAACCCGGCGCCAGCAGCCACGGGCAGGCGGCGTAGACAAACAGCCGCAGCCGCAGCGTGCCCGGCACGGAGCGGTCGGCCCACAACCGCTGCCAGCGTGCCGCCAGCGGGCCGGGGGCCAGCTGTGCGGACACATGCTGCTCGCGCGCCAGTTGGGCCAGCAGCACCGGCGCCACGGTAGCGCTTACGCCGGCCAGCGCCGCGTCACGCAGCAAGCAGGGCAGTTCGACGAGTGAATGCCGGGCGTTGCTGGCCAACCGTGCACTGACCTCGCTGGCCCGCAGCGCCCGGCGCCGGCGCGACAGCCCGCCTCGCCGGTACTGCACCAGCGGCTCGGCCAAGGTGATCGCGCCCCCCGAGACGATGGCGCGAAACACCAGGATCAGGTCCTCGGCCACGGTGCCGGCGGGCAGCGGGCCGAAGCGGTCGAACAGGCGGCGGGTCCAGGCCTGGCCGGCGCCAATCACATGCGGTGGGCGGGCAATCCAGTCGGTCGCGCTGCGCCAGCGTGCCAAGTCGGCCGGCTGGATCAGACCATGGCTGGCGCCCTGCGTATCGATGTCGACCAGCGCGCTGGCGATCAAGTCAGGGCGCCGGCCGTGCGCCAGCCAGGCATCGACCGTGCGTGCGCAGCGCTGCGGCAGCGAGACATCGTCGCCGGCGGTGACCAACAGCAGCTCGCCCGATGACAGCGCGACCAGCTTGGACAGGTGCGCGCCTATGCCCAGGTTGACCGGGTTGCGGTTGAGCACCAGCCGGTGCGGTCCGGCATAACCCGCCACCGCGGCCTGGATCGCGGCCCAGGTGCCGTCGCCCGAGGCATCGTCGGAGATCACGATCTCCAGCGGCGAGTAGGTCTGGGCCAGCGCGCCGGCAATTGCCGCGCCCACGCTGCCGGCTTGGCGGTAGGCAATCAGCAGCATGGCCACCAGCGGCAGAGCCGCAGCCGTGGGTTCCGCTGGTGACTCAACGGCGCCGGTCATGCATGCGAGCTGGCGGCCCACCCGTGCGACAGCAAGTTGCCCAACAGCTTGCTCTTGAATCCGCGCCGCAATGCCTTGGCGTTGGCATGGATTGCGTAGCGCGCATCCAGCGCCTGCACCAGTTGGCTGCCGATCTTGGGCTGCCCACCCTGGCGCATCGATTCGAAATTGATGTCGCGACTGATGTTTTTGGTCCATCAGTGCCAGTCATCCAGCCGTCCGGCAAGGAATACACCGGCTTCGAGCATGGGGCCGGTGAGTTTGCGG
>JANMXG010000034.1:0-3983 GCA_031394235.1 Betaproteobacteria bacterium
AGGGCGCCGATTCGTCGGCTCAGAAAACCTCGAACAAGCCGGCCCCGCCCATGCCGCCGCCGATGCACATCGACACCACCACATGCTTGGCGCCGCGGCGTTTGCCCTCCATCAGCACATGGCCGGCCAGGCGGGCGCCGGTCATGCCGAAGGGGTGGCCGATGGCAATCGAGCCGCCGTTGACGTTGTAGATCGCCGGGTCGATACCCAGGAAGTCGCGGCTGTACAGGCACTGGCTGGCAAAGGCCTCGTTGAGCTCCCACAAATCGATGTCGCTCACCTTCAGGCCGTGGCGCTCCAGCAGGCGCGGGACGGCAAAGACCGGGCCGATGCCCATCTCGTCGGGCTGGCAGCCGGCCACCGCCCAGCCCTTGAACGCGCCCAGCGGCTGCAGGCCTCGGCGCTCGGCCTCCCGGGCCTCCATCAGCACCAGGGCGGCGGCGCCGTCGGACAACTGGCTGGCGTTGCCGGCGGTGATGAACTTGTCGGGCCCGTTGATCGGTGCCAGCTTGGCCAGGCCGGCCAGCGTGGTGTCGGCCCGGTTGCACTCGTCGCGGTCGACCACGGCATCCACCAAAGACTCTTCTTTGGTGAGCTTGTCGACCCGCTTCATGCGGGTGTTGACCGCGATGATCTCGTCCTTGAACTTGCCGGCCGCCTGGGCAGCGGCCATGCGGCGCTGCGATTCGAGCGAGTATTCGTCCTGGACTTCGCGGCTGATCTTGTAGCGCTCGGCGACGATGTCGGCCGTCTCGATCATCGGCATCCAGAACGCGGGCAGCAGGTCGGTCAGCCGGCTGTCGCGCCCGCCGCCGCCGCCGCCCTGAAAGCTGATCGAGTCGACGCCGCAGCCGACCATGATGCTGGCGCCCTCTTCGACGATGTGGTGGGCCGCTGCGGCGATGGCGTTCAGCCCCGACGAGCAAGCCCGGTTCATCGTCATGCCTGAGGTCGTCACCGGCAGCCCGGCCAGCATGGCTGCGGCCCGTGCCACATTGCCCGAGGCGGCCACGCAACCGGCGATGACGTCCTCGACCTCGGCCGGATCAACGCCCGAGCGCTGTACCGCATGCGCGATGGCATGGCCCAGGATGGTCATGTTGGGGGTGTTGTTGAAACCGCCCCGCCCGGCCTTGGCCAGGCCGGTGCGTGCATAGGAGACGATGACGGCTTGTCGCATGGGGATTGCCTCTCAAAGGGGTTCAGTGAAAACGGTGCGCGGCAGTGGGTCCGGCTTCAGGCCCGGCCTCAGGCCTTGGCCAGGCCTGCCTTCACCAGCATCGGCCGCACGCTGTTGAAGTACTGCTCGGCAAAGGCTTTGTACTCGCTGGGGTTCTTCTTCCACGGCACCTGGATGTAGCGGTCCAGCAGTTGCTGCAGGCCCGGGTCCTTGCCGGCCTCTTCAAACGCGTCGTACAGGCTTTGCACGATGGCGGGTGGCAGGTCCTTCGGGCCCACCAGGCCGTAGGGGCTCTGGCCGATGGCGTTGATGCCTCGCTCCTTGAGGGTGGGCACGTTGGGGTACTTGGGCAGGCGTTGCTCGGTCACCATGGCCAGGATACGGCAGCGGCCATCGTCCACAAACGGGCCCCACTGCGAGGCGTCGGCCAAGAAGTTGATCTGCCCGGCCAGCAGGGCCTGCATCCACTCGGCACCGCCCTTGTAGGGGATGTGGGTGTAGCGTGCACCGATCAGCTGCTCGATCTCGATCATCATCAAATGGCCCGAGCCACCGATGCCGCTGGTGCCGTAGGTGTACTTCTCAGGTTCGGCCTTGCCGGCGGCAAACAGGTCGTCCACCGTCTTCCACGGCGAATCGGCCCGCACCACCAGCGCAAAGGTGTACGAGGACAGACCGGTGATGAAGCTGAAATCCTTGATGGGGTGCCAGTTGACGGGTTGGTAATGCGGGTAGCGCAGGCTGTTGATGGTGTAGCAGGCCAGGCTGTGGCCGTCGGATTTGGTCGCCATCAGCGCTGCCGGGGCCAGCGTGCCGGCGGCGCCGGCCCGGGCTTCGACCAGCACCGGCTGGCCCAGGATGCGACCCACCCGCTCACCCATGAAGCGCAAGTGCATGTCGGTGATGCCACCCACCGCAAACGGGTTGTAGAGGGTGATCGGGCGCTCGGGCTTCCAGCGTGTGGCCGGGGTTTGGGCGGTGGCCAGGCCGGGCGCGGCCAGCAGGCTGGCCAGGCCGGCGCTGACGCTGCGGCGGCGGAGATCGATGGGTGGACTGCTCACAACGGGTACTCCAGCGGGTTTCGACGCTTGCCATCAAACCATCGGACCGACCGTCCCGCCATGCGGGTTCACCATCAATCCGGCCGGGGTGCGCCCGCTGTTTGCGCGCCTTGTCGCTCAGGCGTCAGGTCTTAGTGGGCGCCGTTTTCAGCCCCCGCTAGCGCAGCGTCACCCAGCGCAGCTCCACCGCGTCGTTGGGCCACATCGTCAGCTTGACCGGCTTGGCCATCGCCCAGTTGAGCTTGCGGCGGTACAGCGGCAGGTAGGGCAGGTCGTCGTTGACCATGCGCAAGGCCACGCCCACCCGGGCCCGGCGGCGGGTCAGGTCAGGCTCGGTGCGCACCGCGTCGATCAGCAGGTCGAGTGCCGGGTTGCTGTAACGCCCGGCGTTGAAGGCGCCACCGCCCTGCGGGTCCCAGGTCCGGAACAGGCCGCTCAGCGTGCCCCAGGCCTCGGTGGTCGGGGTCCAGCCGTACTCGATGAAACTGGCCGTGCCCTGGGTGATCTTGGGGAAGAACTGGTTGGTGGCCGAGCTGCGCAGTTGGGTGCGGATGCCGACCTGGGTCAGCATGGCGGTGGCGGCCTGGCAAACCGCATCGCGCCAGGCCACGTTGACGCAGTCCAGCGTCACGCCAAAGCCGTTGGGGTAGCCCGCCTCGGCCAGCAGCGCGCGCGCCTTGGCCGGGTCGTAGGGCGGGCGCTTGTCCAGCTCGGGCAGGTAGCCATCGACCATCGGCGAGATGAACGAGCCGGTGGGTGTGCCCTGGCCGCGCAGCACCTTTTGCACGATCAGGTCGATGTTGAGCGCATGGGCCACCGCCCGGCGTACCCGCAGGTCCTTGAAGGGGTTGCGGCCCTTGACATCGCTGCTCAGCAGCTCGTCGCGCGCCTGATCGAAGGTGAAGTACTGGGTGCCCAGGTCACCGGTGGTGGTGACGCTGAGCTTGGGGTCGGTCTTGAGCCGCTCCACATCCTGAAACGGCGGGTCCAGCACCAGATCGACCTCGCCCGAGGCTAGCGCTGCCAGCCGGGTGGCATCGCTCTTGATGCTGAGAAAAGTGACCGCCTGGACCTGACCGTTGCGCGGGTCAGCCGCGCCCCACCAGCCGTCGAAACGCTGCAGCTGCACCCGCACGTCGGGCTCGTACTTGATCAGCTTGAACGGCCCGGTGCCGTTGGCATTGCGCACCGCAAAGGTCTCTTGCTTGCCGTTGTAGTCCTGCGCCCGCTCCACCCCGTGCTGCACGCACCAGGCCTTGTTCATGATCGGCACGTAGAGCAGTTTGTCGGGCAGCACCGCGTCGGGCGCGTTGAGCTTGAAATCCAGCGTCAACCCATCGACCTTGCTGACCGCCGTGATGCCCTTGAGCGTGAAGCTGCGCTGCGAGGTGGGGCCCATCGCCCGCTCGATCGAGAACAGCACATCGTCGGCGGTGAGCACCGCGCCATCGTGAAACTTGACCCCCGGCCGCAGCTTGAAGCGCCAGGTCGTGGGGCTGGTGTTTTGCCAGCTCAGCGCCAGCGCGGGCTCGATCTTGAAGGCCTGGTCGCGGTTGACCAGCGAGTCGTAGACCTGGTAGGTGACACGGGTGTGGTACAGCAAGGCCACTGCATGGGGGTCGAGGGTCTGGGGGTCGAAAGCGCTGGCGATGCGCAAGGTGGCCGCATTTGTCGCGGTGGCCGGCGCGGCGGGCGCACCGTGGGCCGCGGGCAGCAGGGCGGCTTGAAGCAGGCCAGCGAGC
>JANMXG010000035.1:0-2222 GCA_031394235.1 Betaproteobacteria bacterium
GGTCGAGACCTGGGTGGTCTGGAACGCCAACGGCGTGGCCACCACCCAGATTTTCCAGCTCGACAAGAGCTACGGTGCCGACGGCATGGTCGTCAAGCCCGGCATCAGCAAGATCAGCGACCTGAAGGGCAAGACCGTGGCGGCCGACGCACCCGGCACCGCGCCGTATTTCGGGCTGGCCTGGATGCTGAAGAAAAACGGCCTTTCAATCAAGGATGTGAAGGTGGTCAATTTGTCGCCACAGGCCGCCGCCAACGCGATGATCGCCGGCACCGACGGCGTGGACGCGGCAATGACCTACGAGCCCTACCTGAGCGCGGTGCGGGCCAAGCCCGAGGCCGGCAAAATCATCGCCACCACGCTCGACTACCCGATGGTGATGGACACCTTTGGCTGCACGCCCAAGTTTCTGACTGACAACCCCAAAGCCGCCAAGGCACTGGCCGATGGCTACTTCGACGCGGTGGCGATGATCAAGGCCGACCCCAAAAAGAGCTTCGAGATCATGGGCGCCGATGTCAAGCAGACGGCCGAGGCCTTTGAGGGCAGCCAGAAGTACCTGCGCTGGCAAGACCGTGAGGCGAACCAGAAGTTCTTTGCCGGCGAGCATGCCCAGTTCACCAAGGAGGCGGCTGACCTGCTGCTTGAGGTCGGCATCATCAAGGCGATTCCCGACCTGGGCAAGCTGGCCGACACCCGGTTCCTGAAGTGAGGCCACGCCGCAGATTCGGCCCTGTGTTGCCGCCGATGGAGCCGACATGCGGCCTCTGACGCCGGTTGCCCCCGGCCGGCGCATTGCTCTGGGCATCGCGTTTTTTGTACTTTTCGTGGCAGCCTGGGCGGTAGCCACTTTTGGTGGCTTTGTACAAAAAACCTTTCTGGCCGATCCGGTGCAGATGGTGCGCAGCGGTTGGGTGTTGCTGACCGAGATGGGCTTTGCGTTTGATGTCGGCATGACGGTCTGGCGGGTGCTGGGTGGCTTCATCCTCGCCACGCTGCTGGCGTTGCCGCTGGGTGTGCTGATGGGCGCCTACAAACCCATCGAGGCATTTTTTGAGCCCTTTGTCTCGTTTGCCCGCTACCTGCCGGCGTCGGCCTTCATCCCGTTGCTGATTCTGTGGGCCGGCATTGGCGAGGCGCAAAAGCTGGCGGTGATCTTCATTGGCAGCTTTTTTCAATTGGTGCTGATGATCGCGGTGGTGGTGGGCAACACCCGGCGCGACCTGGTCGAGGCCGCCTACACCCTGGGCAGCAGCGACGCCAGCTTGGTGCGTCGGGTGCTGATCCCGGGCGCCGCGCCCGAGATTGCCGAGACCCTGCGCATGGTGCTGGGCTGGGCCTGGACCTACGTGATCGTGGCAGAGTTGATCGGCGCAAGCAGTGGCATCGGTCACATGATCACCGACAGCCAGGCGCTGTTGGCCACCGACCAGATCATCTTCGGCATCATCGTGATCGGTCTGATCGGGCTGTGCAGTGACTTTGCCTTCAAGGGGCTGAACCGGCGGCTGTTCCCCTGGGCGCAGCTCGGACGATGACATCAGGACATCTCGAATGAGCGAACCTTTCCTGAGCATCCGTGGGGTGTCGCGCAGCTTCCCTTCGTCTACTGGCGGCGCTGCCACCGTGGCGCTGCAGGCCACTGACCTGAGCGTGGCCGAAAACGACTTTGTCACCATCCTCGGCCCGAGCGGCTGCGGCAAGAGCACGCTGCTGCGCATCGTTGCCGGCCTGGATGTGCAGACCAATGGCGAGGTGCAACTTGCCGGTCAGCGCATCGCCGGACCGGGCGCCGACCGCGGCATGGTGTTCCAGAGCTACACCCTGTTTCCGTGGCTGACGGTGCAAGGTAATGTGTGTTTTGGACTGCGCGAGCGAGGGATGCCGCGGGCCCAACAATTGGAGATTGCCGACAGCTTCTTGAACAAGGTGGGATTGCGCGGTTTCGAGAACCACTTCCCGAAGCAGCTCTCAGGCGGCATGCAGCAGCGTGTGGCGATTGCCCGTGCGCTGGCGAATGGTCCACGCATGTTGCTGATGGACGAGCCTTTTGGCGCGCTGGATCACCAGACTCGCGAGTTGATGCAGGAGTTGCTGCTGGGCATCTGGGAGGCGGAACGCAAGACAGTGCTGTTTGTCACCCATGACATCGACGAGGCGGCGTTCATGGGTAGCCGGGTGGTTGTGATGAGCGCCCGACCTGGCCGCATCAAGCTCGACCG
>JANMXG010000036.1:0-2412 GCA_031394235.1 Betaproteobacteria bacterium
GCCAGCGTCTCGGTGGCCTCGCCGGGCCCGCCTTTGGTCATCGTGTAGGGGATGTCGAAGGTCTGCAGCGCAGTGATGGTGCGAAAGATCAGCGCCACGATGATCGAGGGCATCAGCATCGGCAGCGTTATCTGGCAGAACTGCTGCCAGCGCGAGGCGCCGTCCACCTCAGCGGCCTCGTAGAGCGACTTCGGGATCATCTGCAAGCCGGCCAGCAGGATTAGGGCCATGAAGGAGCTGGTCTTCCAGATGATCGCGCCGCAAATCGCCGCAAACGCCAGCGTCGGGCTCAGCAGCCACATCGTCGGGTCGCGCAGGTCGGCAAAACCCAGCCGGCGCAGCACATCGTTGACCACGCCGTACTCGGTGTGAAAGAACCACGCAAAGATCAGCCCGACAAACGACAGCGGCAGCGCCCAGGGCAGCAGCAGCGCCAGCCGCACCGGCCACTGGCGCTTGAAAGGCAGGTTGGCCAGCAGCGCCAGCCCCAGCCCCACCACCAGCGCACCCGGCACGGTGATCAGGGTGATCAGCACGGTGTTTTGGGTGGCGTTCCAGAAGGCCTTGTCTTCGAGCACCAGCGCATAGTTCTCCCAGCCGACAAACTTGGACGCACCACCACCGCCTGAGAGCCGCAGGTCGAAAAAGCTGTTCCACAGCAGCTTGCCGATCGGGTAGACCACGATCAGCGCCAGCAACAAAAACGCCGGCGCCAGCAGCAGCAGGGCCAGCGTGCGCTCGCTGGGGTCACGCATGATGCTCGACAAGCGGCTGCCAGACAAGCTGCTGCTTGGCGGCAAGCGCTCGGCCGGCAGGCCCATCAGCGCATCACCCGCCGCAAGCGGCTGTCGATCTCGTCCACGCCCTCGGCCGGCTTCTTGGTGCGGGCCAGCACCGCGCTGGTGGTGGTGCGGATCACGTCGCTGACCTGGCCGTAGTCACGGCTCATCGGCCGGCTTTTGCCGGCCATCGCCACGCCGGCCGCGTCCTTGAACCAGGGCACGTTTTTCAGCACCTCGGCATCGGTGTAGACCGCCGGGTAGGTGGGCAGCAGCGCGCCTTCGGCCGCCAGGAATCGGCTGGCCTCGGGCGTGACCAAAAACTTGATCAGCTTGGCCGACTCGGCCTTGTGTTTGGAGAAAGCGCTCATCGCCCATTGCCAGCCGCCCACGCAGGTGGCGCTCTTGCCGCCCGGCATGGTGGGCATGGCCATCACGCCGACCTTGCCGGCCACGGTGGAGTCCTTGTCGTCCTTGAAGCGGTCCCAGGCCCAGGTCCAGTTGATCGCAAACACCACCTGGCCGGCCTTGAACTCGTTGACGGTGTCGGGCGTCTTGACCTCGGCCACGTTCTTCTTGATCACGCCGGCGTCCACCATCGCCAGCCACTGGGTCAATCCCCTGACGGCAGCAGGCTTGTCGAGCGTCAGCTTGCCGGCGGCATCGTTGAAATCCTTGCCCTGGCCCCAGTAGGGCAGCAAGAAGGTGCAGACCGCGCCTTCGATCGGCGCGCCCTGGATCGACAAGCCCTGCAGGTTGGGGTTGTGCTCGGCGGCCTGGATCTTCTTGGCAGCGGCGCTCAGTTCGTCCCAGGTCTTGGGCTCGGCCACGCCGTGCTTGGCCAGCAGGTCCTTGCGGTAGAACATGAACATCGCGTCGGCAAAGGCCGGCATCGCGGCGATCTTGCCGTCGATCACGTTGCTGGTGGCATACACCGGCAAATAGGGCTTGAGCGCGGCGGCGGGTTCGCCGAACCAGGCGTTGAGCGGCTCCAGCCAGCCCGCGCCAAAGTATTGCGCCGGGTTGACGATGTCGATCATGTACAAATCGATGGAGGCATCCTTGGCGTTGAGCACCGTGCTGAGATACTGGCGCTGCAACTCGGACGTGGCGCCGCCCGTCTCGATGGTGATGGTCACGCCGGGGTTTTGCTTCTGGTACTGGTCGAACAGCACCCGCATCAGGTCAGGGCGCTGGTTGGTGCCGCCCGAGAACACCCGCAACTGGGTCTGCGCCCAGGCCGCGCCTGGCGCGCACAAGCCGGCCAGCAAGGCGGCGGCGGCGAGCCAGGTGGTGGACATGGACATCGGGTCTCGGCGCGTCATGGGCGGCTCCGGTTATCAATGGAGAGCGGGGTGGGCAAGGCTACAACGCACGGCCTCACAGCGCCAGCCCGGTGCCAGCGTCAAACAAGTGCATCTGCCCAGGCTGCAGGTACAGCGTGCGGCGGCAGCCCGCGCTGTCACGGAACGAGGCCGGGCAGCGGGCCGTCAGCTCGCAGCCGCCCACCCGAAAGTTCACCAGCGTCTCGGCCCCCAGCGGCTCCAGCAGTTGCACCTCGGCATCGAGCGCAGCACTGTCGTCGCTCAGGCGTTGCAGGCTGAGGTTTTCGGGCCGCACGCCAAACTTCAGG
>JANMXG010000037.1:0-16494 GCA_031394235.1 Betaproteobacteria bacterium
GCGGGCGCGCCACGCTGGCCTGGGCGCTGGCCTGGCCGCTCACCCACCTGGGTCTGCTGCTGCAGCCCACGCTGACCGCCTACGGCGGGCTGTCGGGGCTGATGCATGCCGGTGTCGCAGTGGCCTGCGTGCAAGTGATCCGCGCCGAGCGCGGCCAACGGCGCTGGACCGGCGCCGCGCTGCTGGCCGGCGTGCTGGTCAAGCTGTGGCTGGAAGCTGCCTGGACCGGCCCCTTGCGTCTGGTGGACGGCTGGGACATCGCGATTGCGCCGGCGGCGCATGCCAGCGGCGTCGTGGCCGGCCTGCTTTGCGCTGGGGCCATCGGCGTTGGCCAAAACGCCGGCTGGGGCGGCCGACCCCGCCCGTAGCATTGTCGGCATGAGCGAGACAAAAACAAGGCTGGACGGCGTGGCGGTGGCCTCGCTGCTGCTGTGCTGCGCGCTGTGGGGCCTGAACCAGGTGGCCGCCAAGCTGGCGCTGGCCGATGTGCCGCCGCTGATCCAGGCCGGCACCCGGTCGCTGGGCGCAGGTTTGCTGGTGGCGCTGTGGGCCTGGCGCGGCGGGGTGTCGCTGTCCACCCGCAACGGCACGCTGGGCCCGGGCCTGCTGGCCGGCGCGCTGTTTGCTGCCGAGTTCGCCTGCGTCTTCATTGGCCTGCAGTACACCAGCGCGTCGCGCATGATCGTCTTTCTCTACGCCTCGCCCTTTGTGGTGGCGCTGGGCTTGCCGCTGGTCGCGTCCAGTGAGCGCCCGGGCACCGTGCAATGGCTGGGCCTGGCGGCTGCCTTTGCCGGTGTGGCCTGGGCCTTCGCCGAGGGCTTTTCAGCCGGCTTCATCGCGCAGGGGCCGCAGCAGTGGCTGGGCGATACGCTGGGCCTGGTGGCGGCTGTGCTGTGGGGTGCCACCACCCTGGTCATCCGCGGCAGCCGGCTGGCCAACGCGCCGCCCGAGCAGACGCTGTTCTACCAGTTGGGCGTCTCGGGCGTGCTGCTGACAGCGGCCTCGTTGCTGCTGGGCGAGGCCTGGCCGGCCTGGTCGTCGCTGGGCTTGCGGTCCGGGCTGCTGATGGGCTTCCAGACCGTGGTCGTCACCTTTGCCAGCTTTTTGCTGTGGTTCTGGCTGGTGCGCCACTACCCGGCCACGCGGGTCACCGCCTTCACCTTGCTGACACCGCTGTTCGGCCTGCTGGCCGGTGTGCTGCTGCTGGGCGAGCCGCTGACACTGCGCCTGCTGGTGGCCTGCGCGGCAGTGGTGGTCGGCATCGCGCTGGTCAACCGCACGCCGCAGGCACGGCAGACACCAAAGCTGGTCTGATCGGGCAGGGCCACGCCGGCACCCGCGCTGCGCGTGGCTGACTGCCGGTGATCTGAACGTGTCACCTGCGCGTCCAAAAGCACCCCCGACCCGCCTCTAGACTGCGGTCCGCCCACCCCCTATCAGGAGAATTTCATGCTCACACTCTGCGGCTTCAGCGTTTCCAACTACTACAACAAGGTCAAGCTGGCCATGCTGGAAAAAGGCATCCCGTTCAACGAAGAACTGGTGATGACCGGCAGCAGCGACGAGTCGGTGCTCAGCAGCACGCCGCTGGCCAAGGTGCCGTTCCTGCGCACCGAGCAAGGCGCACTGTGCGAGAGCCAGGTGATGGTGGACTACCTGGAAGCCGCCTACCCGGCACATCCGCTGGTGCCGGCTGACCCGTTTGCCGCCGCCAAGGTGCGCGAGCTGTGCACCTTCATCGAACTGCACCTGGAGCTGGTGGCGCGTGAGCTGTACAAACAGGCCTTTTTTGGCGGCACGGTCGACGACGCCACCAAGGACCGCGCGCGCAAGCTGCTGGCCAAAGGCATCCCGGCCTTCAAGCGCCTGGCCAAGTTTGGCCCGTATGTCGCGGGCGACACGTTCACCGTGGCCGACTGCGCCGCCTACGTCAGCCTGCCGCTGGTAGCGATGTCCAGCAAGAGCGTGCTGGGCGAGGACATGCTGGCCTCGGCCGGCATCGACTGGAAGGCCTATGCCGCGCTGATTGGCCAGCGCCCTGCAGCGCAGAAAGTGGCCGCCGATCGCAAGGCCGACAGCGAGCGCATGGCCGCTGCCGCCAAGAAGTGATGACGGCCTGACACCTGGGCGGCACTGGTGCGCCCAGCAAAAAGCCGGCTTTTTAAAGCCGGCTTTGTGTTGTCCGCGCGCAAGTGGCCTGGCGCGGCCGGGGGTCAGTCGGTCAAACCGGCTGCACGCCGTCAGGCCTGGCCTGCGCCGCTGCCGCCACCCGGGCGGTCACTTCCTTGCGGAAGCGGTTGAGCTCTTGCACGCTGGCAAAGCTGCGTTCCATCAGCAGGCTCATGTTGTGCAGGATGCGCTCGACGACCTTGTTCTCCCACACGCTGTCGAATTGGATCTGCTTGTCCAGCCAGTGCTCCAGCCAGGCCGGATCGGGCAGCCGGCTTTGCACCGTGTCGCGCGGGAACAGCGTCTCGTTGACGTGCAGATTGGTCGGGTGCAGTGCCTGCGCGGTGCGGCGGGCGCTGGCCATCAACACGCCCACCTTGGCAAAGGCGGCGCGTGCCTCGTCGCCAAACTTGACCATCGCGCGCTTCATGTAGCGCAGGTAGGCGCCACCATGGCGGGCCTCGTCGCGGGCCAGGGTTTCATAGATCTGGCGGATCACCGGCTCGGTGTGCCACTCGGCAGCGCGGCGATACCAGTGGTTCAGGCGGATCTCGCCACAAAAATGCAACATCAGGGTCTCGAGCGCGGGCGCCGGGTCGAACTCGAAGCGCACCTCGTGCAGTTCGGCTTCGGTAGGCACCAGCTCGGGCCGGAAGCGGCGCAGGTATTCCATCAATACCAGCGAGTGCTTTTGCTCCTCGAAGAACCAGACGCTCATGAAGGCTGAAAAATCACTGTCATCGCGGTTGTCGCGCAAGAACATCTCGGTGGCCGGCAGTGCCGCCCACTCGGTGATGGCGTTCATCTTGATGGTCTGGGCCTGCGCGTCGGTCAGCTGGCTGGCATCAAAGCGGTCCCAGGCGATGTCGGTGTCCATGTTCCAACGCACGGCTTCGAGCTGCTTGAAGAGTTCGGGGTAGAGCATGGGGTTCTTTCTGAAGGCAGTCACACGATTCTAGGCCGGCACCTTTGTCAGCCCCAAGCGCAAACCCAGCAGCCCTTCGGGCTGTGCGGAACCCAGGCCACTTGCATCCGATCCACCCCAAACCACGTAAGGATTCCCCATGATTTCCACACCCTTCACCCCATCCCGGCGCAACGCACTGGCCGCCGGCCTGTGCCTGCTGGCTGCCGGCGCGTCCCGTGCAGCGGACGCTTGTCCGGCCTGGCTCAACAGCACCCAGCCGCGCCTGCAGGATGAAAAGCCGGTCAAGCTGTGTGACTACGCCGGCAAGGTGCTGCTGGTGGTCAACACCGCCAGTTATTGCGGCTTCACCGCGCAGTACAAATCGTTGGAAGCGCTGAACGAGCGCTACCGCGAACGGGGCCTGGTGGTGTTGGGCTTCCCTAGCAACGACTTCTCGCAAGAGCCCGGCAGCGACGCCGAGATCGCCCAGTTTTGCGAAAACACGTTCGGTGTTCGTTTCCCGATGTTCGCCAAATCCCATGTGGCGCCGGGCGGCGGGCGCAAGGTCAACCCACTGTTCGTGGCGCTGCAGCAGCGCAGTGGCAAGGTGCCGCAGTGGAACTTCCACAAATACCTGGTCAGCCGGTCGGGCGACGGGGTGATCAGCCATGCGTCCGCCGTCGATCCCAAAGACCCGGCCTTTGTGAAGGACTTGGAGAAACTTTTGAAGGCAATTTGAGACTGACCAGTCATACTTGAACTAAGCAGTTCATTTGGCATAAAATCGGTCACGAAGCCTGACCTGAGAATCACCATGCCGGAACCAATTTTCACCGCCAAGCTCTATCCCGCAGTCGCTTTCAAAGGCGCTGCAGACCGCCATCACCCGGACCATCGGCTTCGGGCAGGTGCGCGCTGCAGCATCACGGGCACTGCTCTTTTCTCGCCGTGCGGCCGCCTGCGTTGGCAGGCCGAAATCCTGGAGCCCCTCTCCTCCTCCCTCCCTTCCTGGTTGGCTCCAGGGCGCCGCACGGCGCTTTACGCCCCGCTGACTGCCGCGGGGGTTGCGGCATGAACGGCCCACAGCGTCGCGTGGCGGTGGTCGGGTCGGGCATTTCGGGTCTGGCCGCAGCCAGCCAGCTGGCATCCGAAACGAAGGTCGTCTTGTTCGAGGCCGACAGCCACTTTGGCGGCCACGCCCACACGGTGGACCTGACGCTGGACGGCGTAACCCACGGCGTGGACACCGGGTTTCTGGTGTTCAACCACGCCACCTACCCCGAACTGGTCAAGTTGTTTGCCGACCTGCAGGTGCCCACGGCCAATTCGGAGATGTCGTTTTCGGTGCAAGTGCCGCAAGTCGGCCTGGAGTGGAGTGGTTGCAACCTCGACACCGTGTTTGCGCAGCGCCGCAACCTGGTTCGGCCTCGCTTCCTGCACATGTTGCGTGATTTGATGCGCTTCAACCGGCTGACCACCCAAATCGCCGAGCGCCATGAAGAAGCCGCGCTGCAGCAGCCGATCGGCGATTGGCTCGCCAGCCACCGCTTCTCCACGCCGTTCCGCGACTGGTACCTGTTGCCCATGCTCGGCTGCATCTGGAGCTGCCCGACCGACCAGATGCTGCGCTTTCCGGTGGCCACGATGATCCGGTTCTGCCACAACCACGGGCTGATCCGCGTCACCAACCGGCCGCAGTGGCACACCGTACGCGGCGGTTCGCGCGAGTACGTGCAGCGTCTGCTGGCCACCATCCCCGACGCCCGGTTGAACACCCCTGTGACCGCGCTGCGCCGGGTGCCCCCGCAAACCGCGCAAGCCGGCGTCTGGCTGGACACGCCGCAGGGCAGCGAGCATTTCGACGAGGTGGTGCTGGCAGGCCACAGCGACCAGAGCCTGGCTTTGCTGGCTGGCCAGGCCACGCCGGACGAGCGTGCCGTGCTGGGCGCCATCCGCTACCAGCGCAACCGCGCGCTGCTGCACACCGACGCCAGCCTGCTGCCACGCCGCCAAAAGGCCTGGGCAGCCTGGAACTACGTGCGCTCAACCGCGCCTGCGCAAGAGCAGTCGTCGGTCTGCCTGCACTACCTGATCAACCGGCTGCAACCACTGCCCTGGCAACGGCCGGTGATCGTGTCGCTCAACCCGACCCAGGAGCCCGCGGTCGAAACGCTGCATGGCAGTTTTGACTATGCGCATCCGGTGTTCGACACCGCGGCCATCGCGGCGCAACAGCGCCTGCCACAAATCCAGGGCACCGCCCACGTCTGGTTTGCCGGCGCCTGGACGCGCTACGGCTTTCACGAGGACGGCCTGCGCTCGGGCCTGGCCGTGGCGCAGGCATTGCGCGCGTGCTGGGCCGCCGAAGACGCCGGTGCGTCCGCACGCGCCGCAGCGTGACCGGCGCACAGCCTGACGTCCACACAGCCTGACAGCCCGTCATGCCATGATTGCCGACCCGTCACCCCTGCCCGGCCCGCTTGCCGCGCCGCTGCCCTGCCCGCAACTGGGCATCGGCCGGGTGCGGCATTTGCGGCTGCGTCCGGTGCGCCACGCGTTCGACTACCCGACCTGGTTCCTGCTGCTGCCGCTGCGTCGCCTGCGCGAGCAACCGGTGGCCACACTGCGGCGCAACCGCCGGGGCTGGGTCAGCTTCCATGACGCCGACCACGGCGACGGGCGTGGTGATTGCCTGGCCTGGGCCGATGCGCTGCTGCAAGCCGAAGGCATCACCGACGCCCTAGGCGAGGTCTGGCTGCACACCTATCCGCGCTTGTTCGGTTTTGCCTTCAAGCCGGTCAGCTTCTGGTACTGCCACCGCAACGACGGCTCATTGGCCGCCGTGCTGGCCGAGGTCAACAACACCTTTGGCGGCCGACACACCTACCTGCTGGCCGGCACCAGCCTTGCCTTTGGGCAAGAGGTGGTGGCGCGCAAGCTGTTCCAGGTGTCGCCGTTTTGCCAGATCGAGGGCCGTTACCGCTTCCGCTTCATGCGCACCGGCCTGGGTACCACCGGTCAGGTTGATAGCGGTGCTGGGCGCACGGTGGCCCGTATCGAACACGATGACGCACAAGGGCCGCTGCTGTTGACCAGCGTCAGCGGCGATCTGGCACCGCTCACGCCCGCACGGCTGCGCCAGGCGCTGTGGCGCATGCCGTTGCTGATGCTGGGCGTGGTGCTGCGTATCCACTGGCAGGCACTGCGCTTGCTGATCAAACGCGTGCCGTTTTACGGCCAGCAGGGCCAGCCGCCTGTTGCCGACGCTCCTTCCCTTCCCTCCCATTGAGGCATCCGGCCGCCATGCAAAACGCCAGTACCCTGTCCAAGCCCACCGCCACCCTGGCGCTGCCGCCCTCTGCCCCGGCCGCGGCACGGGCATTGTTTGCCCTGCTGCGCCGGCTGCAAGTGGGCACGCTGGACGTGCAACTGCCCGACGGTGGCCAGATCCGCTTTGGCACGGGTGCTGCCGGTGAACCGCATGCCGCCGTGCGGCTGCACAACTGGGATGTCTGCAGCGCAGCGCTGCGCGCCGGAGACATCGGCTTTGCCGAGTCCTTCATCGCCGGCGACTGGGCGGCCAACGACCTGGTCGCGCTGTTGTCGCTGTTCATCGCCAACCGCGACGCGGTGGAGTCGGTGGTCTACGGCACCTGGTGGGGCAACCTGATCAACCGCGCCCGCCACCTGTTCAACCGCAATTCACGCGCCGGCAGCAAGCGCAATATCCACGCCCACTACGACCTGGGCAACCCGTTTTACCGGTTGTGGCTGGACGAGACCATGACCTACTCCAGCGCCTGGTTCAACGGCGATCTGCAGCAGTCCACCGCAACCGCCCAGCAAGCCAAGATGCGCCGCACGCTGGACGAATGCCAGGTCAGGCCGGGCGACAGGGTGCTGGAAATCGGCTGCGGCTGGGGCGGCCTGGCCGAATGCGCAGCGCGCGATTTTGGCGCCCGGGTCACCGGCGTCACCTTGTCCGCCGAGCAGCTGGCCTTTGGCCAGGACCGTCTGGCGCGCGCGGGGCTGGCGGCGCAGGCCGACCTGCGATTCCAGGATTACCGCGACATCTCCGACGGGCCGTTTGACGCGATCGTCTCGATCGAGATGTTCGAGGCGGTGGGCCGCGAGTACTGGGGCAGCTATTTCAAGACGCTGTTCGAGCAGCTCAAGCCGGGCGGACGGGCTTGCGTGCAATCGATCACCATTGCCGACAACCTGTTCGAGCGCTATGTCGCCGGCACCGATTTCATCCAGCAGTACATCTTCCCGGGCGGCTTGTTGCCGTGCCCGCAGGCCTTCCGCGCCGAGGCGGTCAAGGCCGGGCTGGTGGTCGAGAACGAGCTGGCCTTCGGCCTGGACTATGCCGAGACGCTGCGGCGCTGGCGCCAGGACTTCTTGCACCAGGACACGCAGGTGCGCGGCCTGGGCTTCGATACCCGGTTCATGCGCACCTGGGAGTTCTACCTGGCCTATTGCGAGGCGGCCTTTGCCGCCGGCAGCACCGACGTCATGCAGTTCACGCTGCGGCGGCCGGAATGACAGTGCTTGACCGGCGAAGTCTGCTGCGCGCGGCATCGGTACTTGCGGCCTGGCCGCTGCGCTTGGCCACGCCCGGACGGCTGGCATGGGCTACGGCGTCTGCCGCGCCGGTGGTGGCTGGCAGAGCGGCGGCTGCCGGGCTCGACGCATTGGCCAAGGCGCCGCCCGAGCTCGATGCCGAGTTGCCTGGCGCGCGCTGGCGGGGTACCGGCGTGATGCGGTTTTTCGGCCTGCATATCTACGATGTGCGGCTGTGGAGCGCTGCACCGCTTGCCGGTGATGGCGATCGCCAGCCGCTGGCGCTCGAGCTGGTCTATGCCCGCAAGCTGGTGGGCGAGATGATTGCCAGTCGGTCGCTGGACGAGATGCGCCGGATCGGCGCGTTCAGCGAGGCTCAGGGCGCGTCCTGGCTGGCGGCCATGACCCAGCTGTTTCCGGATGTGCAGGCGGGCGACCGCCTTACTGGCGTGCAACGGCCGGGGCAATCCGCGCGCTTCTTCTTCAACGGCCAGCGCCGGGGCGAGGTGGCGGACGCCGATTTTTCGCGCCTGTTTTTTGGCATCTGGTTGTCGCCCCGCACCTCGGAGCCCAAGCTGCGCGCGCAGTTGCTGGGCGAGGCGCGGTGAGCGGACAGGGGCTGGCGGCCGCGCACACCCTGCCGGCCGCCTCGCCCGTGGCGCTGCCCTGGCGCGCCGGTTTGCGCTACGGCGCGCTGGGCGCACCACTGGCGTTTGCGGCCTTGCCGCTGTACGTGCTGCTGCCCAACCACTACGCCGGGCAACTGGGCGTGCCGCTGGCCGCTTTGGGGCTGGTGTTGCTGGGCACACGGGCGCTGGATGCGGTGATCGACCCGTGGCTGGGTCGCTGGGTCGACCGCGGTCTGGCCCTGCCAAGGCAGCGTGTGCTGGCCGCCGCCTGTGTCGCCGCGTTGCTGTTGGCTCTGGGCTTTGTCGCGCTGTTTTTTCCGCCGGCCGGCACCTCAAACGCGCTGCTGGCGTGGTGCGCGGTTGCGCTGGTCATCACCTGCCTGGGCTACAGCGCGCTCGGCGTGCTGCACCAGGCCTGGGGCGCCCGCCTGGGCGGCGGCGCGGCCACCCAGGCCCGTATCGTCAGCTGGCGCGAAGGCATGGCGCTGGCCGGCGTGCTGGGTGCCAGCATCCTGCCGGCACTGGCCGGCATCCCGGTGATGGTCGCCACCTGCCTGGTGTTGCTGGTGCTGGGGCTTTGGGCACTCGGCGGGGCACCGTTCCGGCCCCTGACCCAGCTGTCGGACGCGCAACCCGGGGCGGCGGTCAGCCCGGCGGGGGAGCCGTCAGCCCTGGCGTCGCCCTGGCGTAACGCGGCATTTCGCCGCTTGATGGCGGTGTTTGTGCTCAACGGCGTGGCCAGTGCGATTCCGGCCACGCTGGTGCTGTTTTTCATCCGCGATCGGTTGCAGGCGCCGGCCTGGGAGCCGCTGTTCCTGGGCAGCTACTTTGCCGCCGGTGCGCTGTCCATGCCGCTTTGGGTGCGCGGCGTCGCCCGCTTTGGCCTGCTGCGTTGCTGGCTGGCGGGCATGGGCCTGGCAGTGGCAGCATTTGTCTGGGCGGCCCGGTTGGGCGCGGGCGACAGCGCCGCCTTCGTCGCCATCTGCCTGTTCAGCGGCGCGGCACTGGGCGCTGACCTGGCGATCCCCGGCGCCCTGCTGACCGGCGTGATCCAACGCGCCGGCCACGCGCTGCGCTTCGAGGGCAGCTACTTCGGCTGGTGGACCTGCGCCAACAAGCTCAATCTGGCACTGGCGGCGGGTCTGTCGCTGCCCGCACTGCAAGCGCTGGGCTATGCGCCCGGATCCACCAGCGAGCCCGCGCTGAGCGCGCTGGCGCTGGTCTATGCCGCGCTGCCCTGTGCACTCAAGCTGGCCGCGGCCGGACTGCTCTGGACTTACCGTCACCACCTGGACCGCCCATGAACGCAAACCCACTTCCTCCACCGCAGCCCGGCATTCGCCACCGGGCACGCAACGTCGCTCTGGCGCTGGCATCGGCTTTTGCGTTTGCCGCACCGGTGCTGTTGACCGGCTGCGCCGGCCCGACGCCGGCCGACTATGCCAGCCAGACCCCGGTGCTGGACTTGCGCCAGTACTTCAATGGCAAGCTGCTCGCCCACGGCATCGCAACCGACCGTGGCGGCAAGGTTGTGCAGCGCTTCACGGTGCAGATGACCGGTACCTGGCAGGGCGACGAGGGCACGTTGGACGAGCAGTTCATCTATTCGGACGGCCGCCGCGAGCAGCGCATCTGGAAGCTCAGCCGCCAGGCCGACGGTCGCTACACCGGCCGCGCCGCCGATGTGCTGGGCGAGGCCCGCGGCCAGGCGGCGGGCAATGCGCTGAACTGGCGCTACACGCTGCTGCTGCCGGTGGACGGCCGAACCTGGGAGATCGAGTTCGACGACTGGATGTTCCAAGTCGATGAGCAGGTCATGCTCAACCGCGCAGTGATGAGCAAGTTCGGCATCCGCCTGGGCGAGGTCTTGCTGTCGTTCCGGCGCCTGCCGGGCTGACCCAGCCACAGCCATGCTGCACGTCCTGACCGCATTGCGGCCGTTTGCCTTCCACCTGAACCTCGGCCACCGAGACTTGCCGCCATGTCAATGAACCCCCGCATCACCGACTGGCACGGCCAGCATGTCTGGCTGGTGGGAGCGTCCACCGGCATCGGCCGGGCCACGGCCAGTCACCTGCATGCGCTGGGTGCACAGGTCACCGTGTCGGCCCGCAGCGCGCCGGCGCTGGCCTCATTTGTCGACGATCACCCCGGTGCGCAGGCCCTGGCGCTGGATGCCACCGACGCCGACGCCGTGGCCGCGGCAGCCCAGACATTGCAACAGCGTCATGGCCAGATCAACCTGGTGATGTATTGCGCCGGCCACTACAACCCGATGCAGGCCGACAATTTCGACCTGGCGGACGCCGTTCGCCACCAACAGATCAATTACGTCGGTGCACTCAACCTGCTGGGCGCCGTGCTGCCGGTACTGCTGGCACAGGCGCAGGCCGGCCAGCCGGCCAACCTGAGCCTGGTGGCCAGCGTGGCCGGCTACCGGGGCCTGCCCAACGCACTGGCCTACGGACCGACCAAGGCCGCGCTGATCAACCTGGCGGAGGTGCTGTTTCTCGACCTGGCGCCACGCGGTGTGGGCATTTCGCTGATCAACCCGGGTTTTGTCGAGACCCCGTTGACCGCGCAAAACCAGTTCCACATGCCTGCGCTGATCACGCCCGAGGCCGCGGCCACGGCCATCGTGCAGGGTTGGGGCGCGGGCGAGTTCGAGATCCATTTCCCCAAGCGCTTCACGCGGTTCCTCAAAGCCCTGCGCGCGTTGCCGGACGCGCTCTACTTCGGCGCCATACGCCGGGTCGTGCGTGTCTGAGATCCCCCGCCGCGGGCCGGCGCGCAGCCAATCGGCAGACCCGCGGGTGCAGCGCGTGGTGAGTCTGTATGAAGGCCTGTCCCCGGCCGACCTGCCGCTGTTGGGCCGGGTCTACAGCGAGCAGGCCAGCTTCAAGGACCCGTTCAACCGGGTTCAGGGCCTACCGGCCATCACCGCCATTTTCAGCCACATGTTTGCCACGTTGGACGCACCGCGCTTCGCCGTGCTCGATGCCGTGGCCGCCGGCGACGATGCCTTCCTGACCTGGGATTTCAGCTTCCGCAGCCGCGGCGCCGGCGGCCGGCCGTTGTGCATCCACGGCGCCAGCCATTTGCGCTTTGGTGCTGACGGCCGGGTGTTGATGCACCGCGACTACTGGGATGCGGCCGAAGAACTCTACGAGAAGTTGCCGGTCATTGGCGCGCTGATGCGCTGGCTCAAGCGCCGGGCCAGCCGCTGACGAGCGGTGCAGCCGCGGGTTGCGGCAGGCTCAGTTCTGGCCTTCGGTCAAGGTGTCGAGCTGGAAGTTGCCGCCCTTGTGCACCAGCCAGATGTCAACATAGGTGGCTTTGCCCAGCTTGGCCGGCACCGGAAACGGCCCGGCCTTGCGGATCATCTGCACGATCCACGGCCCCACCTCGGCCGCGCCTGGCGGCCGGCGCAGCCGCACATCGGTCACCGAACCATCCGCCTCAACATCGGTCTCGACGATCGCCACACCGTACAGCAGCGGCGGCATGCGGCCCTTGTAGATCCGCATCGGGTAGGTGACATACAAATGCTTGGCGGCGTCACGCTTGTAGGTCAGCTCGGTATCGGCCTCGCTGGGCTGCGGTGCGGCGGCCAGCGGTGACGGCACCATCGCGAACTGCGCATGCGACGGGGCCGAAGCCATCCAGGTCGCCAGACACAAAGCCGGGCCAGCGGACCACCGGAACACACGGGACAGAGAGGGCATGGTGATCAAAGTTGGTGGCAACCACTCGCGAAGACGCGCGGCATGCAAGCGCACTACGTGCGCAGCGGGACTCAGGCTAGCACACGCCGGTGCTTTGAAGCATCCGCAGGGCGCGTGACTGTTGTTTGATGAGAATTCTGACGCGCTCTGCGTCCCGGCTCAACGCAACCAGCCCTTGCGGCGGAAGTAGATGAAAGGGGCTGCCACCGACGCCACCATCAGCGCCAGCGCAAACGGGTAGCCCCAGGGTTGTTCAAGCTCGGGCATGGACTTGAAGTTCATTCCGTAGATGCTGGCGATCAGGGTCGGCGGCAGCAGCGCGACGCTGGCCACCGAGAAGATCTTGATCACTTTGTTCTGGTTGATGTTGATGAAACCCACCGTGGCGTCCATCAGGAAGTTGATCTTGTCGAACACAAACGCGGTGTGCGAATCGAGCGAGTCGATGTCGCGCAGGATCTGCCGTGCCTCCTCGAACTGCTCGGCATTGAGCATGCGGCTGCGCATCATGAAGCTCACCGCGCGCCGGGTGTCCATCACGTTGCGGCGGATCCGGCCGTTCAGGTCTTCTTCCTTGGCAATCGCCCCCAGCGCGGCGCCTGCTGCCTGGTCGTCGACATCTTGCTTGAGCACCCGGGCGCTGACTTTCTCGAGGCTGTCGTAGATGCCTTCCAGCGCATCGGCCGAATATTCGGCGTCGGCGTCGTACAGCTTGAGCAGCACGTCCTTGGCATCGCCGATCAGGGCCGGCACGCGGCGCGCGCGCAACCGCAGCAGGCGAAACACCGGCAGGTCCTCGGCGTGCACCGAAAACAGCACGTTGTCTTTGAGGATGAACGCCACCCGAACGTTGCGCGGCGTCACGTCGTCGTCTATCAGGAAGTCGGACCGGATGTGCAGCTCGCCGTTGTCCTCTTCATAAAAACGGGCTGACTCTTCGAGGTCGTCATCGACGATGTTGTCGGGAATCGTCAGCCCGAAATGGGCCGCGATCCAGCCCTTTTCTATCGCCATCGGCGACTCAAGATCAACCCACACCGGCTGCACACCGGTCAGCATGTCAGGGCTTGTGATCTCCTGCTGTACCAGCCGGCCTTGGGCCAGCGTGAACACATTGAGCATCCGTTTCTCCGACGCGCTCAGTTTGCGCGCTTCTCCAGCGCTTTGCGGCGACCCTGGGCGGGTGGCCGGCGGTGGTATCCAAGGGGGGGAACTGCAGACCGCCTCACCCCAGAACCAGCCTGGAGCGGACGGTCACCGAGGGTGACTGGCGTCCAAAACGTTGCTCCGTAGAGAAGATAGAAAGATTATGTCATCGCCACCGAAGGCAGATGTGCCGGCACAACCGTCCAAGCGGTGTAGGTCTCGGCCGGGCTCAGACTTCCGGCATCAGTCGCTCGATCGTCTCGATCAGTTGCAGCGGGCTGAAGGGCTTGATCAGGTAGTCGTCGGCGCCGGCATGCTGGCCGGCGTCGCGGTCCTTGACCTGGCCGCGCGCGGTCAGCAGCACCACCCGCGTGCCTTGCAAGGCCGGGTTGGCGCGCACCTGGGAACACACCTGCAAGCCGTCCAAATCGCCCGGCATCATCACATCGAGCAGCATTAAATCGGGTACGACCTCGACTGCCTTGCGCAAACCCTCGGCGCCATCGGCTGCCTCAAAAATCTCGTAGGGCTCGAACTCCAGCGTCATCCGGATCAATTTGCGGATATCAGCCTGGTCTTCGACGATCAGTACACGTTTCATGGCGGAAGCCCGACGGGCCGGCGGGAAGGCATGAAAACCATTGTCATCGCCGCGCAACTTGCGCCCAGCGGCGAATGCGTGAGGCTTTACACGCCGCGCGTCACCGCCAGGGAGTCGATTCGGGCCCGCACCAGGGTCTCGATCTCGTCGAAGGGGACAGGCTTGTGAAACACCCTGACACCGTCCGGCAAACCCCCACGGCTTTCGATTTCCTCGGCCGACAACGCGGTCACGACAACTATCTCCATGCCGTCGAACGCCGGGCTGACACCGCGCAGCGACGCGATCATCTTGAACCCGTCCATGCCGGGCATGTTGAGGTCGGTGACCAGCAGGTCCGGGCAGTGCTGCCCCATCAACAGCAGCGCCTCGAAGCCGTTGCCAGCCGCGGTCAGGTTCAGCGGCAAATCCCAGCCACCGATCACCAGCGAGAACAAGCGCAGCAGTTCGGGCTCGTCCTCGACGACCATGACCTGCAGCCGCCCGTCGATTGCCGGTGTTGCCTGCGCCGGCAGCACCGGCAGGGGCGAGGTACCCGACAAGGCCGTCGTGCGCTCGTCGATCAGGCGTTCAACGGCAAGCCGAGATATGCGCCGGTGTCCGCCGGCTGTCTTCCAGGCCGGCAAAACACCGCCCTCGACCCAGAGTTGCACCGTGCGCAACGCGACGCCAAGGCGTTCAGCCGCCTCGCGGGTCGACAGTACATCGTCGTTTGTTGCGCTTTTTCTCATTCTGATGCCAGCCCTGCCGCCCTGTTGTGTGCCGAACCAGCCGCCATCCTGCCCGCCTGGAAACGCCATGTTTTAAGTCCGAACGCGTTTGGGTGCGACCAGTTTTCTCGCCGACACCTCCTCATCCGGAAGCTTTTTGCACTTTAACGGGTTTGGCGTGCGGCATCAGGGCTGAACCCAGGCGTCATGCCAGCGATGCGTGACCGGTTGTTACAGCACTGTCCCACCTATTGATGATGCAGCCGTCCCGAGTTCTCGGCACATCCGCACGCCTCGTCGCGCGCCACACACTTGTCACAGCCCCAAAAACAGGCGCACACTGGGACCGGACGGGTTGCATCTTGCTGGCTGCAGTCCAGGCGGTTGTCTCCCGTCCTGTTTCCGACAAACACCATTGAAAGGATGCTCTGATGAACCTGACGATCAGCGGACACCACCTGGACGTGACACCCGCCCTCCGTGAGTACGTGCTCACCAAACTGGACCGGGTGACCCGGCACTTTGATCAGGTGGTCGATATCAATGTGCTGCTGACAGTGGAAAAGCTCAAGGAGAAGGAGCGACGGCAAAAGGCCGAAGTGACGCTCCATGTCAAGGGCAAGGACATCTTCGTGGAGCAGTCTCATGAGGATTTGTATGCGGCCATCGACCAGTTGATGGACAAACTGGACCGCCAGGTCTGCCGCCACAAGGACAAGCTGCAGGACCACCACCACCCGGCAGTCAAGCGACTGGACGTTGGCGTGGTCTGACCATTCGCCGCACACGCACGACGGCTCCTGCGGGAGCCGTTTTTGCGCCGACTGCGGCGCCGTGACAACATCCCGCAGATGGGGGTGGCGTCCACATTGCGGTGCAGACGCGCGTTTCTATAATCATTTTCTTGTCACAGGTCCTGTGACGGCGTCGGCATTCCTCGGCGCTGTTGCCGGGGAACACCATGAACCGTCTCGCCGCCATCCTGCCCGTCACCAATGTTTTGGTGGATGTGGAGGCCACCAGCAAAAAGCGCGCCTTCGAGCACGCTGGCATGCTGTTTGAAAACCACCACGCCATCGCCCGCGCCACCGTGACGGACAACCTTTTCGCGCGCGAACGCCTGGGGTCTACCGGGCTGGGGCACGGGGTGGCGATCCCGCACGGCCGCATCAAGGGCTTGAAAAACCCGCTGGCAGCGGTGATCCGGGTGGCGCAGGCGATCCCGTTCGACGCGCCGGACGACGAACCCGTGGGCCTGCTGATCTTCTTGCTTGTGCCCGAGGCGGCGACTCAGCGGCACCTGGAAATCCTCTCCGAGATCGCCGAGATGTTGTCCGACCGCGATCTGCGCGAGCGGTTGAAGGCCGCCGAAGATGCCACGGCACTGCACAAGCTGATCGCCGACTGGGCGCCTTTGAAGTCGGTGGCGTGAGCGCCAGCCCGGCACGGCGCGGTGCCTGCACCCCACCGCGATGAAGCCCACCTCGATCAGTGCCGAAGCGCTGTTTGAAGCGCAGCGCGAACTGCTGCACTGGGAGTGGATTGCCGGTCACGCCCATCCAGAGCGCCGCTTCGACGAAGCCGCCGTGCGCGACGCGCAATCGGCCGCCGACCTGGTCGGCTACCTGAACTACATCCACCCCTACCGGGTGCAGATCGTCGGCCGGCGCGAGGTGGCCTACCTGTCGCAAGCCTCACCGGAGGACCAGGAGCGCCGCATCTCGCGCATCGTCGCACTCGAGCCGCCGGTGCTGATCGCCGCCGATGGCGTGACGCCGCCGGACCGGCTGGTGGCGATGTGCGACCGCGCCGAGATCCCGCTTTTTGTCACGACCGAATCCGCCGGGCAGGTGATCGATATCGTGCGCGCCTACCTGGCGCAGTTGTTTGCAGAGCGCACCACCCGCCACGGCGTGTTCATGGACATTCTGGGTCTGGGCGTGTTGCTGACCGGTGAATCCGGTCTGGGCAAGAGCGAGCTCGGGCTGGAGCTGATCTCGCGTGGCCACGGCCTGGTCGCCGACGACGCGGTGGACCTGTACAA
>JANMXG010000038.1:0-19845 GCA_031394235.1 Betaproteobacteria bacterium
ACGTACATGGCCCGCAGGATAGCTGGGCGCTGCCGTCACCCCCGTTGGCCCAGGATCGGCCCGCCAGTGGCCGGGTTACCGGCCCGGTTCACGGTCGGGTTCACGGTCGAGTTCACGGTCGGGTCAACGTTTGGGTTAGCGGTCGGGTCGGGCCGTCACACCGGATCGTGCTGGCGACACATTAGGCTGACGCCCCAAACCGCCCTGCCTACACTGTGGGCGTGGCTGCGTGCAGGGCCGCGTCCGCACAGTCCCCCACAACGCGAGGAGTTCCCATGGTCAAAAAGCTTCAAAAATCGGCTGAACCGGCAGCGTCCGCACCCTCCGGTCTGTTCGACAGCCAGTTGGCGCAGACCGTCAAGGACTCGGCGCACCAGATCTGGCTGGCCGGGCTGGGTGCGTTTGCCAAGGCGCAGGGCGGTGGCAGCAAGGTGTTTGAAACCTTGATGAAAGAGGGCGTGAGCCTGCAACGCAAGACCCAGGCTGCGGCCGAAGAAAAGCTGGGCGACGCCGCTGGCAAGGTCGCGGCGATGGCGGGCGAGGTCGGCCACAAGGCCAATGCGCAGTGGGACAAGCTGGAGACCATCTTCGAAGAGCGCACGGCGCGTGCGCTGGCCAAGCTGGGTGTGCCCAGCGCCAAAACGCTGGCCGACCTGGGCGCCCGGCTCGATGCGCTGGCCACCGCAGTAGCGCGTTTGCAAGGCGTGGACGCGCCATCGTCCACGCCGAGGTTCAAGCCCGGCAAGGCCCAGTCGAACAAGGCCAGCAGTGCGGCAGCGCCTGCGAAAGCAAAACCCGCCGCCCGCAAAGCGGCGGTCAAGCCCGCCGTGGCACCGGCGGACTCGCCTGCCGGGGCGGCACCCGAGGTGGCGGCGAAGCGGCGCAACAAGGCCAAGGCGACAACCACCGAGCCGGCAGCAGTGGCCAAACCCGTCAAAGCCGCGCGCAAGCGGGTCGCTGCCCAGCGGTAGGGCGGCGCCGCCGAGGCGGCTGTCAGGCCGCGTAGCGTGCTTCCAGGTGGGCGCGGTAGTGCGCCGGGTTCAAGGCCTCACCGCTGGCGCGTCGCGCCAGTTCATCGGTTGGCCAGCGGCTGGCCTGCTGCCAAATGTGGCGGTCCAGCCAGCCGAACACCGGCGCCAGATCGCCCGCGCCAATGCGTTGGTCCAGGTCGGGCATTTCGCGGCGCATCGCGGCAAACCACTGCGCGGCATACATCGCGCCCAGCGTGTAGCACGGAAAGTAGCCAAACATCGCCTCGGGCCAGTGCACGTCCTGCAGCGGCCCGTCGCGGTAGTTGCCGCGGGTGTCCTGGCCCAGCAGGTCGGCCATGCCGGCGTCCCACAGCGCGGGCACGTCGTCGGGCTCGATCTCGCCCTCGATCAGCCGGCGCTCGATGTCGTAGCGCAGCATGACGTGTGGCGCGTAAGTCAATTCATCCGCATCGACCCGGACCAAGCCCGGCGCCACCCGCGTGACCAGCTTTTGCAGGTTGTCCAATTCAAACGCCGGCTGGTCACCAAACGCGCTGCGGATCAGGGGCGCCAGCAGCGCCACAAAACCCGGGTGGCGGCCCAGCTGCATCTCGAACGACAAGCTCTGGCTCTCGTGGATGCCCATCGACCGCGCCAGCGACACCGGCTGGCCCAGTTCACGACGCGGCCGCATCTGCTCGTAGCGGCCGTGGCCGGTCTCGTGGATCGCGCCCAGCAGGCTGGTGATGAACTCAGCGGTCTCGTAGCGGGTGGTCAGGCGCACGTCTTCTTGCACACCGCCGGCAAACGGATGGGTGCTGACATCGAGACGGCCGCGGTCGAAATCAAAGCCCAGCCGCTGCATCACCTGCACACACAGCCCGCGCTGCGTCTCGATCGGGAACGGCCCCTGCGGCGTGATCACCGGCTCGTGCCGCTGGCGGTCCTGCACCTGCTGGATCAGGCCGGGCAGCCACTGGCGCAGGTCGGCAAACAGCGGGTCGAGCTGGGCGCAGGTCATGCCGGGCTCGAAGCGGTCCATCATCGCGTCGTAGGGACGCAGGCCGCTGGCCTGCGACAGCAGCGTGGCCTCTTCACGGGCGGCGGACACCACCTCGCGGAAATTGGGCAAAAAGCCGGCCCAGTCGTTGGCCGGGCGCTGGGTGCGCCAGGCGTGCTCACAGCGCGACGTGGCCCACTGGGTGCGCTGCACCAGGGCTTCGGGCAGCGCGTTGGCGGCGCGCCATTCGCGCTGGATCTCGCGCAGGTTGGCGCGCTGGTGGTCGGTCAGCGGCTCGTGCTGCGCACGGGTCAGCAGGTCGGGCAGGCCGGGGTCGGTGCGCAGCCGGTGCATTTGCGTGGCCACCTCGGCCAGCGCGCCGGCACGCGCCTCGGAACTGCCGCGCGGCATCATCGCCGCCTGGTCCCAGTAGGCGATGGCCTGCAGGTGCTCGAGGTGGTGCAGGCGTTGGAACAGCAAGACCAGTTGGTCGTAGGCCGGGGTGTTGGCGTGGGCACTGTCGTCAGCGCCGGTATCGGCGTGGGCGTCAGGGTGGGTGTCGGTATCGGTATCGGGATGGATCTGCATGGCTCGGTATTTTGCCGACCAGACCCGGCCCGGTGCGCACCGCATCACCCCCCGGAAGCGGGATTTTCGGGGGGAGCCCGACCGATCCGCCGCGCCGAAGGTTTCAGCGGCCGGGCCAGTGCTCCAGGGCCCAGAAAAAACCGGCGGTCATCGTGATGTAGCGCGCCAGCTTGCCGATGGCCATGTAGCACACGCAAGGCCAGAACGGCATCTTCAGCCATCCGGCGACGGCGCACAGCGGATCGCCCACCAACGGCAGCCACGACAGCAGGCAGGCTTTGGGGCCGAACCGCCGCAGCCAGGCCAGCGCCCGGCCCTGCGCACTGTGGTGGGTGACACGCTCGTAGACCCGCTCGGCGCCATAGCCCATCCACCAGCTGATCGCACCGCCCGCGGTGTTGCCCAGCGTGGCCACTGCCACGGCCGGCCAGAACAGGTCCGGGTTGAGCTTGACCAGGCCGATCACCGCCGGCTCGGACCCCAGCGGCAGCAAGGTGGCCGACACCAGCGCGATGATGAACAGCGTGCTCAGCCCGTACTCGGGCAGGGCCAGCGCGGCCAGCAGCGCCGCCAGGTGGAGTTGGATCCAGGCTTCCATGCGCATGCATCATAGGGCGCTGCACAGGGCGTGGGCGGGCCTTCCGGTGGCCGGCCGGCGCAAGGCCGGCGGCTATACTGGTGCCTGATTTTTCAGCAACTCTGCCAGCTTCTCCCCCATCCCTGACCATGCAGATCGGCCCCTACCTGCTGCCGAACCGGCTGTTTGTTGCCCCGATGGCCGGGGTGACAGACCGGCCGTTCCGCCAGCTCTGCCGGCGCCTGGGCGCGGGCTATGCGGTCAGCGAGATGGTGACCTCGCGCCGCGACCTGTGGGACTCGCTCAAAACCTCGCGCCGCACCGACCACACCGGCGAGCCCGGCCCGATCGCGGTACAGATCGCCGGCACCGACGCCGCGATGCTGTCCGACGCCGCCGCCTACAACATCGACCGCGGCGCGCAGATCATCGACATCAACATGGGCTGCCCGGCCAAGAAGGTGTGCAACAAGTGGGCCGGCTCAGCGCTGATGCGCGACGAGCCACTGGCGCTGGCCATCGTCGAGGCTGTGGTGGCGGTGTGTGCGCCGCGCGGCGTGCCGGTGACCTTGAAGATGCGCACCGGCTGGTGCGACACCGAGCGCAACGCTGTGGCGCTGGCGCGTGCCGCCGAATCCGCCGGCGTGGCCCTGCTGACCGTGCACGGCCGCACCCGCGAGCAGGGCTACCGGGGCGACGCCGAGCACGACACCGTGGCGGCCGTCAAGGCGGCAGTTCGGGTGCCGGTGGTGGCCAACGGCGACATCGATTCACCCGCCAAGGCGGCTGCGGTGCTGGCCTACACCGGCGCCGACGCGCTGATGATTGGCCGCGCCGCCCAGGGCCGGCCCTGGATATTCCGCGAGATCGCGCATTTTCTGGCCACCGGCCAGACCCTGGCGGCACCCGGCACGCTGGAGGTGGGCCAGTGGCTGGTTGCGCATCTGCACGAGCACTACGCGCTGTACGGGGAGCTCACCGGCGTGCGCAGCGCGCGCAAGCACATCGGTTGGGCGGTGCACAGCCTGCCCGGCGGCGACGCCTTCCGGGCGGTGATGAACCGGCTGGAAACCACCGGCCCCCAGATTGCTGCGGTAACCGATTATTTCGACCGCCTGGCCGAGTTGCACCCGCGCTTGCCGCTGGCGCAAACTGACAGCCCCGCTGACAGCCCCGCTGCGACACACGCCGCCACCCACGCCACCGCGCCCGCCGTCAGCCCGGCCGCCACCCAGGCCACCCACCCGGCCGCCAACGACGACCTCCTCCGACGGGAAGCATGAGCAAAAAGGACATCGAAGACTGCATCCGTGACAGCCTGGAGCAGTATTTCAAGGATTTGCATGGCACCGAGCCGCGCGCTGTGCATGCCATGGTGGTCGGCACGGTGGAAAAACCGCTGCTGGAGGTGGTGATGAAACACGCCGAGGGCAACCAGAGCAAGGCCGCCGAATGGCTGGGCATCAACCGCAACACCCTGCGCCGCAAACTGCTGGACCACCAACTGGTCAAGTGAGCCTCCCAGGCGCCGCCCCGACCCTTGCCAAGACCGTCACCATGACCACAGCCCTGCTCTCCGTGTCCGACAAGACCGGCATCGTCGACTTTGCCCAGGCCCTGCACGCCCGCGGCATCAAATTGCTGTCCACTGGCGGCACCGCCCGCCTGCTGGCCGACGCCGGATTGCCGGTGACCGAGGTGGCCGAGGTCACCGGCTTCCCGGAGATGCTGGACGGCCGGGTCAAGACCCTGCACCCGCGCATCCACGGCGGCCTGCTGGCGCGACGTGACAGCCCCGAGCACATGGCCGCGCTGGCCGAGCACGGCATTGCCACCATCGACCTGCTGGTGATCAACCTGTACCCGTTTGCCCAGGCCACCGCCCGGCCCGACTGCACGCTGGAGGACGCGATCGAGAACATCGACATCGGCGGACCGGCCATGCTGCGCGCCGCGGCCAAGAACTGGCAAGACGTGGGCGTTGTGATCGACCCCAGCGACTACGCCCAGGTGCTGGCCGAACTGGGTGACCAGGGCCTGACCCGCAAGACCAAGTTCGGCCTGGCGCGCAAGGTGTATGCCCACACCGCCGCCTACGACGGCATGATCAGCAACTACCTGTCGGCGCTGGACGAGGGCGCCGAGGACCGCCCCGCCGCGGTGCCACAGCGCAGTGAGTACCCGGCCGTCTTCACCCAGCAGCTGGTCAAGACCCAGGACATGCGCTACGGCGAGAACCCGCACCAGAGCGCGTCGTTCTACCGCGAGCTCAAGCCCGCGCCAGGCACCTTGTCGCAATGGGTTCAGTTGCAGGGCAAGGCGCTGTCATTCAACAACATCGCCGACGCCGATGCGGCCTGGGAATGTGTCAAGACCTTCACCGCACCGGCCTGCGTGATCGTCAAGCACGCCAACCCGTGCGGCGTGGCGCTGGCCGGCTCGGCGTTTGAGGCCTACGCCAAGGCCCTCAAGACCGACCCGACCAGCGCCTTTGGCGGCATCATCGCCTTCAACCAGCCGCTGGACGCCGCCACCGCCGAGGCCGTGGCCCGTCAGTTTGTCGAGGTCATCATCGCCCCGCAGGTCACGCCCGAGGCGCGTGCGGTCTTTGCCGCCAAACAAAACGTGCGCCTGCTGGAGGTGCCGCTGTCGCACCAGGGCAACCTGCTGGACTTCAAGCGGGTGGGCGGCGGCATGCTGCTGCAGTCCACCGACTCGAAAAACGTTACCTTGGGTGAGCTCAAAGTGGTCACCACGCTGCAGCCCACCGCCCAACAGATGGACGACCTGATGTTTGCCTGGAAAGTGGCCAAGTTCGTCAAGAGCAACGCCATCGTGTTCTGCGCCGGTGGCATGACACTGGGCGTGGGCGCGGGCCAGATGAGCCGCATCGATTCGGCCCGCATCGCCAGCATCAAGGCCGACAACGCCGGGCTCAGCCTGACCGGCAGCGCCGTGGCCAGCGACGCGTTTTTCCCGTTCCGAGACGGCCTGGACGTGGTGCTGGACGCCGGTGCCGGCTGCGTGATCCAGCCGGGCGGCTCGATGCGCGACGGCGAGGTGATCGCCGCGGCCAACGAGCGCGGCATCGCCATGGTGTTCACCGGCACGCGGCACTTCCGCCATTGATCGGTCCGGTCACGCAGCTGTTGCCACAACGCTCCGGGGCCGAAACGCCGATACCGCGCGCACCGCCGTCGCTCAGTCCGGCCTGTGGGGTCGCCTGGGGTTGCCGCATCGGGCCGGCAAACTCAAAGCTTCACGGGTCGGCGGACGCAAAGGCATAGCCGGTGCGCTCTCGCTTGGCGCGGTACATGGCCCTGTCTGCGCTGTTCACCAATTCGTCCGCCGTTGAGCCGTTACCTGGGAACAGGGCGATGCCGATACTGCACCCCACGCGTAGCGAAATCTGCACGCCCTCTGACTGCAGGTCGCACGGTTGTCCAAGTGCTGCAACGATTTTTGCAGCAACCGCGGCGGCATCGGCCTTCGCATTGAGTTCGAGCAGCAGGTACAAGAACTCGTCACCGCCGTGTCTGCTGACCGTGTCATCGGCACGCGTGACCGAGAGAAGCCTGCTGGCAACTGTTTTGAGCACGGCATCGCCGGCGGGGTGGCCGTGCGTGTCGTTGATGGCCTTGAACCCGTCCAAGTCGATGAACATGACCGCAAGGGTTCTGGCATGACGCTTCGCCTGAGAAAGCCCATGCTCGAGGCGGTCATTGAACAACGCCCGGTTCGGCAGCGACGTCAGCGGGTCGTGGAACGCCGCATTGCGCGCTGATTTCTCCTGCGCTTGCGCGGCCGCCAGCTCATTTTCAAGCACCTCGCGTTGCCTCAGTTCGTCCTGCAACGCGCCATTCACCGTGGCCAAGTCGTCTGCACAGGCTTTGACTTTGCCTTCGACCGCTTCGTTCTGTGCGATGGCGTCTTCCAGACCGGCCTGCGGCTGCAGCGCCAGTTCGTCCTTGAGTGCCGAATTGACCAACGCCAATTGATCTGCGCAGTCCTCAACGGCTCCCTTGATTTGTTCGCTCTGGCTGATGACGCGGGTCAGTTCGCGCGGCGCAGTCAGGTCAGGCGGCTTGTTCTTCATCATGGACGGCGGATCTTTATCCTCAGTGTGCAGGTTAGGCCGCGCTGGGACAAGCCCGCTGGGCATTGGGACAAAAGCTTCGGCGCACAACCTTCGCAGCATTCGCCCTATGGGTCTGTATGGTTGCGCACATAGGGTTGACCTGCTGCAGAAGTCGGCCAGTTTGACAAATCAAAACCCCTTCGGCTGTCAAGTTCCCCGGCGCTGCGCCGGGGTGCTGCCGAACCTGGCCGTCGAGCTGTCTTTCTGCGCCACCGCTGCGGTGATCGCCCCGCACGAACGAGACCGGTTTATTACCAGATTTCCAGATTTCCGGACTTGACTATGCGCAACGTCCCGCTGACGATCAGACAACAGCGCGTGGCAGGCGCAAGCCAGGTGCGGCGCAGGTCCGGAGCGCGCAGTGTCGGCCAGGCAAATCAAGCCTGCTTGACCCCTTCTCATTGACCGCGCTCGCCCGGGAACCCCATGGACGCCCTTGCCTCATTCTTCGCCCGCAACGGCTTGCTGCCGCATGCGGTCTGCCTCACCGGCTCGCTGGGTTTGTTGTGGGGCATGGTGATTTCGGACGCGCTGATTGCCGCGGCCTACTTCTCGATACCGGTCACCATGGTGCGCTACCTGCGCAAACGGGGTCCGCAGCCGGGCACCTGGGTGGCGGGGCTGTTTTCGGCCTTCATCTTTGCCTGCGGCCTGACCCACGTGCTCGACATCTGGACCGTGTGGCAACCGTATTACGGCGCCCTGGTGCTGGCCAAGGCAAGCACCGCCCTGCTGTCGATCGCCACCGCGGTCGCGATCTGGCTGCTGCTGCCCAAGGCGCTGAAAATCCCCAGCGTGGGCCAGTTGCAGGCCGCCATCACCGCGTTGGAAGCCGAGGTGGGCCGGCGCCGCAGCGCCGAGCAGCATATTGCCGAGGTTGAGCAGAACCTGGCCGTGACCCTGGCCAGCATGGAGGCCGGCTTCATTGCCACCGACGCGCTGGGCCAGGTCACCCGCATGAACGCCGTCGCTGAACGGGTCACCGGCTGGACCCAGGGCGAGGCCTTCGGGCAGTCGCTCTGGACAGTTTTTGACCGCGAGGACCGACCGGCAGACATGCTGACCAGGACGCCGGTCGAGGAGATGCAGGCGCAAGGCATCACGGTGGACCGGATCCACCACGTGGTGGCCATCAGCCGTGATGGCCGCCGCACCGCGCTGCAGGTTCGGGCCGACCTGACACACACCGACGACGGCAGCGTGCGGGGCCTGGCGATGGTGTTCCGCGACATGACCCCGATCAACCAGGTCGAGGCCGAGCGCGCCCGGCTGGCGGCCATCGTCGCGTCGTCCAACGATGCGATCATTGGCAAGACGCTGGACGGCCGCATCACCAGCTGGAACCGGGCCGCCCAGGACCTGTTCGGTTACAGCCCCGAACAGGCCATCGGCCAGCCGGTGCAAATGCTGATTCCGGCCGAGCGTCAGTCCGAGGAGATGCGCATCCTGGCCGACCTGGCGATGGGCCGTACCGTGCCACCGTTCGACACCGTGCGCCAGGCGCGCGACGGCACACGCCTGGAGGTATCGGTCACGATCTCGCCGATCCGCGACGCCGAGGGGCACATCGTGGGCGCGTCCAAGATCGCGCGCGACGTGTCGTCGCAGCGCCGCTCGGAGGCCGCGCTGCGCGAGGGCGAGGCCCGGCTTCGATTTGTGCTCGATTCGGCGCAGCTCGGCGCGTGGGACATGAACCTCAGAACCGGCATCACCCAGCGATCGCCGCGCCACGTTGCCTGCTTCGGCCTGACCGTCAGTGAGCCCAATGACGTTGACTGGACCTTTGACACCTTGTTGCAGCATGTGCACCCCGACGACCGCACCGAGGTCGACCGCAGCTTCCGCGCCGCGACCGGGCAGGCGCTGGGCGCGGACGGGCCGTCGAATGCCGACCTGCCCGCCAGACCGGCGCCCGACTGGCAAATCGACTGCCGCGTGGTCTGGCCCGATGGCTCTCTGCATTGGCTGCGGCTGCACGGCAGCATCCTGCAGGCCGACGGTCAGGTGCCCCACATGGTGGGCATCGTCAGCGACATCAGCGCCCAGCGCCTGGCCGAGGAGGCCCGGCTCAAGGCGCTGCGGCTGGAGGCGGAAAACCGACAAATCATCGAGGCCACCCGGCTCAAGAGCCAGTTCCTGGCCAACATGTCGCATGAGCTGCGCACCCCGCTGAACGCGATCATCGGCTTTGCCGAACTGCTGCAGTCCGGCGCCGTGCCCGCCACGTCGCCCAAGCACCACGTGTACCTGGGCCATATCGCCACCAGCGGCCACCACCTGCTCCGGCTCATCAACGACGTGCTGGACCTGTCCAAGGTCGAGGCCGGCAAGTTCGAGTTCAGCCCCGAGCCGGTCGACCTCGCGCAGCTGGTGCATGAGGCCTTTGCCGTGCTGCACACCGCAGTGCAGCAAAAGCACCTGACGGTGGACGTACTGATCGACCCGGCGCTGTCCGGGCTGGTGATCGACCCGGCGCGCTTCAAGCAGGTGCTCTACAACTACCTGTCGAACGCGATCAAGTTCACCGGCGACGGTGGCCGCGTCAGCCTGCGCGCCATGCCAGCCGGCGCGGCGTTTTTCCGGGTCGAGGTAGAGGACAACGGCATCGGCATCGCCGCCCACGACCTGCCACGCCTGTTCACCGAGTTCCAACAACTCGATGCCGGCTACAGCAAGCAACACGCCGGCACGGGCCTGGGCCTGGCCCTGACCCGCCGGCTGGTGGCGGCCCAGGGCGGCAGCACCGGGGTGCGCAGCACACCTGGCCTCGGCAGCGTGTTTTACCTGGAGCTGCCGCGGGTGCCTAGCGCGACCGTCCCGCTGGACCGGGCACCGTTGCCGCGCTGGCTGGTGATTGAGCCTGACCCACAATTGCAACAATCCTGGACACACGGCCTGTCCGACCTGGGCATCGACGTGGATGCCGCCGCCACTGGTGACGCCGCCCGCCAACAGGCCGACGCAACCGCCTACGACGGCATCACGCTGGCGTTGCGGTTACCTGACCAGCACGGCCTGGCTGCGTTGGAGGACATCCGCCGGTCGGGTCTGAGCCGGCAGGCGCCGGTCACCGCGATGACACTGCACACCGATCCTGGCCAGTCCGCCACCTTTGCCATTGCCAACCTGCTGCGCAAGCCGATCGATGCGCAAGAGGTGGTGTCGGCCATGGCCGGCTTGCGGCTGGCGCCCAACCGGGCCGCGCAGGTGATGGTGATCGACGACGACCCGTTGGCGCTGGACCTGATGCGCGCCACGCTACAGCGCCTGGGCGCGCAGGCGATCTGCCGGCTCGATGCCCGGCAGGCGCTGCGCGAGATCGGCCTGCACAAGCCCGACCTGATCGTGCTGGACCTGATGATGCCCGGCTTTGATGGGTTTGCCACGCTGGCCGCGCTGCGCCAGATGCCACAGTGGCGCGACACGCCGGTGTTCATCTGGACCAGCATGGTGCTGACTGACGACGAGTACACCACCCTGGCCCGCTCGGCCCAAGCCGTGCTGGCCAAAGGCGGCGGCGCACTGATTGAGTTGTTCGACACACTGCGCAGCTGGCGCCCACCGGCTGCCCAGCCGACAGTCACCACACCGGAGGGCGGGCGGACATGAGCGCACAGGCGGTGTTGATCGTCGACGACCACCCGATGAACATCGAGCTGGCGCGCTTCGTGTTAGAGGCGAATGGCTTTGTGGTCGATGCCGCTGCCAATGCGCAGCAGGCCATCACCTGCATCGCCGCGCGCCGGCCCGACCTGATCCTGATGGACGTCCAGATGCCGGGCACCGACGGGCTGGCGCTGACCCGCCAGCTCAAGCAAGACCCCGCGACGCGGCACATCGTGGTGGTGGCCTTCACGGCCTACGCAATGAAGGGCGACGAAGCCCGGATGCGCGCCGCGGGCTGCGATGGTTACCTCGCCAAACCGATCACGGTCGCCAGCTTTGCCGCATCGGTGCAGGCCTTGCTGGCCGTCGGGCCGTCAGAACATGCTGGCCGCCAGGTTGACGGTAAACGCCAGGACCGCGGTGTTGAAGCCAAACGCCAGCAGTGACTGCAGCAGCACCAGCCGGCGCATCACCTGGGTCGTCACGCTGATGTCGGCGGTTTGCGAGGCCACCGCGATGGTGAACGCAAAGTACAAAAAATCGCCATAGTCGGGATGAAAGCCAGGCTCGTCACCCGGGAACTTCAGGCCCTCGCCCGCCGGCGTGCGGCAAAACAGGCTGGCGTAGGTCAGCGCAAACACCGTGGGTATCAGCAGCCAGGCGCCCACCACCGTGACCAGCGCCAGCGCCACGTGCGGCAGCGCATGCCGCACACCGGGCTGTTTGGCGGCCGTGAGCTCAAACACCACGCCGGCCAGACTGGCCACCGAAGCCGCGCTCACCAGTGCCATCACGGTCGCTGCCGATTCGGCCTGCGCCTTGGCGACGCGGCGCAACAGGTGGTGATCGGCACGCACCATCATCCAGCCCACCAGCGCCAGGTAAAGCCAGACGGCGACATTCCAGCCGATCAGCGCGCGTTCCACACCGCCCACCGGGTACCGCCAGGCCAGCGCCATGGTCAGGCCGACCCCCAGCGAAAGCACCAGTCGAGGATGGACACGCAGGTGCAGGACGAACGGCGGCATGGGGACAGTGGCTGTGGGCGGGCAAGCAGAAACCCGATCATGCCGCAGCGCTGCGGCCCGCTGCGGCCCACTGTCACCGACTGGACAGGCCCACTGCGGGTAAATTGGGTTCCGGTACGCCGTTTGGTGGGCAAAGATCGTGGTCGATCGCCCAGCCTGCCCCAGCCCGATACGACTCATCACAACCGAGACACAGCCCATGCACAAGACCCAAGGCCAACCCACCATCGAGCGCAACCCCGCGCCTTTGCGCAAGCTGGCGGCCGCCGCGGCGCTGTGCCTGGTCGGGCTCACGCCGGTACAGGCCCAAGAAACCTTCAAGGTCGGCATCGTCAGCTTTTTGTCCGGGCAGGCGGCCGAGAGCTTTGGCATACCGGCCGTCAACGGCGCCAAGGTGCTGCTGGATGCGTTCAACCAGCGCGCGGCGCCGCCGCCGTACAACAAGGTCGGCTTTGGCGGCATGAAGCTGGAGTTTGTCTACGTTGACGAAAACGGCGGCGCCACCAAGCAGGTGCAGGAGTTGATAAACCTGTACGACCGCTAGAAGGTCGATGCGGTGGTGGGCTATGTCGGCTCGGGCGACTGCCTGGCAGTAGCACCGGCGGCCGAGGAGATGAAGAAGTTCCTGATCCTCTACGACTGCGGCACGCCGCGCATTTTTGAGGACAACAAGTACAACTACGTCTTCCGCACCGCCAGCCATGGCGCGATGGACAACGTGGCGCTGGTGCGTTACCTGGCCGCACGCAAGATCAAGGTCGACTCCTTCAACCTGATCAACCAGGACTACGCCTGGGGCCAAGACTCGAAGAAGGACTTCTCGCTATCGATGGAAAAGCTGCTCCCCAACGCCAAGCCGGGCGAGGACCAGTTGCCCAAATTCGGTGCCGGCCAGTACGGCACCGAGATCTCGGCCCTGATGGCCAAGCCGGCTGACGTGACCCACAGCAGCCTGTGGGGCGGCGACTTGCAAGCCTTCATCCTGCAGGCCGCCCCGCGGGGTCTGTTCAAGAAGACGCAAGTGGTGTTTTCGGCCGGTGACCACGTGTTGCCCGGCCTGGGCGACAAGATGCCCGACGGCGTGATCCTGGGCGCACGCGGCGCCTACGGCCTGATGGCGCCCAAGTCGGCGCTCAACGATTGGTGGTGGGATCTGTACAGCAAAGCCTATGGCGTGTACCCGGTGCAAGCCCCGTACCGCATGGTGCAAAGCCTGCTGGGCCTCAAATTGGCGGCTGAGAAGGCGATGGCCGCCAACGGCGGCAAAAAACCCAACGGCGAGCAATTGGTAGCTGCGCTGAAGGGCTCGGAGTGGGAGTCGCCGGCTGGCAAGATCCGCATGGCACTGGGCGACGGCCACCAAGCGGTGCAAGACACTGCAATCGGCAAGACCCGCTATGACGCCGCCAAGAAGATGGTGGTGCTCGACGACATCCAGCGCTTCCCGGCCGAGTGCGTCAACCCGCCGGCCAACATGAAGTCCGAGGAGTGGATCAAGGCAGGCTTCCCCGGCGCGAAAAACTGTCCCTGACACAAAGTCAGTGATCGACGGCGAGCGGGCCCAGGACTGGGCTGCTGCCAAACGGGCCCGCATCCCCTCGGGAGGTCGGGCGATGTACACCTAGCCCGAGGGACCCGCATGGTCACCATCCTCATCGACGGCCTGACCTACGCGTCCTGGCTGTTCATCGTCGCACTCGGCCTGACGTTGGTGTTTGGCGTGCTCAAGATCCTCAACATCGCGCATGGCAGCTTTTATGCGCTGGGGGCGTACGCGGCGGCCAGCTTCGTCGGTTGGGGTGCCAGCATGAAATGGGCGCCCGAGCTGTCGTTGGTGGCCATGCTGCTGGCAGCCATCGCGGTGGCTGCCATCGTCGCGCCATTGACCGAGCGCGGCCTGCTGCGCTTTTTCTACGGCCGTGACGAGGTGCTGCTGGTGCTGGTGACCTACGCCATGTTTTTGATCATGGAGGACGTGACCAAGCTGGTCTGGGGCGCCAACCCGTACTACGTGTCCGCGCCGTACAGCCTGTTTGGCAATATCGACATCGGCGTGCAGACCTACGTCGGCTATGACTTTGCGCTGGTCGGGCTGGCCGCCATCGTCGGTGGGGCGGTGTGGTGGGGGCTGAACCGTACCCGCACCGGCAAGATCGTGCTGGCGGTGATCCACAGCCCCGAGATCGCCGGCAGCATGGGCGTGAATGTCTCGCAGATCTACATGGGCGCTTTCTCGGTCGGCATCTTCCTGGCGGCACTCGGCGGGGCGTTTACCGCACCGATGATCTCGGTCCAGCCAGGGGTGTCGGTGGGCGTGATCATCGTGTCGTTCGCGGTGGTGATCATCGGCGGCCTGGGCAGCATCGAGGGCGCGGCGGTGGGCGCGCTGATCGTCGGCCTGGCGCGCTCGTTTGCGGTGCACCTGGCGCCGGTCGCCGAGCTGTTTTCGGTCTATGTGGTGATGGCCATCGTGCTGATGTTCCGGCCTGAGGGCCTGTTCCAGCGCATCCAAGCGCGGAAGATCTAGCGCCATGGCAGCAACCCTTGTGTCAAGCGCCGCGGCTGCGCGCCCGGCGGGCAGCACCGCCGGCCACGGCCGAACCGCGCTGCTGGGCGGGCTGGCCTGGGCCGTGCTGGCCGCAGCCGGCTGGTGGATGCCGAAATGGCTCACCTTCTTGCTGACCATGGCAGCGGCCAATGGCCTGGTGTCGCTGGGCATCGTCGGCCTGATGCGCGGTGGTGTGGTGCCGTTCGGCCAGGGCATGGTGCTGGCCTTGGGCGGCTATGCGGCGGCGCTGGCCTACAACAAGCTGGGCTATACCGACGCGTTGGGCCTGGCACTGTGCGGTGGCGTGGCGGCCACGCTGATTGCCGCGCCTTTTGCGCCGCTGCTGTCGCGCTACCGCGGCATCTTCTTTGCCATGCTCACGCTGGCGCTGTCGATGGTGACCTACGGCCTGCTGATGAAGCTGTCGGTGCTGGGCGGGTCAGACGGCTTCAACCTGGGCCGGCCCACGCTGCTGGGCCAAAAGCTGCCCGACGCCCGGGTCGGCTACACCATGTACCTGCTGACGGTCAGCATCGCCACCGTGATGGCGCTGCTGGCGCGGGTCTACTTCGACTCGACACGCGGCCTGGTCACGCTGGCGGTGCGCGAGAACGAGCTGCGGGTCGAGTACCTGGGCGGCTCGGTGCGCCAGGCGATGACGATCAACTTCATCCTGGCCGCGTTTTGCGGCGGGCTGGGCGGCGCGCTGGCGGTGCTGTCGCTGGGCCATGTCGAGCCCAACTTCGCGTTCTGGACCACCTCGGGCGAGTTTGTCTTCGTTGCCATCCTGGGCGGTTGGCAAAGCGTGGCCGCGGTGTTTGTCGCCAGCACGGTGCTGGAGGTGGTGAGGTCGTTCTCCAGCGCCTACTTTCCCAACACCTGGCAGCTGGCGCTGGGGCTGTTTTTGCTGTTTGTGATCCGCTTTTTGCCCAAAGGTATCGGCTCGCTCTGGATGCGGGGGCCGACGCGATGACCGTTATTCTGGAAGCCCAGGGGCTGGAAAAGCGCTTCGGCGCGGTGGTAGCGGCGTCCGACATCAACATCCGCATCAACGCCGGCGAGCGCATCAGCCTGATCGGCAGCAACGGTGCGGGCAAGACCACCTTCGTCAACATGATCACCGGCTATTTGAAGCCCGACGCCGGCCGCATCACGCTGGCCGACCGCGACATCACGGCGCTGGCGCCACGCGCAATCACCCGGCTGGGCGTGGCCCGATCGTTCCAGATTCCGCAGCTCTACGGCGACCTGACGGTGCTGGACAACATGCTGGTGGCCAACGCCTGCCATGACCACAAGCTCAGCTTTTGGCAGCCGGCGCGCCGGCCCGAGGCGATTGCCCGTGCTGATCTGCTGCTGGCGCGCTTTCGCCTGGCCGAGCACCGCGAGCGCCGGGTGGCCGAGTTGCCGGGCGGCGTGCGCAAGCTGCTGGACATCGCGATGGCGCTGACCGGCAGCCCGAAGTTGCTGCTGCTGGACGAGCCGACCAGTGGCGTGTCGGCCGAGGAGAAGTTTCCGATGATGGCCACCCTCATGGACGCGCTGGGCCACGAGGCCCAGACCACGGTGCTGTTTGTTGAACATGACATGGACATCGTCCTGCGCCACGCCAGCCGGGTGGTGGCGTTTTACGCCGGCCGCATCATCGCCGACGACACACCCGCCGCCGCGCTGGCCACCGACGATGTGCGCCGCTATGTCACCGGCGAGCTGCTGCAGGACTGACGATGAAAACACCATGCTGAAGATCGAAGCCCTGCACGTCGCGATCGGGTCGGTGGTGGCGCTGCGTGGCCTGTCCCTGACGGTGGAAGGCGGCACCATGGTGGGCTTGGTCGGCCGCAACGGCGCCGGCAAGACCACGCTGCTGCGCGCGGTGATGGGCCACCTGCCACCCAGCCAGGGCACGGTGCAGTTTGACCGCCAGGATCTGGGCGCCCTGCCCGCCCACGCCCGCGCTGCGCTGGGCATCGGCTACATGCCCGAAGACCGCGGCCTGGTGCCCGAGCTGACGGTCGAAGAAAACATCCTGGTGCCGGTCTGGGTCAACAAATCGCTCAAGGAGGCTGAGCGCCTGGCGCTGGTTTACCGCGTGCTGCCCGAGCTGCTGGAGATGCGCCATCGCCGCGCCATGCTGCTGTCCGGCGGCCAGCAAAAACTGGTGGCGCTGGCCCGGGCGCTGGCCGTGGGCACCCGGCTGCTGCTGCTGGACGAACCCTTCGAGGGAGTAGCGCCAGCCCTCAGCAAGCGGCTGGGCGATGTGATCGCCGGCCTGAAAGGCAGTGCGGTGTCGGTGCTGATCGCGCAGAGCGACCTGAACCATTCCCGCAAGCTGGTGGACGCCGAGTTCGTGATCGAGCGTGGCGCCAACATCAGCCCAGCCGTGACATGAGTATTGAGCGCAAGTCTCCCGCGGCGGAGCCGCTGGCTGCGCCTTGCGCGCCCAGCCCCTGGGCCGGCTACCCGGTGCCCGCGCTGCGCCATGAAGCCCGCCACGGTGATCGCCTGGTGCGCTGTTTTGCGGGCCGCCCGGCCTCGCTGCATGCGATGTTTGCCGCCTCGGTGGCGGCGCAGCCCGAGGCCGAGGCGCTGGTCTGCAATGGCCAGCGCTGGACCTATGCCGGCGCCAACGCCCAAGCCGCCCGCGTGGCCGCCGGCTTGACCGCGCAGGGTCTGCGGCGCGGTGACCGGGTGGTGCTGTTCGTGGACAACCGGCCCGAGTTTGTCTGGCTGCTGCTGGCGCTGCAGCGCCTGGGCGCAGTGGCCGTGCCGGTGGGCGTGCGCGAGCAGCGGCCGGGGCTGGCGTACATCGTGCGGCAATGCGGCGCTGTGGCGGTCGTCGCCGATGCGGCGCTGGCCGACCGGCTGCCCGGTGCCAGCGAGGCGCCGGACCTGCGCTGGTGTGTGCTGGTGGACGACGGCAGCGTATCAGCCGATTCAGGCCCCGCCCGCACCGCATCGGCCGGCCGTCAGTCTCGGCCCAGCCCGGTGCCCAGCCACCTGTCCCTGGCCCGCTTGCTGGCTGGCACGGACCCCGACCCGCCACTGGCGCCAGCGGAGCCCGGCAAGGACAGCGACACCGCCATCATCCTCTACACCTCGGGCACCACCGGCCACCCCAAGGGCGCGATGCTGACCCACGCCAACCTGGTGCACTCGGTGCTGCACTACCAGGCCTGCATGCGCCTGGGGCCGACCGACCGGTCGGCGTTGGTGGTGCCGGCCAGCCATGTGACCGGGCTGGTGGCGGTGATCGCGACGATGCTGCACGTCGGCGGCAGCGTCGTCATCGCGCCGCCCTTCAAGGCCGAGAGCTTCATCGCGCTGTTGGCGGCCGAGCGCATCAGCCACACCATGATGGTGCCGGCGATCTACACCCTGTGCCTGCTGCACCCCAGCTTTGCCAGCGCCGACCTGTCGGCCTGGCGCATCGGCAGTTACGGCGGCGCGCCCATGCCAGCGGCCACCATCGACGCCCTCACCACCCGGCTGCCCGGCATCACCCTGCTCAACGCCTACGGTGCCACCGAGACCACATCGCCCGCGACGATGATGCCGATGGGCCACACCCGGGCCCATGCCGACACCGTGGGCGTGGCACTGCCGGCCACCGACATCTGCGTGATGGACGACGCAGGCGTCGAGTTGCCGGCGGGCGAGACCGGCGAGCTGTGGATCGCCGGCCCGATGGTGGTGCCCGGCTACTGGGCCAACCCCGAGGCCACGGCGGCGTCGTTTACCGCCGGGTATTGGCATTCGGGCGATCTCGGGTCGGTTGACGCCGAGGGCTATGTGCGGGTGTTCGACCGCAAGAAAGACATGCTCAACCGGGGCGGCTTCAAGATCTACTCGGTCGAGGTTGAAAACGTGCTGATGGCCTGGCCCGGCATGGTCGAGACCGCCATCATCGGCCGGCCTTGCCCGGTGCTGGGCGAGCGGGTACACGCCGTGCTGTACGCTCCCGGCGCCACGCCCGATGACGCCGCCGTGCGCCAACACTGCGCCGAGCGCCTGGCCGACTACAAGGTGCCGGAAACCTGGCAGTGGTGCAGTGACCCGCTGCCCCGCAACGCCAACGGCAAGCTGATGAAGCGGCTGCTGCGCGACACCTTGGCCTGACGCGGCCGGTCAGCCGGTCAGCGGTCCAGCCCGGCAGCGCGTTGGCACCAGGCGATCAACTGGGCGGTCACCTCGTCGCAGTTGGTCTCGTTGAGCATCTCATGCCGGCCGCCGCCGTAGACATGCAGCGACACGTCCTGCAGCCCGGCCGCCTTGTAGCGGGCGGCCAGCGGCCAGAACCAGTCCAGATGCCGGTTGACCGGGTCCTGGTCACCCGTGAACAGGTAGAGCGGCAGGGCAGCCGGGATGCGCGCCAGCAGCGCTGTGTCGGTGAGCGCTGCGCAGGCCGCGACCATCGAGCTGCGCGACGCCAGCGTGAGCGAGAAGCCGCAAAGCGGGTCGGCAATGTAGGCATCGACTTGCGCCGCGTCGCGGCTCAGCCAGTCGAAGGCGGTGCGTGGGTCGGGCAGGCCGGCATTGGCGTCCTGCAGCGTCCAGCCGGCCGGTCGCTGCATCAGGTCCACCGCCGCCGACCCCGACAGCACTGCACCGGCCAGGCGGTGGCCGTGCACCGGCAGGTAACACTGCACCGCAAACGAGCCCATGCTGTGACCCAGCAGCACCAGCGGCAGGCCCGGATGCCCGGCCTGGGCGTATGCGCTGACCTGGGCCAGGTCGTCTACCAGCCCGGCAAAGCCGCGCGTGCCCAGGTCACCCTGGCTGCCCAGCGCCCGGGCGCGCGGGCCATGACCGCGGTGGTGGTGGGCCAGCACCGCCCAGCCCTGCGCGGCGAAGGCCTCGACCAACGGCAGGTAGCGCAGCGCGTGCTCGCCCAGGCCGTGGGCAATCTGCAGCAGCGCACGCGGTGGGCTGTTGCTGCGCCAGACGTTGCCGTCGATCGGTTGGCCATCGTTGGCGGTCAGGCTGAACGGGCGGGTTTGCAGGGTGGTGGTCATGGGCAGTGCGGCGTTGTGGATCGGCAGGTGGGTCGGCAGGTGGGTCGGCAGGTGAGTCGGGAAAAGCGGCGCAAACACCCGGGATCAGCCGGCACCGCGCTTGCGGCCCGCCAGCACACCGGTCACCACCCGAAACAGCCACCCGGTAGACCGGTTGAACAGCCTGGCGCAGCCCGGCCGTTGCAGCCAGCCCGTGGCGCGGGGCACTTGCCCGGCGGGTGCGCGATTCTCACAGGCCAGCGCCGCGGCAGCGCGGCATAAACTGCAGGCATGACCCGCGCCGACGCCATGGGCGTGTTGCTTGCCTTCATCGCCCGACTGATCACCGGCGCCCAAGGCCATTGGAAAGGCTGCCCGCCCAAGGCCGAGCAGCG
>JANMXG010000039.1:0-8036 GCA_031394235.1 Betaproteobacteria bacterium
TCAGGCTGGTGGTGCCGCCGGCCAGCGCTGCGGCCGTGCCGCTGTAGAAGTCGTCTTGCGTGACGGTGCCCATGAAGGGCAGCTGCATGTGGGTGTGCGGGTCGATGCCGCCGGGCATGACGTAGCGGCCGCCGGCGTCCAGCACCTCGCAACCCGCAGGCGGGGCCAGACTGGCGCCCACGGCGACGATCTTGCCGCCCTCGCACAGCACATCGGCGCGGAACTCACGGTCGGCATTGACGACGGTGCCGCCTCGGATCAACAGGGGTGTCATGGGGAGGGCTCCAAATCAGGATGAGGCGGATGGTTGCGCGGGCGCGGCGGGCCGTCAAGCCGGCACGGGTTTGCGCATCGGGTTGTTCGGGTGCACGGTCCAGTTGGCCGGGCTGGCGCTGACAGTCTGGCCGGTGCGGGCGTCCACCTCGCCGGGCGCCAGGCTGCGCAGCGTGATGCACTCGGGCACCGGGCAGACGGTGACACACAGGTTGCAGCCCACGCACTCCTCATCACGGACTGAGAAGTGACGCAGGCCGTCTTTGGTTGCGGTGATGGCCTGGTGCGAGGTGTCCTCGCAGGCGATGTGGCAGCGGCCGCAGCCGATGCAGGTGCTCTGATCGATGCTCGCCTTGCTGATGGCATTGAGGTTGAGGTATTGCCAGTCGGTGACCGTGGGCAGCGCGCGGCCGCGAAAGTCCTCGATCGACTGGAAGCCCATGCTGTCCATGTAGTCCGACAAGCCGCTGGCCATCTCTTGCACGATCTTGAAGCCGTAGACCATCGCCGCGGTGCAGACCTGCACATTGCCAGCGCCCAGCGCGATGTAGTCCAGCGCGTCGCGCCAAGTGCCAATGCCGCCTATCCCTGAGATGGGGATACCGGCGGTATCCGGCGAGCGGCCGATCTCGGCCACCATGTTGAGTGCAATCGGCTTGACGGCCGGGCCGCAGTAGCCGCCGTGGCTGCCCATGCCGCCCGTCGCTGGGCTCATGGTCAAGGTGGCCGGGTCTACGCCCATGATCGAGTTGATGGTGTTGATCAGGCTCACCGCATCGGCCCCGCCGCGTTTGGCAGCGGCGGCGGGCAGGCGGATGTCGGTGATGTTGGGCGTCAGCTTGACGATCACCGGCAGCCGGCTGTGCTGCTTGCACCAGCGGGTGACCATCTCGATGTACTCAGGCACCTGGCCCACCGCCGCGCCCATGCCGCGCTCGCTCATGCCGTGCGGGCAGCCGAAGTTGAGCTCGATACCGTCGCAGCCGGTGTCCTCGACCCTCGGCAGGATGGCCTGCCAGGCGGCTTCGGTGCAGGGCACCATCAGGCTGACCACCATCGCCCGGTCGGGCCACAGCCGTTTGACGTCTGTGATCTCGCGCAGGTTCTGCTGCAGCGGCCGGTCGGTGATCAGCTCGATGTTGTTGAAGCCCAGCAACTTGCGGTCGGGTGTGAGCAGCGCGCCGTAGCGCGGGCCGTTGACGTTGACCACCGGCGGGCCCTCCTCGCCCAGCGTCTTCCAGACCACGCCGCCCCAGCCGGCCTCGAAAGCACGGTGGACGTTGTAGGCCTTGTCGGTGGGCGGTGCGCTGGCCAGCCAGAACGGGTTGGGGCTGCGAATGCCGGCAAAGGTGGTGCAGAGGTCAGCCATGGTGCTGCGGTCCTTGGGTTTGAGGCGGTCGGTCGGGGCGGTCGGGGCGGTCGGGCGGTCGGGGGGTCGGTGGGGCGGACGGTCGGGCGGGCGATCGGTGATTCGACGGGCAGGCGATCCGCGATCGGGCGATCAGGTGACAGCCAGGGCCTGGTCTGCCCAGGCAGCATGCATGGCCAGCGCGGCGCGTTTGCCGTCTTGCACCGCCTCGACCGTCAGGTCGCGCCCGCCCAGCCGGCAGTCGCCGCCGGCAAACAAGCCGGGCACGCTGGTGCGGCCTTCGTCGTCGGCGACGATGCGCCCGCCTTGCAGCACCAGCCCCGTAGCGGCCAGCAGCGCGTCATCGGGTCGCTGGCCGATCGCCTTGAGCACCATGTCGGCGGCCATCGTCTCGTGCCCACCGGTGGCCTGCAGGCGCCCGCCAGCCCAGCGCTGGCGCGCAAAGCGCACGCCCACCGCATGGCCGCCTGCACCCAGCACGGCCTCGGGCGACAGCCAATGGTGCAGCACGACGCCGTGACTCAGCGCCCAGTGCTGTTCGGCCTGTGAGGCGCCCATCTGCTCGGGCCCACGGCGGTAGACCATGTGCACCTCGTCAGCCCCCAGCAGCTTGCTTTGCACCGCGGCGTCCACCGCCGTCATGCCGCCGCCGATCACCACCACCCGACGGCCGATCGGCAGCGCGGCTTTGTCAGGCGCCTGGCGCAGTTCAGCGATGAAGGCCACCGCATCCTGCACGCCGGTCAGCTGCTCGCCCGGCACGCCCAGGTCGTGTACCCGGTCCAGGCCCAGCGCCAGGTAAACCCCCGCGTGGTCGGCGCGCAACGCGACCAGTTGTGCGGCGTCCTGCAGCCGCCAACCGGTGTGCAGCGTGATGCCGCCGATGCCCAGCAACCAGTCCAGCTCGACCTGGGCAAAGTTGCCGGCTGTTTTGTAGGTGGCCAGCCCGTACTCGTTGAGGCCACCGCCCTTGGGCCGGGCATCGAACACATGGACATGGTGCCCCCGGCGTGCCAGGCCCACCGCGCAGGCCAACCCGGCCGGGCCGGCGCCAACCACGGCAAACCGCTGGCCCGAGGCGGCGACGCGGGGCAGCAACGTGCTGATCGGCTGGTCCATCACGGCGTCCACCGCAAAGCGCTGCAGCCGGCCAATCTCCACCGGCTTGCCTTGCTGCGCGGTGCGCACGCAGACCTGTTCACACAGCACTTCGGTCGGGCAGACCCGGGCGCAGGTGCCGCCCAGCGGGTTGGACTCCAGGATGGTGCGGGCAGCACCGCGCAGGTTGTCGTCGGCAATGCGTCGTATGAAGCTGGGCACATCGATGCCGGTCGGGCACGCCGCGGTGCACGGTGCGTCAAAACAGTACAGGCAGCGCTCGGCCTCTACCAGCGCCTGGCTGCGGCTGTAGCGCGGCGCAGCGTCGGCAAAGGCCTGGGCATAGCGCTCGGCGGGCAGGCGCGCCGGGCGGATGTCGGGCGCAGTGCTGGGCGGCGCAGCCGCTGGCGCAACGGTCGCGCCAGTGAACGACGGTGGGGGGCCGGCTATGGCCATGGGCGGGCGCTCCTGCAAGGCCCGGGCGGGGGGTGGCCCGGCTGCACCATAAAAGCTGACCGTTTGGTCAGGAATCTTCAGAATGGTACGCAAACCGCGTGCCAGGTGACGACCCGGGCAAACCCCTGCTAGCGCCCCGCGTGCGGGCGGCGGGCGGCGGGCGGCGGGCAGCGGGCAGCGTCGGTGTTTGCCGGCATGGCGGGCAGCGATCCCGATCCGTGCCGGCCCAGCGTCGCCCAACCTGCCGACAACCCTTCTTCCGCACCGGGCCTGAAGCCCGGATCATGCGTTGTAAGCCGGCTGAGGCAAGCTGCCGTGTCGGCGCCCGACTGCAAACGCCTGGCTGCCGGCGCCCGTCTGCAAACGCCCGCCCGCCAGCGTTGTCTGCCATCACACTTCACCTGCAACCGCTTGCCACACCCACCGGAGCCTCACCCCATGCCTTCGATACCCCTGGACACCGGCACCGCCGATCTGCTCGCCATGCTGGACGCCGGTGTGCTGACCTTGACCCTGAACCGGCCTGACGCCCGCAACGCGATGTCGCGCGAGATGAACACCGCGCTGCAGCAGCAACTGGCCTCGGCTGAACTGAACCCCGCCGTCAAGTGCATCGTGCTGACCGGTGCCGGCAAGGGCTTTTGCGCCGGTGGTGATGTCAAGGGCATGGCCGCCGCAGGCGACGGCACTGTCGGCGCGCACACCATCGACGAGGCCATCCACCGCCAGCGCATCAACCAGCGCGCCACCGCCGGCAAGCTGTTCAAGATGCCCAAGCCCACGCTGGCGGCGCTGCCGGGTGCGGCCGCCGGGGCCGGTCTGGCGCTGGCATTGGCCTGCGACCTGCGCATCATGGCCAGCAACGCCATCCTGACCACCGCTTTCGCGCGCGTCGGCTTCTCGGGCGACTACGGCGGCAGCTACTTTCTGACGCAGCTGGTGGGCACCGCCAAGGCGCGCGAGTTGTACTTTCTGTCCGACCGCGTCAGCGCCGACGAAGCCTTGCGCCTGGGCCTGGCCAACTGGGTCTGCGCGCCCGACGACCTGGCCGCCCGCACCCAGCAGATCGCTCTGCGCCTGGCCGCGGGCCCGACCGTGGCCTACCGCTACATGAAAGAAAACCTGAATCGCGCCCTGGCCGGCGATGTTGACGACTGCATGGACCTGGAGGCCACCCACCACATTCACTGCGGCCAGACCGAGGACCACCGTGAGGCCACGCGCGCGTTTGTCGACAAGCGTGAACCCGTTTTCAAGGGGCGCTGAGCCATGACCCCCCTGACCCGCCAGCAGGCCATCGCCGCACTGACCGGGCGCGGCCAGCGCTATGCGCTGGAGGACGTGCTGGTCAATGGCCGCAGCGTGCGCATGTTCAGCCAGGCGCCGGCCACGCTGCGTGCGTTGTACAGCGACACCGTCAGTGACCTGCCCTTCATCGCCTTCGAGGACGAACGCCTGAGCTTTGCCCAGGCCTGGCAGCAGGCCAGCCGCATCGGTCATGTGCTCATACACGACCTCGGCGTGCAGCCCGGTGACCGGGTGGCCATCTCGATGCGCAATTACCCCGAGTGGGTGCTGGCGTTTACCGCCATCACCTCGGTCGGTGCTGTCGCCGTGGCGATGAACGCGCTGTGGCAGGCTGACGAGCTGGCCTACGGCCTGCGTGATTCGGGCGCCAAGGTGCTGTTTGCCGACCCTGAGCGGCTGGACCGGCTTGCGCACTGCCCGCCGCTGCCGGGCCTGCAGGTGATCGCCGTGCGCGCCAGCCCGACCGCGCCCGGTGTCAGGCAACTGGACGACCTGCTGCGGTCCGTGGGCGCGGTGCCCATGCCGCCGGCCGCGACCCTACCCGACGATGCCGCGACAATCTTCTACACCTCCGGGTCCACCGGCCATCCCAAGGGCGTGGTTTCGACCCACCGCAATATCCTGGCCGCCTTGTTGTCCTGGGAACTGGACCGCAGCATCGGCGAGTTGATGGCCGGGCTGGATACTGTGGCACAGGCACCCGGCCGGATTGGCAGCGCACCCCAGGCGCCACAGCCGGGCACGCTGCTGGCCGTGCCGCTGTTTCACGTCACCGGCTCGCATGCCGTCTACCTGTCGTGCTACCGGCTGCAGCGCCGTCTGGTCTGCATGGGCCGCTGGGACGCCGAGGCTGCGGCCGCACTGATCGAGCGCGACCGCCTGTCGTCGGTGATCGCCCCCGCCGCGATGACCGGCGATCTGGTGCGGGTGGCGCGCAGCGGCCGGTTCGACCTGAGCTCTCTGCTCACCGTGGGCGGCGGCGGTGCACCCCGTGCGCCCGAGCAAGTACGGCAGATCGGCGCCAGCTTCGGGCAGGCCCTGCCCAACACCGGCTGGGGCATGACCGAAACTAACGCGATCGGCGCAGGCATCGGCGGCGAGGACTACCTCAGCCACCCAGCCAGTTCGGGTCGCTGCTCGCTGGTGCTGGACCTGAAAGTGGTTGACGAACTGGGCCACACGCTGCCCTCGGGCCAGCGCGGTGAGTTACTGGTGCGGGGCACGTCGGTCTTTTCAGGCTACTGGATGCGGCCCGAGGTCAATGCCACGGTTTTTGACGACGGCTGGTTTCGCACCGGCGATGTGTCCCTGATCGACACCGACGGCTTTGTCTACATCGTCGACCGCATCAAGGACCTGATCATCCGGGGCGGCGAGAACATCGGCTGCGGCCAGGTCGAGGCGGCACTGATGATGCACCCCGAGGTACACGAGGCGGCAGTCTATGGAGTGCCCGACGATCGCCTGGGCGAGGAGGTCGGCGCCACGGTCCACGGCAGCAGCGGGCTCGACCTCGCCGCGCTGCGCGAGTTTCTGGCGGCCCGTTTGGCGCGCTTTGAGGTGCCGCGCCACATCGTGCTGTCACCCACGCCTTTGCCCCGCACGCCGTCGGGCAAGATCTTGAAGCGACAAATCAAGGACGCCGCGCTGGCCGGTTTGGCGCCGGACCCGACCGACGCCCGGTAGGGGGCGGGGTCCGGTTGGGCACTTTGATCCGCCTGCCTACCACTTAGCCAGGAATCGATCGGCCCGGGCGGCGGCCAACACGGCCGGCGCGCAGCACACCAACGAGTCAGCCGGCGTGGCGCCTCTCAACCAGCCGTTGGGTTGAACAAACCACCGCGCGACCTCGTCGTCGATAAAAGCCCCAGACAGCTCGGCCATGGCCCGCACGACGCCGCTGCGCACGCACCCCCGCACGAAGTCGAACTGGAATACCGGGAACTTCAAGCCCGAGCAGCATGAGAAGGTGAGCACCTGCCTGTCGACGGTCCAACGCGCCAGCAACGAGACCGGTTGGCTGATGACCTGCCGCAAGCGGTCGGCGATTTCGTCGCCGGTAACCGCCCCGCCACTCGATTGGAAGTGCGGCAATCGACATGCGTTGGGGTGGTCGCCTGCGCACTGCGGGCGCAACGTGCGCTGTGCGGCCGGCCCCTGCCAATGGCACAGCGCGGGTCTCGGTGGTTGGAAGGTACTGACCCAAGACACGCACGGCTCCCCTGTCATGTGGCGAGCACCGGCTCACTCTCGCTTTGCAGGTTAGGCGCCGCTGCCCAACCCGTCTGTTCGCAAACGAACGCATCAAGGTGATCCAATCGCCGGAGCCGCCCCGGGTTTATGGCCGGCCGCTGACGCCACCGCACCACACCACGCAGCGGCGGTTGGCGTGACGGCCGTCGCCGCGGTACCCCAGAACACTACCCGCCAGGTACCCGGCCAGATGACACAGCGGCCCGGCTGTGCCGTGACCACGTCCAGTCGAGCGAAAACCCTGGCAAGGTCATCAAAGGCCCATGAACCTCCTGCGCAGGCGGTGGGGCTCGTCAACACCGTCCGGCGGTCTCTGCAGGTCACTGCCACGCCCAGCCCGACGCTATCGGTCGACTTGATCTCGTCATTTTTGGCTTGTGCGGTGGCCTCTGGTACGGGCTGGATCGTTGATCAGCGCTGCGGCATCGCCGCACCGTCCAACCGCCTGACCAACGGGTCGCCCAGGGTCCTGCGGGCCTGCGCCAGCGGCGTGCGGATGGTCGTGGTGGGGACACCTGTTGCAGAACCCAAGGCGAACAGGTCCGTGACGCCCAGTTGGGTCCGTTTGGCCAGCGACAGCCGATGCCGCATGCCCCACCACAGACCCTGGACACGACCCGGGAAGCCGTTACTGACGATGCCGGATCAGTCGTTTCGGCCCAACAGAGCCGCTGTCACCCGCCCAGCGACCACCCCCAGGCGCGGACAACCCAGTCAGCCCCACCAACCGGGTGTCGTGGAGGGCGATCCCAACGGCATCAAGACAGCGCCCGCGCCCATCGCGATGTCGCCCGTGTCATGAACATGCTCAAGCATGCCGGCGCGAAAGGTATGTCCGGCACCTTGCTACGCCCGACCGGGCGGAAGCTGCGTCCTGGTGGCCGCCGGTCGTTCAGCGGCGCCAGGGGTTGCCGGGGTAGCGGTCGTTGCGGTCCGGCACGCCGTCGCGGTCACTGTCCCAGCGGCGGTCATCATGGCGATCGTGGCGGCTGTGGTGGTCCTGGATGCCGTCGCCGTCGCGGTCCCAGCGGCCGTCGTAGCGTTGACCGTAGACCGGTATTTGGCGGCCGTACACCGGGGCCGGCCGGTAGTAGACCAACGGCGCTCCGTAGTAGACCGGCGCTGGCCGGACATAGACCGGTGCCGGCTGTGCGTAGACCGGTGCGGGCTGGACGTAGACCGGTGCGGGCTGGGCGTAAGTTGGCTGCCAAGGGGCGCCGATCGACAGCGACCACTGCACGTCGGCGTGCGCCTCAGCCATGCTGGCGCCCCATGCGCC